>JAYUDV010000203.1:0-26655 GCA_043739565.1 Chloracidobacterium sp.
ACTCGAACGCATTCGCAGCGAGCACCTTACTTATTCGCTGCTAAATGCCGCCGGAGCTTCGCTGATCCTCATCTCGCTCTATTTCAGCTTTAACTTTCCGTCGTTTATAGTTGAGTTTTTCTGGCTATTGATTAGTCTATTCGGTATCGGGAAATACTTAAGGCGATAGCGACTGAGTTCTGACCTGGCTCAAACGCTTGCAGAGGTTGGCTTTTGTTTTTATTTCAGCCCGTTTTTTCAGCCATTTGAAGTTACTAGCCAATTAGCGGTCAAGTCCAAAATACGGACGCTGTTTGTGATGACGAACCGAAATAATCCTGATCGCCGATGCGTCAGCAATTCGGTAAACAATTTGATACGGGAAACGGTCGAGATTGGCACATCGTAAATTTCTCGTGAGTACACGATACGATTCGGGATCTCTGAGGATTATTGCGACCTTCGATTCCAGATGCCCGATGAAATCATCGGCGACCTTTGCTCCAGCCTCGAGCTTATAGTAGTCGAGTGCCCGCTTTACATCACGGTTCGCCGCAGAACTGTAAATTGCTTTCGTCACCGAATATGTTCCCTGAGTGACGTGAAAAATTCCTCATGCGTCATTACCGCGTCAGGATTCTCGTCCATCTCGCGGTCACGGCGTAAAGCCTCCTCGACCCAATCGTCATCTTCCCCAACAAAAGGAGAAGGCAGCGACGCTATGAGTTTATCCGCCAACTTGGCGCGGCTAGAGTCCGGCAATCTAAGCGCCTGCTCTACGGTCTCAGCTTCTGAAATTACTGACATATCGTTTTTTCTCCATTACTGAATTATATCACTCGCCGACCTTTGAGAACCCAGTCGCTACCGCTCCCGGTTCTGACAAAGCCGGCACCCTTTAGACCCTTAGCGAGCCACGGAACGCCCTGCCGCCATAGTAAGATTCGGCACCGTTGTGATAGACGAAGACACGGCCGACGCGGTAATCGGCAAAGATTGCACCGCCGAGCTTTCTGATCTCCGAAGGTGTTGTCAGCCAACTCGACGTTTTTGAATCGAAATTTCCAAGTTTCTGCAACTCTCGATATTGTTCTTCCGTCAAAAGCTCAATGCCCATGGCGGCCGCCATATCGATAGCGTTATTTTTCGGTTTATGTTCCTTCCTTGACTCCCAGGCCGCGCGGTCGTAACAGAGGCTCCGGCGGCCTTTAGGGCTTTCCGCTGAACAATCATAAAAGATGAACCGGCTCGTCTTTTTATCAAACCCGACGACATCCGGTTCACCGCCGGTTCGTTCCATTTCACTGAGCGACCACAGTTTGTTCGTATTAGCTTCCAGCTTTGCTTGTACTTTAGCCCATTCAAGACCTTTATGGCGGCCCATGTTTTCCTTAAATCGCGTTTTTAATGCGCTGAGTAGTTCTTCACGGTCTGCTGGTAACAACTCCTTTTGATCGCTGTTAATGTTGCTCATACTCCCAAATGTTTCGGAAGGCATTTTCTTAAGTTCGGCTAAAGCCTTCTTCAGAGGCTTCTTTTACCCAATGACTAAAGTCAGGGGCAATTCATGTTACTGTCCGCTCGACGTCCTTGGATCCGTCACCGGCTTCAGCACATATTCTTTTGGCGTCTCGGCTCCAAGCAAATATCTCACAAAGTAATCCCAACGCCGCCGCATCATATATGCGCCTGCGGCGCCGTAGCCGTGGTGGGCGTTTGGGATCATGATGAGATCAAAATCCTTGTTCGCCTTGATCAATGCATCCACCACCAGCAGCGTGTTGCCGGGCGGGACGTTGTCATCCATCGTGCCGTGGGCGAGGAGAAGATGGCCTTTGAGATTTTTGGCGTAGGTCTGGTTCGCCTGAGCGTCGTAGTTATCTTTACCGTTGGCATCTTTGGTCAGCAGGCCAATGTAGCGTTCGCCCCAATCGTCTTCGTAGTTACGATTGTCGTGGTTGCCGGATTCGGAGATGCCAACCTTAAAGAAATCGGGATAGCGAAACATTGCCGCCGCAGTCGCAAAACCACCACCGGAATGTCCCCAAATACCAACGCGATCGAGATCGAGATATGGATATTTTGACGCTAATTGTTTGATTCCGGCGATCTGGTCCTCGAGCGTGTTGTCCGCCATATTGCCGTAGCACGAATCATGAAAAGCCTTTGAACGCAGCGGATTGCACATACCGTCGATCACAACCACGACAAAACCGAGTTCGGCAAGCGCCTGATGGTCATTTCGGCTCGCGGCGAATGATCGACTCCCGACTCCGCCACCCTGCGGGCCCGGATATATGTAGTCGATGATCGGATATTTTTTACCGGCAACGATATTTGTCGGCGAGAACATCAGGCCGTAGAGGTCGGTCTTGCCATCGCGGGCTTTGACGGTAACCGGCGTCGCTGGTTTCCAACCCGCAGCCGCCAGACGCGAAACATCAGCTTTTTCCAGATTTGCGACGAGCTTACCCGTCATCGAGCGAAGCACCGAAACGGTCGGTGTGTCCGGCGTGGAATAATTGTCAACAAAATACTTTCCGTCCGGTGACCACGTAACGTCGTGATTCGCATTTTCAGGCGTCAGGAGCGAGAGATTTTTGCCGTCAAAACCAACGCTGTATGTGTGGCCAAAGTACGGATCATTTCCCTTTTCACGTCCACCGGCCTCGAAGTAAATTATGCGATTTTTCTCATCGACACTCGTTACACGCCAGACGGCAAAATCGCCGCTCGTGATCTGGCTTTTGAGCTTGCCGGTGGTTAGATCGTACAGGTAAAGATGGCCCCAACCATCGCGTTCGGTGAACCAAATAAATTCATTTGTCGCAGGCAGATAACGCCAGTTTACCGCGCCCTGGCCGGATTCAAACTGCGTCGGGCTGACCTCTTCGTACACATCGCGGATCGCACCGGTCGTGGCGTCGGCCACGCGAAGATTCGCCTTTTTGTGGTCACGCGAGGTTGAGACAAACGCGAGCTTTGACGCATCCGTGCTCCAATAAACATCATCCCAACCGCCGGCACACGAAACGTCGTCGCACTGTGTCGAGCGGTGCGGATCGGGCGGCATCTGGAGACGTGTGACCTTAGCGGCGTCAACATCGATGACCACACGTTGGATCATCGCGATGTTCGCGTCGCCCGGCAGAGCAGATTTCCATGTGGTTAGTTTGGGCGCTCCGACGTTGGTCGAAAGGATGTACGAATCGCTCACCGTTCGCTCGTCCTGCTGAAATGTCGCGATCTTTTTCGAATCCGCCGACCACACGAGTATCGCCCGGTCGCTGTGCGTCCAGCCGGCATTGTTAGTCGCGTATCCGAAATCCTTAACGCCGTCCGTCGTGAGCTGCGTCTCTTTGTCCGTCGCCAGATCTTTGACCCATAGATTGAAATCCTTAATGTAAGCGGCGCGTTTGCCATCGGGCGAAGTGATGGCGTTTGCGCCACCACCACGGACAAAGCGCCCCGAGCCACCGCCCGCAGAGCCAGCGACGCCGAGATCGGCCAGCTTTGCAGCGGCCTTTCGCGATCCGTCGACCGGATTTACCAGCACATATTCAATGGCCGTCGGCGTTAATACTTGATACCAAAAACGCCCGTCCGGCAGAAAAGTCGGGCGCACGCCGTTGCGGTCAACGAGCGGTGCCGTATTGTAACCGAGCATTTTTTCGGCCCGGGCGTAATCGGCTACGGTAAAGGCAGGTTGCTGGGCGAGAATACCACCGGCAGCCACGAGAAAGGTTAAAACGGCGCAGACACGGATCATATTGTTCATAGGTTTTAGGATTTTTGGATAGTTTCGTAATCTGTAATCGAAAGTCTTATTACGTAGGATGCGATCTATTTGTTATTATCTGAAAAAACTTCTCAAATATACAGCAAGAAATGGAAAATTACATCGCAATATTTAATCGAAAGGTCCTGCGGATCACCGTCATTTTAGCTCTGTTCGCGGTCGCGGCGTCCAGCCAATCCCGAATTTCGCTGAATGTCGATGCTACCGAAGCCGCGAGGAATGTCATCCACATCAAGGAAAGGCTGTCGGTAACGCCCGGACGGGCCACGCTTTTTTACCCGAAATGGATACCCGGCGAACATTCACCCACGGGACCGATCAACGATATGGTCAACCTCGTCATTACAGCTAATGGAAAGCCAATTGAGTGGAATCGCGACGACGTTGAGATGTTTGCTTTTCACCTGACTGTGCCGGTCGGCATTCGGCAAATCGACGTCTCATTCGATGACGATTCTCAGCCAAATACGGTCGCGAGCGCGCAGCTTTCGCGTATTAAATGGAACCGCCTGCTCGTCTATCCGCGCGGCGTTGCGAGCGACAACATTCAGGTCACCGCCGCAATCAAGGTTCCCGCCGGTTGGAAATACGCAACCGCGTTGCCCGTCGCGTCGGAATCTACGGATCTGGTTTCGTTCAAACCTGTTTCGCTCACATCTTTTATTGATTCCCCTGCGATAATCGGTCGATTTTTTAAGCGGGTTGTGCTAACGGATGGCCCGGTTGTCCATGAGATCGACGTTGCCGCCGACACCGAAGCCGCCCTAAATTTCACCCCCGAAATGCTTGCCGGTTGGAAGAATCTGGTGAAACAAGCCAATCTGATGTACGGCGCACACCACTATAATAGCTATAAGTTTCTGCTTACGCTCAGCGATATCGGGGGCAGCGAAGGCCTCGAACATCACGAATCGAGCGAGGACGGCGTCGGCCTCAATGCGTTCACAAATGCGGAAGGGCTTTATGACCTTGGCGACCTGCTCGGGCACGAATATACACACTCGTGGAACGGCAAATATCGCCGTCCCGCAAGCCTGACAACGCCCGATTTCGAAGTGCCGATGCACGGTGACCTACTATGGGTTTACGAGGGCCTGACGGAATATCTCGGCAACGTGCTGCCCGCACGCAGCGGGCTGTGGACGCCCGAGGTTTTTCGCGAAACCGTCGCGACCGTCGGAGCGATGATGGACAATCAATCGGGAAGAAAATGGCGGCCGCTGATCGATACGGCACGAGCAGTTCAGTATACGTATCCAAGTCCTGGCGCGTGGATGAACGCCCGTCGCCGCGTTGATTATTACTACGAGGGATTGCTTATCTGGATGGAAGCCGATGTGCTGATTCGCCAGAAAAGCGGCGGACGGCATTCGCTTGATGATTTTTTGCACGAGTTTCATGGTGGCACCAACTCCGCACCGATGGTCCGCACCTATAATTTTGCCGATGTAGTCATCGCTCTCAATAAGGTTATGCCGTACGACTGGAACACGTTTCTCAAACAGCGTGTTTATACCGTCCAAACGGCAGCACCGCTCGGAGGTATAACAAACGGAGGCTGGAAACTGGTTTACACCGATTCTCCGAACATTCGGATCGACGGCGGTGAGAAGCAAAAGAACAATAGAAATTTTATGTACTCGATCGGCATAAACGTATCTTCCGACGGAACGATAACGGATGTAAATCCTGAGATGGAAGCGGCGAAAGCCGGCCTCGCACCGGGCATGAAAATCGTTCGCGACGACGGAAAGGATTTTTCGCTGGACGATCTCGCAAAGGTAATCGCCGATTCGAAATCCGGCAATGCACCGATAAAGATCATCGCCGAAAATGGCGGAGACAAACAAACATACCAGTTGAATTATCACGGCGGGGCGCGATACCCGCACCTCGTCCGCACTCAGGCGGCGGATATTCTTTCGGAGATTATCAAGGCCCGCTAAATAAAATTGGAGATAAAATTATGCCTAAATACGTTATCGAGAGAAATATTCCGGGCGTCGGAAACTCGCCCGCCGAAGCTTTGCAGGCCGTGTCGCAGACGTCATGCAGCGTTTTGCAGGAACTCGGACCGCGGATTCAGTGGCTTGAGAGCTACGTGACGGATGACAAGATATATTGCGTCTACATCGCTCCAAATGAAGAAATGATACGCGAACACGCGTCACGCGGCGGATTTCCGGCGGATCGGGTCTCGGAGGTCAAGGCGATTATTGACCCGACCACAGCCGAAGCCTGATGCCGGAATTGAATAGAAACCTCGGCAAACTCGTCGCCGTTTATGAGTTAGCACCGGAGCATATCCAGCGGGCGGCCTTCATTACGGCGCTATCGTTTCTGTTCTTTTTGGCGATGATGTTCGTATTTTACATCCGTCAAAATATTCTCTATTTCTTGCTGGCATCGGCCTTTTTGGTGGTTTATCTCGTCACACTTTTTAGTTGGGTAAAGCAGCGGCGAAGTGTAGTGAAAGTTCACGAAAATGGCCTCAATTATAAGGGCAGATCAGTACTCTGGAGCGAGATTGAGAGCGTCGATGATAGCGGAGAAATCAACTTGTGTAACGAAAAGTCGATAGTTATTCCTAAAACGATTCACGGTTTTGCAAATCTGATCGACTCGGTCCGACAAAAAAAGAGAATTTAACGCAAAGTCGCCAAGACGTAAAAACGCTACGACTGGACAATAAGAAACATATCTCTTTCAAAACACAAAAAACCTTGCGTCTTAGCGGCTTGGCGACTTTGCGTTGAAAATCTTATAACTCTACGTGTGTTTGTATTCAAATTCGTGTAACTTCTTGGCTAAAGTTTCATGCCGCAAACTCCGCACATTGAAAAACATTTTACATCGGGCGAGATCGTCCGTGATGTCGTGATCGGCATGGCCGACGGGCTGACGGTGCCGTTTGCACTCGCGGCCGGACTCTCCGGCGCCATCGATTCGACGTCGATAATCGTGACAGCCGGGCTGGCCGAGATCGTGGCCGGCTCGATCGCGATGGGATTGGGCGGTTATCTGGCGGGACGCTCGGACGCCGAACACTACGACAGCGAATACAAACGCGAGATCTACGAAATAGAGAACCTGCTGGAACATGAAAAGGACGAGGTGGTCGAGATACTGGAAACCTACGGCCTGACCCGCGACGAGAGTAGGCCGATCGTCGATTCTCTGGCGCAGCGGCCAGCGGATTTTGCCGATTTTATGATGCGGTTTGAGCTTGGACTCGAAAAACCCAAGCCAAAACGTGCTCTGCAAAGCGGCGCGACGATCGGCGGAGCCTACATCTTGGGCGGCCTGATACCGTTGATGCCGTACGTATTACTCGCTAATGGCCATACCGCACTAAAGTGGTCGGTTGGGATAACGGTTGTGGCGCTTTTCATCTTTGGCTACGTAAAAGGACATTTCACCGGGAATAAACCTCTCAAAAGCGCCTTCCAAACGTGCCTTATTGGAAGCCTCGCCGCCGCCGCCGCATTCTTTATCGCACGCCTGATAAGTGGCTGATCGACAAAAATGTTGATTTATATGCAACAATGTGCTATTATTGCAACGCTGCGCGAATCCTGAGCGAAACTGCCATTCTGCGATAAATTATAATGATAGATCGATCGAATAATATGAGCTTCCCGGGCCTCGGGAATCCGGTTTCAGTGCCTGAAAACGCCGCAAAAAAAATTTTCGAAAATCGCGGGACAAGTGGGACACCGGAAAAAATGCACGACGGACTGTAAATATACGCAGCAATTAAAGTTAACAACCAATTTGGCCGCCGAGTTTGTGTAACGCTGTGTCATTCGGTGTCACAGGCCTGTTTGTGCGGGATAGCGGGTTGTGAACCTCGCGTCGCGGCCCGAATTCTCATACGGGACGAATTTCTGTATCCTATAGATTGAGATTTTTTTCTTCACGGAGAACTTATGAGCGTTGAAATCGTAATGCCGCAAATGGGCGAATCGATTACCGAGGGAACTGTTTCAAAATGGCTGAAACAGGTGGGCGAATGCGTCGAAAAAGACGAAGCCGTTCTCGAGATCTCGACCGACAAAGTCGATGCCGAGGTCCCGAGTCCGGGTGCGGGCATTCTGCTTGAGATCCGGACGCAGGAAGGCGAAACCGTCGAGGTCGGCACCGTCGTCGCGGTCATCGGCGAGGAAAGCGAAACTTTAGTAGGCGGTGGGCAGAAGGCAGAAGGCAGTCAGCCGATCGCTGACGCATCTGAACCGGTTATTGAGGCGTCGAAGCCTGAACCTGCGGCCGATAAAGTTCAATCGGTCACCGCCGTCGGAGCCTCGATTGAAACTCCGCAATCCGCAATCCGCAATCCGCAATCAAGCGAAGCGGCTGAGGTCGTTATGCCTCAAATGGGTGAGTCGATCACGGAGGGCACCGTTTCGAAATGGCTCAAATCGGTCGGCGATCGCATAGAGAAAGACGAAGCCCTGCTCGAAATTTCTACCGATAAGGTGGACGCCGAGGTCCCGTCACCCGCCGCAGGCACGCTCCTGGCTATTAATGTCCAGGAAGGCGAAACCGTCGAAGTTGGGTCGGTGCTGGCTCTTGTCGGCGCCGAAGGTGCGAGTTCAGTCGGCAGTGGGCAGAAGGCAGAAGGCGGCAAAGCGGAAGCGGCCGCCGCTACAGTTGAGATGCCGACGGCGGAACTGCCGGTTCAGGCGGTTGCCGCTATTGCCGCTGGGGCGTCAAACGGCGGCCCAAATGGTAATGCGTCGCTCGACGAGCTTCGCCGTACCAAGAGCAGCCCGCTCGTTCGAAACATCGCTCGCGAACACGGCGTCGATATTACACGCATTCCGGGAAGCGGTATTAGCGGCCGTGTTACAAAGCACGACATCCTTTCGTTTATTGAGACAGGTGCCGCTCTCCGGCCGCAAGATCTGCTGGTAAAAGGCGCGCCGTCAGCCACGGCTCCGGCGATTATTCAGGCGGCAAAGGCTGTCACCTTTACGCCTTCGCAGTCGGTTGCAACGACCGAAGACCGTATCGAAAAAATGTCGGTGATGCGCAAAAAGATCGCCGAGCACATGACGTTTTCCAAGCAGACATCGGCTCACGTGACAAGCGTCTACGAGATCGACATGACCAACGTCGCCAAATTTCGCACGACGCATCAGGCGGATTTTCAGGCTCGGTTTGGCACGAAGCTGTCATATATGCCGTTCATATTTCAGGCGGTTACGGCGGCGATACGAGAGTTTCGCATCGTCAACGCACAGGTTGACGGCGAAAATATCGTTTACAAGGGCGATATTAATCTTGGCATGGCGGTCGCTCTCGACTGGGGATTGATCGTGCCCGTCATCAGGAATGCCGACACGCTTTCGCTTTCGCAGCTCGCCGTTACAGCTAATGATCTTGCCGACCGGGCTCGTACAAAACGGTTAAAGCCGGACGAAGTGCAGGGCGGAACATTTACGATCACAAATCCGGGTGTCTTCGGTGGCCTCTTTGGAACGCCGATCATAAACCAGCCGCAGGTTGCAATACTTTGCGTAGGCACGATCGAAAAACGCGCAAGGGTTTTGACCTCGCCCGACGGCGACGATTATGTTGCCATTCGGCAAATGGCGTACTTTGCTCTCACCTACGATCATCGAATAGTTGACGGCGCGGAGGCTGAGAAATTTTTAGCATATTTGAAAAAATATTTGGAAAATGCTCCATTTACTTATTGACCCACGCAAAATGGCGCGGGGTAATCTCGGCATCGATATCTATTCCAATTGGCTGCATTTTCCTGTATGCTTTAAATACTGAGTTTGTCAGTCGCCTCTTCCGCTTAAAGACTTCGGGTCATTTGTTGGCCGTATAAAAGTCAATTGTCTGATGGAATACAATCCGCTTAGAGATTTTAGATCACAATCAAATTGGCTATTAGCCGACAACCCCTTGGGTGGATTTCGCGTCCTATCGTGTTGTTGGGTTGTATTGGAATACACAGATTCATTTCTCCATGGAGGTAATTATGTTAAAGAAAATTTCGATAGTAGCATTAGCAGTTGCTCTCAGCGCTGTTAGCCTGTTTGGCCAGGGAACTCAGCTGCGAGCAGCAGTTTCGGGCCAGAAATATAAGATCAAAGGCGTGGTCGTCTCGAAAGATACCGATAATACGTTTATAGTTCGCGACTCGGTGGGCGTTGACACAAAGGTCGTGATCGCCCCGAATGCGAGCATAAAAAATAATGCTTTTTTTGGCGGTGATAAATATCCGGTTACGGCTATCGTCCGCGGATTAAACATGGAGGTCGAAGGCGTAGGTAATACCTCGGGAGCCGTTTCTGTTTCGAAGGTTCGATTCGAGAAAACCAGCCTTGCTACCGCACAGTCGATTGACGCGCGAGTTGGTCCCGCTGAGGAACGTCTCACGGCGGCCGAACAAAATGCGGAACGTGTTTCCGGTCAGATCGATGAGCTTATGGCCATCTCAAACGCCGCCAAAGGCGGAGCAAAAGCTGCCCAGGATACGGCGGATGCCGCAGTTGCCGGTGTGAACGCGACGAACAAGCGTATCTCGGACCTTGACGACTATGTTGTACAGTCAACCGCTACGGTTAACTTTAAGGTTGGCAGTGCCGTGCTTTCGAATGAAGGTAAAGTTTCGCTGGACCAGGTTGCGACCGCTGCGACCTCGTTGAAAGGTTATACGATCGAAGTAACAGGATTTGCTTCATCTGACGGCGACATCAAAAAGAACAAGGTTCTTAGCGAACGCCGCGCGCAGGCTGTCAAAGATTATTTGATCGAGACTCATAATATTCCGCTTCGGCGTATGAGTACTTCATATGGTTTTGGCCAGCTACAGGCCGTTGCCGATAACGCGACAAAAGAGGGCCGTGAACAGAACCGCCGTGTCGAGGTAAAGCTATTGGTTAGCCGCGGCATTAACCAGAATGTTGAAGTAAAATCGACGACCGATCATTAGCTAGTCTTTCAGAGGGTATTCGAGGCTGAGATCAAAATCTACTCAACCTCGGTGCCCTCTGATCTTTTTTGTACGGGTTATGCAGTTAGTTTTAACGCGATGCTCACCTCATATCTCAAAAAATTAATTTGGATTTTTGTCTTACTCACGGGTAGCTCTTTGGCCTATTTGGGCCAAGTTCCGGCGGCGGCAAAACCAACGCCAAAACCTACGTCCGATGATGAGATCATCAAAGTTTCGTCGCGGCTGGTGGTCGTGCCGGTCTCGATCACCGATTCGACCGGACAGGCTGTAACGGGCCTAACGGCTGCGGATTTTCGCATTGCGGAAGAAGGTCGCCCGCAAACTATTGAAAGCGTGGGTACTGCCGATATTGTGCCGCTCGAAATCGTTTTGCTTTTTGATATTTCCGCGAGTACGGATCGAATGTTCAAATTTGAACAGGAGACGGCGGCTAAATTTTTACAGGACGTTATGCGACCGGTCGATCGGGCCGCTGTTTTCACGATTGGATCAAAGGCCCAAATTATCGCACCGCGTGATAACGCCGAGCGGGCGGCAGCGGCGATTAGATCAATTAATCCAACTAAGGATTCCACCGCGTTTTTCGACACAGTCTCCGAGGCCTCGGACTATCTTCGCAAAAACGCCCCTGAGGGAACGCGTCGCGTCGTTGTTGTTATTTCGGACGGCGAGGATACGAACAGCTCCCGGATCGCCAAAGCTATTCAGGACGGTTATAAGAAAATTGGCGAAAGGATAAATACAATAGATAACCGCAGTCTTTATCAACTGACCGTTGCGGCCCGCAACGATGCAAGCGCTCAGGAACGCTTGCGTGTGCTGCATTCGCTGCAAAATGCCGATTCGGTGTTTTATTCGATAAATCCAGCCGGAAGCTCATTTCAGCTAAATAAGATCAGCATTTTTGGACAGGAAAATATGCAGAATTTTGCCCGGGAAACCGGCGGAACAGCATTTTTGCCGAAATTTCAACAGATAGATACTAAGGACGAATATCAGAACGCGATCAGCGTGAGAAAGAATACGGAAGTGCTCGATCGTATCTTTCATCAGCTTGCCAGCGAACTTCGTTCGCAATATCTGATCCAGTACTATTCGGAATCCGACTTCCCTCTCAATAAATTCGTCAAACTCGATGTCGGTCTGGGAAAAAAGCCGGAACTTCGCGTCCGGTCTCGTCAGGGTTATTACGTTAAGAATTAATCCCGGTTTGGCTGTCCTCATGCTTTGTATTTTGACCGGACACCATCTTCATTTTGCCAATCTCAAATGTTGTCTGCGGCGCTCGGTTCACTTTGGGGCGATGATCATGATATTTCCCTGAATTACTGAGGGTTTGCCATGCGCTGAATTTGTGTTTGTATTGGTGTTTGGCGGCGGTAATGCAACCAAACCCATCGTCCGTTCCGGGGTCGGCGTCGCAAAAGGACTTTTGAGTTCTCCGATCGTCGTCCGCTGCTTTGAGAAAAGCGAGACAAACAACACACCCGTGAAAAGAGCCATCAACAAAGACGCAGCGGCGGCGGCGTAGATTTTTGTTCGCTGCTTTACCTTTGCCCAGCCCACCGGACAGTCTTCGGTGATAACGCTGCCATCGGCTCGCTTATAAAAACGTACACACAATCTGCCCTCGGCATTCATAATCAAGCTTTCGGCTTCTATAGTTGTCATGCCCGAAAGATTGTAAACATTGAGTTTGCAATCGCCGCAAAAACGCTTGCGGTTATCACCATACATCTCATCCCAATTCGCGCCGCACGGACTCGCGATCTTGATATTATTCAAAGGACTATCGAATTTAGGCATAAGAAACTCCGTTCAATAAAGACTCAGCTTTATGCTGGTGTTGTATTGAACGGAGTATTTTAGCCTTCTTGCAAAAATATTATGCCGGCCGATTTCTTTTATATTTATGGGTGATCGGACGGCGGCGCCCGACGCCGATGGCGTTTTTAGAAATTATCAACGTCGGCGGCAGTTGCTGGCGTTTGAATTCATTAGCGGGGGACTCGACTTTGTTAAGAATGCGGTAAACGAGATCGGCGTCGTTACCGGCGGCGACAATTTCGGAGGGCGATTGTTTTTGCTCGAAATAGAGGTGCAGGATCGGGTCCATAAGTTCGTACGGCGGCAGGCTGTCCTGGTCGAATTGGTCCGGAGCAAGCTCGGCAGACGGTAGTTTGTCGATTATCTTGTTCGGAATTATCTCGCGACCGGCCTGCTCATTAATATGGCGGGCTATCTGCCAAACCTCGGTTTTCAACACATCGCCAAGCACGGCGAGGCCGCCGTTCGTATCACCGTAGAGCGTGCAGTAGCCAACGGCTAGTTCGCTTTTGTTGCCGGTCGATAGGAGCAGGCGGCCGTCGGCATTTGAGATCGCCATCAGGATCACGCCGCGGATGCGCGACTGCATATTTTCGGCCGCGAGACTGTCGCCGCCTTTGGTCGGTTTGTGAATATTCATCTGCTTGAGCAGAACCTCAAATGTGTCAGAGATCGGTTCGATCCGGCCTTCGCAACCAAGATTTCGCACTAATTCTTCCGAATCATCGATACTTCCCTGTGATGAAAACGGCGACGGCATCATTACGCAAAGCAGATTTTCCGCTCCGATTGCCTCGGCCGCAAGCGCCGCGACGAGCGCCGAATCGATACCTCCAGAGAGTCCGAGCAAGGCTTTTTTGAATCCGTTTTTCTTTGCGTAATCGCGTATCCCGAGAACTAGTGCCTGACGGATTGATTCCGTTTCGTTGCCGGTTATGCTGAGGGCGTCGGGCTTGCGCACATCGAGTTCGACTGTCTCGACAAATTCCTCAAACGCCGTCGCCTGCAAAATAATATCGCCTTCCTCGTCGGCGATAAGGCTGGCTCCGTCGAAGACAATGCCATCATTGCCGCCGACGAGATTGACAAAAACAATCGGTTTTTTCTGCAATTTTGCCCGATGGGCGACCATGTCGCAACGCAGTTTGATCTTGCCTTTGTTATACGGTGAGGCGTTGATCGAAACTATGACGTCGGCGCCCATCGCAATAACTTCGTCAGTAGGGTCGCTCTCGTAAAGCCGCTCTTTCCAAAAGGTTTTGTCATTCCAGAAATCTTCACAGACAACGACGCCGAGTTTGACGCCGCCAACCTCAAATAACCGCCGGTGACGGCCATCACTAGGTTCGAACCATCGCGGATCGTCGAAAACATCGTATTCCGGCAGCAGCGTCTTGTCCGCAAAACCAAGCAATTTGCCATCATGGATCACCGCCGCCGAATTAAACAGCCGCCGCCCGTCTTTATCTTCATTCGGTCTTATCGTACCGACAATCGCGGTTATTCCGGCCGTGGCGGGAATGATTTTATGCAGCGGATCCAGTGAAGCATTGATAATGTCGGCGTCCTGAAACCAGTCTTGCGACGTGTAACCGTGAGTCGCGACTTCGGGAAAAACGATCAGGCCGGAGCCCTCGCTGCGTGCTTTTTCTATGGCTTGAATTATCTTATTGGTGTTTCCTGTGAGGTCGCCATTAGTGGTATTTATCTGGGCGATTGTAACTTTCATCTAACGGTATATTACCGCATTCACGCCTTTTGCTCTTCTTCGTGGTGAGCTTTTTTGACCATTGTCAGACGGTTGCCGCGGTCGTTGTATTTGACCTCATCCATGATGTTGTAGATAAACAGCACTCCGCGGCCTGAGGTTTTGAAGAGATTTTCGGGGTCGAGCGGATCGGGAATGTTATTGACGTCAAAGCCTTCGCCCTCATCCTCGATGGTGAATTTCGCTTCCTGCTTCGAAACCTCGGCGGTTATCCGCACCAGCTTGCGAGCGTCGTATTTATTGCCGTGTTTGACGGCATTTACGAACGCCTCGTCGAGAGCCACGAATAGATTTGATTGTTCGGGTTTGATCACGCCGAGTTTTTCGACGCGTTTCATCAAATATTCTAGGACGATATGCATTAGCGAGATCGCACTCGGCAGTTCAAATTCGATATTCTCATGCAGATCCTGAACAACCTCTTTTTTGTCGACATATCTGATCTTGTAATCAAGCACTGTCGCGAAAAGGTTTTTCAATTCCTCCTCATCAAACTCATCGCGGCGAAAGTTTGCCGCAGATATCTTAAAGGCTTTAATATGCTCGCCGTAATGCTCCGCGTCGAGTGTTGTAGGAAGGCAAACCGAAGCATCGCTGTTAAAATTGGTTTCGGCCGAGAGTTTTTCGACGTCCAGATCCGTGATCACGAGGTCGAATGCCTCGATATTCTCAATTGCCAGAGCCTCGTGACGATCCGCCACGACGTGTACAAAATGCCCGACGTTCGTCAGCACCTCATGCAGCGAACTTGCAAGATCGTCGTGATCGTCGATGATTAGGATTCGTCGCTGCATAGACGCATAGGAGAGGCTAACCTAGAATACGATAATCCGTTGCCGTTGTTGCAAATGATACTCTAACTTGATAGTTATTTTCTAACCGTGCCCGATAAAACCAACAAGATCTACCACTTTGCTTCGCTTGCCGGATACTCGCTAAGAAAGCGTTTTGTCATAAGATTCGCCGGCATTGGGCTTTACGCGCTTATTAGCCTGATCGGCCGAACCGTACGCTTTGAAACCAAGGGATCCGAACATGCGGAAGCGATCGCATCAAGCGGCAAGCTTCCGATCTACGCGGTATGGCACGACCGCATATTCCTGGGCACCTACTTTTTTCGAAAACTGGGAATCGTTTTCCTTGCCTCCCAGAGCACAGACGGGGAATATATCGCTCGCTTTCTGCATAGATTCGGATACGGTGTGATCCGCGGATCGTCGTCCCGCGGCGGAGCGAGGGGCCTTGTCGAAATGATCCGCGAGATGAAAAACGGACTGGCGATGGGATTTACGGTCGACGGCCCGCGCGGTCCACGACATCAGGCAAAGTCCGGCCCCATCATTCTCGCGAAAAAGACCGGCAATCCCATACTACCCTTTGTGATCGAGCCTAAGCAGTACAGGACTACCAACAGCTGGGACAAGATGCAGATCCCGATCCCATTCTCGGAGGCGGTGACGATCTTCGGCGAACCGATCTACGTTGACAAAAATGCCGACAACGACGAGGTTGACAGGAAATTGGAGGAGCTACAGCAATCGCTCGATGATCTGACGGAGCAGGCCCAAACATGGAGTGGGCGAAACGGCTGAACCACGATCATCTCGCGGTTGATTGGATTTCCGGCATCTCAACCGAGAGGAAACTTGCCGTAAAAAGTACAAAGCTTATCCAGATCGCGTCCGCCAAGAATAGATGCCCAAGCTGCATCACGATCGGCGCGAGCGTCAAAAGGGTTAGCGAGCCAAAGCCAATTTGGGCGAGAACCAGGATCGAAAGGATGTTTGACCAGCGAACAACGGCCCTCTCTTTTCCAGTTTCCTTGGTCAGCCAGCCAGTCAGGAAGATCAAAAAAACACTTGTCAGAATGGCCGTGATCGGATGCAGCAGACGCAGACGCAAAAGGATATTCGACGTCGGCGAAAAATCTTTCGCAACGCTTTCGGCAATCGAGCCTGACGGAAAAATCATGTGGCTCAAAGCCGCGATCGATCCGGTGATTCCGACAAGAATGATCGCGGCAAATCCGATAGCGATGGCCACCAAATACTTGCAATCGACGCGAAAATTCAACGGCTTTCCGCCGCTGGCATACCGCGCCATAAGCGTAAGGAACGCGAGCAAAATTAGCGTGTTTACGAGGTGGCCTGCCATCCAAAATGGGCGTTCCGGAGTCAGATTTTCGGCTGTGTTTCCGGTTAGAACCAGTCCGGCTCCCAAAAGTCCCTCGAAGATCACAAAGACAAACGAAGCCGCCGCCATTTTCAGGATTCGCTTCGTTGCTTCCGATCTTTGTTTACGCCAAACAATCATCGCCCATGCAAGCAGGACGATAATCAAAAGCCCGTCTAACGAACTGGTGATGCGGTGAGAAAATTCGATCACGGTTTTCAGGGCCGGGGCCGACGGAATAACCTCGCCCTTGCACGTGAGCCAATGTTGGCCGCAGCCGTCGCCCGATTTCGAGGCACGCAGAAATACGCCCCAAAGTATGACGACGATATTCCACCCAAGCACGAGCCATGCGAACCCGGCAAATTTATCCAGCTTTGTTTCCGAACTCATTTTGCTTAGAATAGCATTTTCGCCCGTCCAAGCCAGAGGCTCGAACTTTTAATGAACCGGACACGAATCGATAAACTGCTCGTCGAGCACGGCCTGGCCGATTCGCGTACCAAGGCCCAGGCCCTGGTTATGGCCGGAGTTGTGCTCGCCAATGAAAAACGTGTTGAGAAATCATCCGAGAGTTTTGCCGCCGGGGTCGTTCTACGAATTAAGGGCGATACCCCCGAGTCGCGATACGTCGGCCGCGGCGGCCTGAAGCTAGAGGCGGCGTTAAAGGCGTTTGCGATCGATCCGGCAGCATATATTTGTATCGATGTCGGTTCGTCAACAGGCGGTTTTACCGATTGTCTTTTGCAGCATGGAGCTGAAAAGGTCGTCGCGATCGATGCCGGGACCAATCAGCTCGTCTGGTCATTGCGGACCGACCCGCGTGTCGAGGTTCGCGAGAAAACAAATGCCCGCGATCTGACGCCAGCGGATTTCATCGCGCAATTCGACCTGGCCGTCATGGATGTATCGTTTATATCGGTCATAAAGGTAATACCAGCGATAATTTCACTGCTAAAGCCAACCGGACGCATGGTGATCCTCATCAAACCACAGTTTGAGGTAGGCCGAGGCGAGGTTGGTAAGGGCGGCATCGTCCGTGAATCTGAAAAACACGAACGCGTGATAGCGGAAGTAAATGCTTTCGCGAAAAGCCTGGGCCTGACGATCGGCGGCCTGATCGAATCGCCGATATTAGGAGCGGAGGGAAATAAGGAGTTTCTCGTACTATATGCAAAAAACTAGAACCCAATCGGAGGCTGAGGAGACTCAAACCTTTGTGGAAAAGCTGGATTTTTATTTCGAAGACGGCCTGATGGTGCTAACACGCCGCTACCTGGTTAATCGGGGTTCTTGCTGCGACAACGGCTGCCGGCATTGTCCGTTCGATAGAGGAACAGATGGAGAATCAGAGTAAAAATATTTCGATTTCTTGCGGGATGTATACCGACTCATACGTTTCCGCATATATGTCGATCGTCGTTTCGCCAAATCGCTCAACAGCCTTATTTTTTTCCTCAAACAAGTCCGTTTTCTCACCAATCTTGACCGAGGCGATTGAGTTTATTATTACGCTCAAGATGCTCCTAACCCCACCATCAATGGGCCATTCAATATTATAGTAGATGCGTTTGCCGTCTCGACGGGCCGAAACCAGCCCCGTGTTTCGAAGATAAGCCAGATGGCGAGATATCTTAGGCTGGCTTTCGCCCAGCTTATCTGCGAGAAAGCCTACCGACACCTCGCCACCAGCCATCAAAGCCAGAAGCCGCAGACGCGTTTTGTCCGACAGGGCAAGGAACAAATTTTCGAGTCGCGTTAAGGTTGATTCCAGCATTGTTGACCTCCGAGCGTGATCGTCATATTACTATATCCATATATGTTATGCAACGCCTGTTATAGGAAATATTTGTAAAGATGACTTTGCATCGAATTGCGCGGACCGATAATTGGTACTACGATTGTTAATAGCGTGTGGAATTCTCGATACCGATTAGGGTTTCGGTTGTAAAGGAAATTTCGGATCATCCTAGCCCAGGGGTAAAGACCTCGATGTAATCTACTTTTCTAACATATTCGTAAAAGTATATATGTCCTATATTCTTGCAATTGACCAAGGAACGACGAGCAGCCGGGCGATTATTTTTGATCGCGAATGCAACGTCGTATCGGTCGGTCAGAAAGAATTAAAGCAGACCTATCCGCAGGGCGGATGGGTCGAACACGACCCGCGCGAAATATGGCGATCTCAGGTCAATACGGCGATAGAAGCTCTAGGCAAGGTAAATCTCACCGCCACTGATATTGACGGTGTTGGCATCACCAATCAACGCGAAACAACTGTGATCTGGGATCGTAAGACCGGTGAGCCGATCCACAACGCCATTGTCTGGCAGGATCGTCGGACATCGGAGATTTGTAACGAGATCAGACGATCCCACGCCGATCTGATTCGCTCAAAGACTGGACTCGAGACTGACGCCTATTTTTCCGCCAGCAAGATAAAATGGCTGCTCGACAATATCAAAAATGCACGGGCAAGGGCCAAAAACGGCGAGCTTGCGTTTGGCACGATCGACACCTGGCTCGTGTGGAAGCTGACAAATGGCCACCTGCACATTACCGATCCGTCGAACGCCTCGCGCACGATGCTTTATAACATCCATACCCTTGATTGGGATGATGAACTGCTTGCGATATTCGACGTTCCGAGAGCAATATTGCCCGAAGTACGTTCTTCGTCAGAGATCTATGGCGAAATCGAAACACCCAACGAATTGAAAGGCATTAAGATCGCCGGAATAGTTGGCGACCAGCAGGCGGCGCTTTTTGGACACGCATGTTTTGCGGCGGGATCGACCAAAAATACATATGGCACCGGCTGCTTTATGCTGCAAAATGTCGGCGATAAACCGGTCGCTTCGAAAAATCGTCTACTCTCGACCGTCGGCTGGCAAATCGACGGCCGTACGGAATATGCGCTCGAGGGCAGCGTATTTATCGGCGGCGCCGTGATCCAATGGCTGCGTGATTCGCTCGGCGTGATCGAAAATTCGGGCGATATCGAGGCTCTGGCCGCCTCTGTTCCCGATAATGGCGGCGTGTATTTCGTTCCGGCGTTTACCGGTCTCGGCACACCGTATTGGGACCAAGAGGCCCGCGGATTGATAATCGGCCTGACCCGCGGAACCGGAAAAGCTCATATCGCCCGGGCGGCTGTCGAATCCATCGCGTTTCAAACCGCCGATCTCCTCACAGCCATGCGTGCTGATTCGAAAGCCGATCTCACGGAGCTCCGCGTCGACGGCGGTGCAACGCGTAACGATGCCATGCTCCAATTTCAAGCAGATATTTTGCAGATGCCGGTTGTCCGGTCGAAAACGACCGAAACTACGGCACTGGGTGCGGCCTATATGGCCGGGTTGGCGGTTGGGATTTGGGAAGACAAAGCGTCGCTGGGCCATTATTGGCGGGCTGACCGACGTTTTGAGCCGATGATGAGTACCGGTAAAACAGATTCGCTAATGCGGCGATGGCACGAAGCTGTCGAGCGTTCGCTGAACTGGGCAAGATAAAAAAGGGAGCGAAATACTTCGCTCCCACTCAACAACCTTTACCGATGTTCAGATGTCGTTATTCTCGCCTTTCGATTTGCTCATCCCGGCTGTGGCGTGAGATTGGGGCAGCGGAATCCCCACGGCATCAGCATTTACCAGAAGTTCGTCTTCCTCGGTCCTTTCACTCGCCGTATCGGCGATGATCATCTTGCCCGCCTGTTTGGTAAACATCAGAGTTTCTTTTTCCGGGTCGAAATCGACCATTACAAAATCACCAGTCTCGACCTGTTCGGTCGCAACGAGGTTTGATAACGGATAGACCAGAAATCGTTCGATCGACCGCTTTAGGTGGCGGGCGCCGTATTTGAGGTCGATTCCCTCGCTAAGCAAAAATTCCTTCGCTTCGCTAGTGCATTCAAATACGAATTTTGTACCAGCAGATTCCGTGATCCGATCCTGGACCGACATTAATTCGATATTGAGGATCTGGCGCAGATGATATTCCTTAAGGCTGCGAAAGACGATGACTTTGTCGATACGATTCATAAATTCGGGTGAGAATTTACGTTTCGCGGCTTCGAGCGCGGTGCGATAGATCTTGGTGTCGATCTCGTTGTCCTGTTTGGCTTGATCGGATTTGGTCGGGGCAAAACCGATGCCGCCGGAGATCATATCCGACATTTCGCGGGCACCCAAATTTGATGTCATGATGACGACCGTCCGCGAAAAGTCGACTCGGCGATTATCACCAAGCGTAAGCGTCGCCTTGTCCAAAATGCCCAGCAACAGTTGCCATAGCGAATCCGATGCTTTTTCAATCTCGTCAAATAAAACGAACGTCAGCTTGGTATCGTCGGTATGCGATTTGTCGAGGTTTTCCTGCGTCAGCATCGGCGAGGTCTCGCGGTGGCCGAGGTAGCCGGGAGGCGAGCCGATCAGCTTGGCGATCTCGTGCGAATGTTGAAACTCGGCACAGTCGATCTTGACCATGGCATGCGGTTCGTCAAAAAGCACTTGCGTGGCAGCCTCAACGACGCGCGTTTTACCTGAGCCGGTCGGGCCGAGAAAAAGCATGGTGCCGATCGGACGGGTCGGATTGTTCATACCGGCAAGATAGATCTGGAAGAGGCCGCTCATACGCCGAACGGCGCGTTCCTGACCCACGATCAGGCTCGAGAGCTTGTCCTCAAATTCCGCCGCCCGCGGACTCTTGCGTTCGGGGTCGAGCAAAATTCCCATTTCAGTTGTTTCTTTTTTCTTGGCCGTTTCCTGTTTCATCTTCTCACCTCTAAACCGGAATCCATTTTTGGTTCCGCTTACTTCAAGAACGATTCCTGATGCACGTTACTTGCCGAAAATCATCGGCTAGTACGTCGTCAACAATGATGATTTCAAAAGATTATTAGTTGGCTGGACTTTAGTATCTGGAGGATCGAGTATCGGGTATGAAATCCCGCCTCTATTCTATGATTAACACATAAATCACAGCCTACGCAACAGAAAAGAACAAAAAGTTTAAACTTTTCTGAAAATTTAAACCTATTAGAAATAAAGACAACGACTCTTCGTCGCTGAAAGCGACCGATGTAATAGCGCCCCGGTGCACCCAGACGACCTATCATCACGAATTTTACTGTCCCTGTAGGGGACAAATAATTTGTCAATCGATTAGTCTCTTACAGGGACTCCAGCATTTCTTAAATCTGTTTTCGTCGGGATTCTCCCGACGCTATTTCATTTACCCCTTTGGGGATTTTTGTATTGTCGCTGAAAGCGACCGATGTAATGGCATCACATTCCCAAAAGCTTTCATTGTTTGATCGCAATCGGAAAATCCTGGCCGCGCGTCGAGCTGTTTGGGTCCTGGCGTTTGCCGCGATAGAGTTTTGTCAGTTCGGGGACTTGGTCGTTGATGTAGGCTTCGAGTTCTTTGACGGTTATCTTGCCATCCATCGGGGAACCGTCCGCATCGCCGTTTAGGCCTTTTAACAGGGCATAAGTGAAGACGCCGTGGCCGAGTTTGGCAAACTCCGTCGCTGTCTGGTCCTGTCCAGCCGAGGCAAGCACGGCGACACCGGCGGAACGTGCAAGCTGCATAATTGCTTTCTCTTCGGCGGCACCGCGCATTGCGATTGTTTCGACCGCACCGCCCGATTGACAAGCATCTAGGACGATCAACTGCTTTTGCGCCCTGACTTTCGTTAGCATTTCCCGCAAATTACGCGCACCGATGCCGTTGTTGGCTAAACTTCCGTCGTCGCCGAAAATGCGAACCACGTCATAAGGAACCAGAAAAAAGTCGGCCGCGTTTTTATCATCGCCCTCGCTCATTACGCCGTGTCCGGCGTAGAAAAAGACAAATGCGTCCTGTGGTTTGGCCTGTTTGATAATCTCGTCAAAAGCCGCCTGAATACCGCTCCGTGTGGCCCCGGCATCGAATACTACTTTCTTTGTTATTTGTTTAAAAATGCCCTTTCCGTGTTGTTCGACCGCATCTGCGAAGGCCTGGGCGTCCGCCCGGCCATAGTTTAGATTGTAGCGAGTGTTTTTGTATTCGTTGAGGCCTATAGCTAGGATATAGAGATTTGACGAAGCCTCAACGGCCTTGAGTTCGATCTTTATCTCGTCCGGCGTGGCCTCGGTGCGATCAGTGTTAAAAGCCGTGGCGCGAAATGTGTTGACACCCGGCAATAACGTTACCTCAAACGTCCGACTTTTGGCCGCTGTCACTTGGGTGAGTTGTCGCGTGTCGTCGGAGACGAGCTTCCCGTTCTGAAAGAGCCTGATGTCCTCGACCCCGCCGCCTTGATCGTTTGCCACAACGACGATCTGCGCCGTGTCCGAATTCGACGCAGGCCCCGGCTTTGGCGAAGTGATTCGAACAAGCGGCGGACGTTTTAATTCTTTGGTTATACTAACTGTGTTGACGGCACCCGGAGTAGGCGGCTGTACGCCTTGAGGCGTGAGCACCTGCGCGAGCAGTTTCGGGTGGTAGAATTTCTCGAAGAATTGCCCGATAGGATAAAAGTCCGCCGCTTGATCTTTGCCGTTGTTGACGTGCCATCCGATCAAGTCCTCTGCCCCCGGCGAAGCGTCATAGTACCCCTCAGGCGTCCACGCAACCCAACGCTTGCGATCCGCGTGCGGAAAGAACGCAAGCAGCTCTTTGCCGTCGCGCATGCGATACCAGCGGATTGTGCCATCGCCGAACGCCGCGATTGCCAATCTTCCGTCGCCCGAAATGTTTACGCTCCATGCAAAGGAGGGCACAGGTACGTTCCACAACTCTGCGCCCGTACGGTCAAACAAACGAATGCGAAAAACCGTTCCGAGCAAAAACTTTGAGTCATCGGGCGCCAAGGCAAGGCTACAGGATTGTTCAGGTTGTGCCATCAACTTGTGGCCGTTGAGCTTCGGTTCAAAGAAAGATATATTGTCATCACTACGCCAATCGGTGATGTTGAGATTATTCGCGGTGGTACGCGGCGAGCTTAAGGTTTGATTGGCGGTCAACGCCAATCGCCGTTCGAGAAGCGCGAATAGAGCCGCAGATTTGCCGAAAACTTCGTAACCGAAGCCGATTTCCGCGCCGTTGAAGGAAACTCTGAAATTCTCCCACAATCCACGATAATCGGCGATACTGGAAACGATGTATCGGGTGCGTTTGCCGCTTGCATCAATAATTCCCCACGCCGGATCCAATGTTTCGTAAATCACGCCGCCGTTTGGCAGCGGCTGAATATCGCCAACCATGCTGAGCGAGGAGGCGTTCGTCTCTCGATAAGCGCCGCGTCCCCCATTCGTCCAAGAGCGAATCGTGCCGCTCGTTCGGTATCCCCCGCCCGCGTAAAGAATGTCGCCCGTCGCCGACCACGCTAAGCTGGAAAAACCACCGTTGTTCATCCCGCTCGTGTCGGGAGCGAATAGTAAACTCAAATCGGATGCCGATAGAACACTGACACTTTTTGAATCAACCACGACGGCGATTTTATCCCCGTCAGGCGAGAACTTAACTACCAACGGTTGTTTGCCGCCGCTTGCATTTGTCTTGGCGACCTGGCGCAACCCGTTCTGACCGATGGCATAGAGTTTGATAAATCCATCTGAGCAACTCATTACCAATCGCCCACTCCTGTCAAAATCCGCACGGTAGCACTTGTTGCCGGAATCGCTTTGCGCGCCGATTTGCTGCCAACCACCGGTTTCATAAACCCGTGCATCGCCCGCAGCGACCATTGCCGCGAGATATTTGCCGTCAGGCGAAAAGACGAGATGAAGAACGACGTTCGGCAAACCGCTGAGCCGACGCACGAGTCGCCCGCTTGAGCGATCAAACAGATAAATTGAGTGTGTTGTGTCCCATTCGTAGCCGGCCCA
The DNA here is from genome assembly GCA_043739565.1 of Chloracidobacterium sp. Lineage (GTDB taxonomy): Bacteria > Acidobacteriota > Blastocatellia > Pyrinomonadales > Pyrinomonadaceae > OLB17. The sequence goes on from JAYUDV010000203.1 coordinate 24,393, forward strand.
GCCTCCGACGGCCACTGTGCTGCCGTCAGCCGAGATGGCAGCCGAATAAAGTTTGCCTTCATTGCCTGCTCCGAGTGGCGGACGCAGTACGCGCAGCAATTCTCCCGTCGCAATGTCCCAGATTCGCGCTGTTTTGTCCTCCGAAGCCGTAACCAAAAACGTTCCGGCGGCATCAGCTCCAATGCTCTTGATAAGCGCAGTATGCATCCCTGTCTCGATGCGGAGTATCGGCTCGCGCAACGGCTCGCCAGTTTGTGAAAACGCCGTCAGCGCTGTCAGACACAGCAGAGCAGTTATCAGCGGCAATGCGGTTAGGAATTTTTGGATGAATGCGAAAATGTTCATATTCATTCGTGGCGTCAGATGTCGTGTGGGATGTTATTCGTCAAACGCTCGATTTCCAGATTCAAAACCGATACGCCGAAAACGAGTTCTTCACCGCATCAGCGGTGATTTGATTGTAGCCGTGGGTTTGAACCCCATTAGCGCCAACTTAAGGCCATAGCTTTCCCTCTTATAAATTGCCACTAGCTTTAGCTAGTGGATATAAATTCTACAAACACAGGCTTTAGCCAAATTCCTGCTAAATAATCTTCCTTTTGGCTTCAGCCCAATTTGAGCTAAAGCAAAAAGGAAGATGTTTTTTCTCAATTCGGCTAAAGCCTTTACCTTCAATCACCTTTGACCACTAGCTGAAGCTAGTGGCAATTCATAAACCAAAAACCCTTCCCTTAAGTTGGCGCTAATGGGTTGAAACCCACGGCTACAGTCATTGCATCGCTACTCGATGATTGGAATTCGATATGCACCTCATTCCCGGACTCTGAATCGATCCTACGCACAGGACGGAAAATATCCCGAGCTTACCCTATGTAACTTCCTTATGAAAAATGCCCTTAACGCTTCGCGGTGCGGGTTTTGGCGAGCGCCGGGCTTTCGGTACTGCCGCCGATTTCACAGCTCCCTCGGTTTTCAATTGAACTCCAATTGCTCTTAGTAGAGAGACCAAGCTCGATATTCTAGGATTACCCTTTGGTGAGAGCATGCGATAAATATTCTCACGATTGAGTTCTGCCATTGAGGCAACTTTTGTTATTCCAAATGCGTCTGCCACATCGCGTAAAGCAAGAAGAAAAACGCGATAGTCGTCGTCTTTCAATGCGGCGTTCAGGTACGCACCAGCTTCGGCAGGGTCCTTGAGACGCTCGCAAAGATATTGTTGGTAGTCGCCGGTTATCGGCATTTTTCTGTTGGTCATTCCCATTTTCCTTTTTCGGCATTTAGCCGAAAGTCTGCCCAGTATTCTTTTGCTCGCGCGATGTCCGCAGATTGTGATTTTTTTGAGCCACCACACAAAAGGAGCATCGTTATCTTTCCGGATCGCGCGTAATAAACACGATACCCGGGGCCAACATCGATGCGTAGCTCCCATACCCCATCACCAACAGGCTTTGAATCTCCGGGATTACCGAGTTGCAGACGCAAAATTCGTGCATGGATCGCACCGCGTTCCTTGGAGCCTTTGAGGCTATCCAACCATTGAATTACCGGCTCGCTGCCGTCTTCAGTGATGTAATACCGAATGTTCATCAGTAAATCTCACTTTCTAAAAGTGTAGCTTATACGCCACACTATAGCAAACATAAAGAGGGCACTCTAGTCGTAGTATTCCAGCCCCAAATGCGTTATCAATTCCTCGCCCTGTAGGTGCCGCAGAGTGTTCTTTAGCTTCATCAACTGGATAAAGAGATCGTGTTCGGGATAAAGGCCCGGTGCGGTTTGCGGAGCTTTGAAATAGAATGAAAGCCATTCCTGAACGCCCTTCATATTGGCCCGCTGAGCAAGATCCATGAATAGCGCAAGGTCGAGCGCGAGCGGTGCAGCCAAAATAGAATCGCGGCAGAGAAAATCGATCTTGATCTGCATTTTGTAGCCGAGCCAGCCAAAAATATCAATATTGTCCCAGCCCTCTTTGTTGTCGCCACGCGGTGGATAGTAGTTGATGCGAACGACGTGAGAAAAATTGCCGTACAGATTCGGGTAGGTTTCTGGCTGAAAGATGTGTTCGAGCACGGAGAGTTTCGACACCTCTTTCGACTTGAAATTTTCCGGATCGTCGAGCACTTCGCCATCGCGATTTCCGAGGATATTTGTCGAGTACCAACCGTCTAGACCTAGCATTCGTGATTTCAATCCGGGTGCGAGAATCGTCTTCATCAGCGTCTGCCCGGTTTTGAAATCCTTGCCGCAGATCGGCATTTTC
>JAYUDV010000204.1:0-26621 GCA_043739565.1 Chloracidobacterium sp.
TGTTCAGAGTTACGTCTTTAGGCGTGAAGATCACGCGTGAACGCGTAACTCTGAACTAATTATCGTTTCGAGAACTGGAATCTCGCACGGGCACCTTTCTGCCCGTATTTCTTACGTTCCTTCTGCCGTGGATCGCGCGTTATCAATCCCGCCTTCTTCAACGCCGGACGCAGGTCCGCGTTAAATTCCATCAGCGCTCGGGTAATGCCGTGACGCACCGCACCGGCCTGTCCGGCCGTGCCGCCGCCATCGACGTTGACGAGGATGTCAAATTTCTCGACCGTCTCCGTAAGGCGAAGCGGCTGACGAATGATCATTTGCAACGCTTCGTTAGGGAAATAGGAGTTAAATTCGCGGCGATTTACCACAATGTTGCCGCTGCCGGGGCGAAGGTAAACACGTGCTGTCGAGGTTTTTCTGCGGCCTGTGCCGTAATACTGGATGTCTGCCATATTCTTTTAGTAGTCAGTAGTCAGTGGTCAGTAGTCAGTGGCTTTTTTGCGAACTGCCTTCCGCCACCTGCCTACAATTCCCTAGTTTCCGGTTTCTGCGCGATGTGGCGGTGTTCCGCGTCGGCGTAAACCTTTAATTTCTTTCCCATTGCCTTGCCGAGCTTTGTCTTCGGCAGCATACCGCGAACGGCGAGTTCGATGACCTTTTCAGGCTTCGTTGCGAACATTTCCTTGACCGTCGTTTCACGCAAACCGCCTGGATAAAGCGTGTGACGGTAATAGATTTTCTGATCGTCCTTTGCACCCGTAAACTTGGCGTGACGGGCATTGATCACAACACAATGGTCGCCCATATCCAAAAACGGTGTCCATGCCGGATTGTTCTTGCCCGACAAAATACGCGCCACTTCCGTCGCCAGTCGGCCGACAGTTTTGCCTTTAGCGTCAACGACCAACCATTTACGATTTTCTGCTAATCCCTTTCCACTAGGAAAATAAGTACTCATATTCACACACTGATAGAAAAATCCGCAAAATTGCGAACTGTCAGAATATCGAAATGCCGTGTATACGTCAAGCCGCAACGGTGTTAAAGCGAAAACCCAAAACGCGAACCGGCGAGCATCAGCCCGACGATCGTCTTGGCGTCCTCGATCCCGCCGTTTCGGATCAGGTCGAGGGCTTGGGGAAACGTGTAGCGCTCGATCTCGAGAATCTCGTCGATCTCAAGGTTTTGTGCCGTTTCAGTAAGCTCCGTCGCAAGATAAACAAACATCTTTTCCGTCAAAAAACCCGGTGAAACGTAAAACTCCGCTATTTTCTCGATCTTCGCGGCCGTGACGCCTATCTCTTCTTCGAGTTCGCGTGCGGCTCCAGTTTCGGGTGATTCGTCGCCATCGAGCGACCCGGCCGGGATCTCGAGCAAAAATTTCTCCGCCGCATACCTGTATTGACGGACCATCGCAACAGTTTTGTCTTCGAAAACAGGCACGATCACAGCGCTGCCTTTGTGGGTGACGATCTCGCGTTTGTATTCGACGTCTCCGTGGCGAATCTGGTCGATGCGAACGTCGAAAATTTTGCCTTTGTAGATGCTCTCGCTTGAAATTGATTCGGGTTTCATACATTCTTACCAGCATTGAAATATAACATTTTCGCGGCATTTGAGATAGAATACGGAAATAGTCTGATGTGAGCTTATTGAGAATATGAAAACACTATTTGATGCGGAGACACACCGTGAACTGCTTGAACGGCTTGGTAAATTAAGCCCTGATTCAGAGCGGCAGTGGGGCAAGATGTCGCCGGGACAGATGATGGAACATGCGGCCCGCGCGCCCGAAATGGCGACGGGCAGAAAGCCGATGCAGCAGGCTTTTTTGGGTAAAGCGATCGGCTGGATATTTAAGGGCGGCTTTTTGGGTGAAAAACCTTTCCCGCAAAATTCGCCGACCGGGCCGACCCTAATCATAAAGGACGAGCCTGATTTCGAATCGACGCATACGAGATTGACGGAGCTGGTAGATGAGTTTCACGCCCAGGGCGATAGCGGAACAGACGGTAATATTCACGGCTTTTTTGGCCGCTTGAGCGGCAAGCAATGGGGCGAAACGCAATATAAACATTTGGATCATCATCTGCGTCAGTTCGGGTTGTGATTATGATGAGCGATAGGCGATAGGCGATGCGCGATAAGCGATAAGCAATTAGCTGTAAGCTATAAATCAAAAAGCGCGGCGTCAGGCTTATAGCTAATTGCTAATCGCTTATAGCTAACTGCTTATTGCTAACTAACTAGAAATAAGATTCATTATGGTGAAATATCGCATAGGTTTAGGCGTGAGCGGCGGGATAGCGGCGTATAAGGCTGTCGAGGTTTTGCGTGGGCTGCAAAAGGCGGGCTGCGAGGTTTCGGTGGGGATGACGCGGCATGCGACGGAATTTATACAGCCGCTGACGTTTCGGGCATTGACCGAAAAACCCGTAATTGTTGATGATTACGACCCGGCTAATCCCGACCCGATTGCTCACATAAATTTTTCGCAGAATATCGATCTTCTGCTGATCGTCCCGGCGACGGCGAATATTCTCAGTAAATTCGCCAATGGCATCGCCGACGATTTTTTGTCATCGACCTATCTCGCGTCGAATGCTCCGGTGATGGTCGCGCCGGCTATGAACACGACGATGTGGGAACAGCCGGCGACGCAGCGAAATGTTGCCCAGCTCAAAGCCGACGGCGTATATTTTGTCGAGCCGATCGCGGGCGAATTGGCGTGTAAGACGGTCGGCACGGGAAAGCTAGAGGACGTTGAGAATATCGTCGAGCAAGCGTTAAGAATTCTTAACGCAAAGACGCAAAGGAACAAAGACGCAAAGTCGGAACGGGAAACGAATGGTTCTTCCGAAACTCCGCACTCCCAAGACTTGAGCAATGAGCGAATCTTGATCACCGTCGGCGGCACACGCGAGGCGATCGATCCGGTGCGGTTTATTTCAAATCATTCGTCGGGAAAAATGGGTTTTGCGGTTGCGGAGTCGGCGGCTTCACGAGGGGCAAAGGTGACCGTGGTCGCCGGCATCACGACGGTCGATCCGCCATCGAATGTAACTGTCATCCACGCGGTGTCGGCGAGCGAGATGAACGATGCCGTGAAGAAAGAACTGCCAAATTCGACCGTTTTTGTCGGTGCAGCGGCGGTTGCGGACTATGCTCCGGCCAACGCGGCCGAGGGCAAGATCAAGAAAGACGGTCGTGAATTTATGATCCTGGAACTGAAGAAAACGCCGGATATTTTGTCGGAGGTTTCGAAAAATCGAACGAAAGGAATGCTCGTCATTGGCTTTGCGGCAGAAACAAACGATGTGATCGGCTACGCGCGTTCGAAAATGAAAAAGAAACGCCTCGACATGGTCGTAGCGAATGATATTACCAAAGCCGGTGCCGGATTTAATGCCGAGACGAATATCGCCACGATTCTTACCCGAAAAGGTGCCGAGATCGATCTGCCGCTGATGTCAAAACGCGAGATGGCTGATCGGATATTGGATGAAGTGGTGAATATGAGACGCACAGCAACACAGGTTTGAATTGTTAATTGTTCATTGTTAATTATACATTGATCCTCGATAGGAAAGCGGCGTTTTCCCAAAAGCAATTAACAATTTAAAATGTACAATTAACAATTATTTGAGAGGATGACCAAGAATACCGACAGTTCGGAATTGATCGCCGATGTTCGCGAGCAAGTCCTGTATTTACAGGAGCTTGGCGTTGAGACATTGGAGGTGAAATTAGCTGAAATAGTGGAGAGTGGAGAGTGGAGAGCGGAGAGTAAAGAGCGGCTGAGATCGTCGTCGATTTCGAATAATACCGTTCCCTCGCCAAAACCGGCGGAAGCTCGGCCTATCGGGTCAAGGCTTGCTGCTTTGCCGTCTTTATCAAGCCTTTCTAAGCGTAACGAAACCTCACCGCAGCAAATTGTAATGCAAGTGGAAAAAGGAACCGAAACGAGCGCTGGCATCATCATGCCCGCCCTGCCAGAGCCGACCGAGACAATTGAGCAGATCCGAGCCGAGATCGGGCCGGGTTGCACACGCTGTAAATTGAGCACGCTCGGACGTTCGCAGGTGGTCAATAGCACGGGCAATTTCAACGCCGATCTGATGTTTGTCGGTGAGGCTCCCGGTGCGGATGAGGACGAGCAGGGATTTCCGTTTGTCGGTCGTGCGGGCAAGCTTTTGACTGACATAATGATGGCGATCGGATTCAATCGCGAGGACGTATTTATTGGCAATATCAATCGCTGTCGTCCGCCCGGAAATCGTGCTCCCGAGCCGGATGAGACCGCCGCCTGCAAACCATTTTTAAAACGCGAGATCGCTGTCGTACGGCCAAAGGTGATCGTCGTTTTAGGAGCGACCGCAGCTCAGAATTTGCTCGAAACCAAGGTGCCGATCGGGAAACTCCGTGGCCAGTTTCACGACTATCTCGGCGTCAAAGTGATGCCGACATTTCACCCGGCTTACTTGCTCCGCGACCCGCACAAAAAACGCGAGGTCTGGGAGGATATGAAGATGGTGAGGGAATATTTAAAGGCTGTGCAATAAAGTAATAAAGGTATTTTGTATGAAAAAGATCACAGCCTTATTTATTGTTTGTTTGTTAAGTTTGCCCTTTTACACATTTGCGCAAAGGGGTGGTTTTACCGAGATCAAACAGCTCCAATCGCCGCAAAATCCGGCTATCGGATTCATCATTCACGGCGGCGCCGGCATCGGTAAAAAGGGATCTTTGACGCCCGAAAAAGAAAAGGAATACCGGGCCAAACTCGAGGAGGTTGTCCTCGCGGGTTACAAGGCTTTGCAGTCGGGCAAGTCGAGCATTGACGCGGTCGAACTTGCGCTCCGCATGATGGAGGATTCGCCGCTTTTTAACGCCGGGAAAGGCGCCGTTTTTAATTCTGACGGAAAAAATGAGCTTGATTCCTCGATCATGGACGGCAAAACACTGGGCGCCGGGGCGGTTGCGGGACTCCGACGTGTCAAGAATCCGATAACACTTGCGCGGGCGGTCATGGAAAAATCGACGCAGGTAATGATGATCGGCGATGGCGCGGAGAAATTTGCATCGGAGCAAAAGATCGGACTCGTCGATGAAAAATATTTTTGGACCCAAGAGCGTTTTGATGAGCTGCAAAAGTCGCAAGTTCCGGGTTCCATGCTCCAAGTTCCGAGTTCTATGACCGGCGCTGTCGGTGCGGTGGCCCTTGACCGAAACAGCAATCTCGCCGCCGGAACGTCCGCGGGCGGAATGTCCAACAAAAAGTATAGCCGCATCGGCGCCGCCGCGATAATCGGAGCGGGAACTTACGCGAACAACAACACCTGCGGCGTGTCGGCGACGGGCCGGGGCGATTTTTTCATACGTCTCGGCGTCGCCCGTGATATTTCCGCTTTGATGGAATATCAGGCGCTGACCGTGCAAGTGGCGGCTGACCGCGTCATTCAAAATAAACTGCAAAAGCTAGGCGGTGACGGCGGTGTGATCGTTATGGACAAATTCGGCAACATGGCAATTTCATTTAATACCGAGGGTATGTACCGTGCTTATATCAGCTCGGATGGTAAACCGATTGTGGAAATATATTAAGAATTGCCCGCGAATAACGCGAATAAACGCAAATTTAAGAATTTTTCTTTACTCGTGTTCATTAGCGTTATTCGCGGGCAAATTGATTTTTTATGTTATTTGCAGAAATTATAGCGATTGGCTCTGAGCTACTCACGCCCGATAAGACGGACACCAATAGTCTGTGGCTGACCGAAAAACTTAACGATATCGGCATTGAGGTAAAGCTCAAGACTATCGTCGGCGATGACGGGGAGCGCCTTGAGCAGACGGTTCGCGACGCGATGCGGCGCTCGGAGATCGTGATTACGACCGGCGGGCTCGGGCCGACCGAGGACGATATTACGAGGCAATTTGCCGCGAAAGCCATCGGGCGTGAACTGGTTTATCACGACGACATCGAGGCACATCTGCGGGAGCGATTTCGCAATTGGGGCCGCGAAATGCCCGACATCAACAAACGTCAGGCGTATGTCATCGCCGGTGCCGATGTGCTGCCCAACGAACACGGATCGGCGGTCGGCATGATGGCCGAATTGGACGGCAAAATACTTGCAATCCTGCCCGGCCCACCGCGTGAGAATCAGCCGATGTTCACGGATCATGTATTTCCGAAATTGAAAGCGATTGCCGGCGAAGTTTATGTTAAGCGGCGCATCTTGCGCGTTTCCGGCATGGGCGAATCGGCGGTCGATGAGATCGCGGCGCCGATCTACACGTTATACCGGGGCGTTCAAACGTCGATCCTGTTTAATCGCAGCGAGGTTGAAATTCACATCGCCGCCCGGGGGCATTCATTTGATGACGCTGGAGCCATTGCGGAAAAGCTGGCAAACGAACTTTCCGCCGCACTTGGGAAAGCCGTTTTTGCCATGAACGGCGAGACGATGACGGAGATCGTCGGAATGCGTTTGGCGGAGCGAGGTGAGACGCTCGCGGTTGCTGAGAGTTGTACCGGCGGACTGATAGGCAGCCGCCTGACGGATGTTCCGGGCTCGTCCGGATACTTTATGGAAGGTGCGATCACATACTCGAACGATGCAAAAATGAGAACGCTGGGCGTCTCGCCGGAAATCCTTGCCGCATACGGAGCGGTCAGCGCCGAATGCGCCGAGGCTATGGCTGCGGGAATGCGGCGGTACGCCGGCACCAACCACGCGATCTCGGTCACCGGTATTGCCGGCCCCGATGGCGGCACGGACGAAAAACCGGTCGGAACCGTTTTTATCGGGTATTCGGGAGCGAAAGGTGATAAATCAATAAAGATCGTGCTTCCGGGCGACCGCTACCTCATCCGCTGGCGTGCCAGCCAGGCCGCGCTCGATTATTTGCGCAGGCAATTGAGTGAGAAATTAATATAGGCTGTCAAAAAAATACAGTTTTTTGACAGGGTAGCGAAAGATCATCTAATGGAGGAAGACGAAATAAGTTTAAGTCGTTTGCGCAATTTCCCTCCGACGAAGCCGTCATTCCGGAATAGGCGAATACTTTTTAGGCGTCTCGTTGCCGAAGTTATTCGGGTACTAGTCTGGACAAATTAGACAAATGCCGACCCTGAAATGATTTACTGGTGTTTTAATAGGTAATCACTGCTACGGAATGTAGCGTGGTTTAGATCTGGCATGGAGTGTTCGCCCTGTCAGTTACTTAATAATGTGGATGGCGTTTGGAATGCAAGGAAAGATAAGCTTACAACATGGCTAAAAAAGACTCACAAGTCGGCAAATCGTTTGCTTCGAAACCTCTTTCGAAGGGACGAGTGCGTACATTCTTTGCCAATCTGGGTCCGGGATTGATTACGGGTGCGGCCGATGACGACCCGTCCGGTATCTCTACATATTCGGTAACCGGAGCGTCTTTCGGCTACGCGGCACTGTGGACGGCTCTCTTCTCTTTTCCGCTGATGGTGGCCGTGCAATTGATGTGCGCACGGCTCGGCATGGTCACCGGGCGCGGGCTCGCGGGTGTCGTTCGACGCAATTATCCTCGTTCGGTTTTGTGGGGAGCATGTTCTCTATTGATTGTCGCCAACGTATTCAACATCGGCGCCGATCTTGGGGGCATGGCCGAAGCAACGGAAATGATGACGGGAATTAAATCGTACTACTGGACACCGATTTACACGGCTATCATTATCGGATTGCTGTTCTTTTCCTCATACCGTCAGATGGCACGCATCTTTAAATGGCTAACACTTGTTTTATTCGCCTATGTGATTACCGCCTTTCTTTCTCAGCCGGATTGGGCGGCCGTCTTAAAAGCTACATTTATCCCCCATGTCGAATGGTCGAGTGCGTTTCTCGCGACTTTCGTCGGAATACTCGGCACAACGATCTCGCCTTACTTGTTTTTTTGGCAAGCATCACAGGAAGTGGAAGACGAACGTGCTCAAGGCCGGAAAACGGTCGAGGAGCGTGAGGGCGCGACCGATGATGAATTGCGTATTGCGAGGACCGACGTTATAACAGGCATGTTTTTCTCTAACCTCGTCATGTATTTTATTATCCTGACCACCGCCGCGACGCTACATGCCAATGGACAGACTAACATCGAAACGGCACAGCAAGCGGCTGAAGCATTGCGCCCTTTAGCCGGGAACGGAGCTTACCTTCTCTTCACTCTCGGTCTGATCGGGACAGGAATGCTTGCTGTTCCCGTGCTCGCAGGCTCCGCCGCTTACGCAGTGGCAGAAGCAAAAGACTGGCGAGGGACATTAGAAGATAGACCGAGGTTGTCGCGCAAGTTCTACACAATAGTCGCAATCGCAATGGTCCTCGGACTCGTTTTAGATTTTGTTGGCTTTAACGCTGTTAAGATGCTGTTTTATTCGGCCGTCCTAAACGGAGTGCTCGCACCTCCTTTGGTTGTGCTGGTTACGCTGCTGACAAGTAATCCCAAAATAATGGGCGAGCGAGTGAGTTCACGTCCGCTGCAATATCTGGGATGGGCAACGGCGGCGATTATGACGGCGGCGGCAGTCGGGATGTTTGCGACAATGTAAAAGGATTGTAAATTCGAGTATCCGGACGAGCTTCGGGCCAAGTCTCGCCGCGACTACAGAAACCGCGAAATAAGCCGCCTTCTTCTAAACCAATACCGAAATATTGGTTTGTCCGACGGCCTTTTGATCTCTCAAGTTCCTCTTCGGAAAGTTGAACGGAATGAAAGTGTGAAAATAACGCAAACTTATAGATTATTTACACAACAGGAAATAGAATATTATTGAGAGAAAAAATCAGAGGTTTCCTATGAAAATACTATTAGCGATGGATGCATCAAACTCAAGCAAGAAGATCATCCGTGAAGTTGCCCGGCGTCTGTGGCCTGCGAAAAGTCAAATTAATATCTTATCTGTATAGGGAATCTATATTTCACCTATGGCCGGATCCTGATTTATGCCTCGGCATGAGGAGGAAATACTAGAGGCTACCCGTAAGCATGCGGGCGAAATGGTCGAGAAGGCCGCTTCAAAACTCAAAACTCAAAATGAGCAAGAACCAGGAAATCAAAATCCTGACAAAGGTCACCAAAGGCTCTCGCCAAAAGGCCATTCTCGATGAGGCGGAAAAATGGAAACCCGATCTGATAATGATCGGCTCACACGGCCTGGGCGAAATGGAAAGGCTCCTTCTCGGATCGGTATCGCATGACGTAGCCATATACGCGAAGTGTTCAGTTGAGATAGTTCGTTAACGCAGGCAAATTAAAACGCTGGCGTAGAGTCTGCATATGTATCTTAGACCTTGGCATCGGGAGGGTTATTCGGCGGACGTTTAAAAAGACGCGCCGCAATGTTCTCGAATGTATGCCCAAAGACAAGTACTGCCAACACAAGGACTGTTGATAGAGCAATAAAACTCCAGTAACCGAGTCCACATAAAAGCCCGATTGCTGCACATACCCAAATGGTCGCGGCGGTTGTCAGACCGCTGACATGCCCAGGTGTATCCCGCATAATCACACCGGCTCCCAGAAAGCCAATTCCGGTGAGAGTACCCTGAATAATACGACCAATGGAATTTGCGTCAGGCATTACTTCACTTCCCTGAACTTGCAGCGAAAGAGTGGCGGCAATGGCCGCTCCCAAAGCTACAAGCGCATTAGTGGTAAGACCGGCCGGTTTACCATGCAGTTCGCGGTTTAGTCCGAGCAAGCCCCCAACCAACACTGCTACCGTAAGCCGGAGGGCCACTTCCTTTAGTCCAAGTATTTCTATCGGATTCATAGTTTTTATTTTGATGTATTAATCTAATTTTGGGTAATCCTTATTCCATCCCGCTGGAATGGTAGAAGCCTTTGCCGACGGCTTCGGTGGTCATGTCGCGAGACGGCTCACGCAGTCTTGAAAAATCGGCGGTTGTTTGATTTTGATCCGGTTAAAGATCTATATGTAATCTGCCGCCGGGCACAAGCACCGGTCCGCGGTCGCGGTTGTAGCCGGGATGCACGACGTGCTGTAAATCAAAAGACAAAAAGACCCCGCGCCACATCTGCGCCGTATAATATGTTTCGAAAATGTTTTCCCGCCCGTAATTCAATTTGCCGTCGCCAAGTATAAAGCCCTTACCGCCGAGGGCGAGATAGCGGCGATGGTCACCGGAAATGGCGTTGCTGACAAAGGCGAAACCAACTTTATCCGATTTGCGTTTCCAGTTTGTTCCGCGAACGTCGCCACCCAATGCCGCCGTTTGGTCGACCTCAGTGTAGGCAAACGATTCGTTTTTCCCATCATTCCAGCCGAAACGATCGAACACTCGCCAATCCCGCGAAACTTCCTGTTCAAAATTCACGCCAAAGCCATATTTGACCCGGCCTTGTGTGCGATGCGCCTCAATATCAGGAACGCCCGCAGGGTTCGCCAGATAAGCGTTAATCGCTTCGCGGTAACTACCCATATTGGCGTGATTGACAAACGTAAGCAGACGCAAAACTCCTGGTCGTTTGGTTGCGAAAGTCAGTAGAGAGCGGCGCAGTTCAAATTCAAAGTTTTCGCCGCGGGCCCGTCTTATATTGGTGTCCAGAGCTATACCGTTGGCGACTTTCGGCATCAGCATCAAGCCATACCGCACTCCGTAATATTTAGTTTGATATTCGATAATCGCTCCGAGGGTGTAACCGCGTGTGTCGGCCGCGTAATCATATGCGCCGTTGTTATCCACCGTCCAATTCATAAATTGCAAATGGCTGTCGCTGCCGACGGAATTGACATCGAAAAAATCCACCGTGCTCAATTTGCCAATGCGAATCTCGATCCGCTTGGCTGGCAATTTAGTGGCCAGTGACAGCGGGCCACGCTCCGACTCGACCGTTTTTTTCGAGAGCGGAATAATTTGGCGAAACATCACGCGAGCGAGATATGGTTTTGAACCCAGCGTCGGATTGCGAACCACGTCGAGATTGGTGAACCCGGCAAGTCCCAGCGCGTCGCTTACGCCTCTGCCACCCGCGCTTTCGATGTTCAGGAAAACCTCGGTGAGTTTTGTGATTTGCGCACCGACATACAATGTTAAGACTCTCGATGTAGCATTTTCGCGTACCGCCCGAAAACTATTTTCACCTGCATAAGGCGAGCGGAATTGCCCGTGCTGTTGATAAATAAAATTGATCTGCCCGCTGACGTAAAAGCGGCTTTTATCGGGATGCGGAAAAATCGTTACCGCTTTCGGACTTTCGGTTTCGTCTTGCGCTTCCGTTTTATTTTCGTCCACTTTATTTTTCGCCGGCGTATCGTCTTTTTGCCTGGCGGTTTTGTTTTCAGTTTGTTCGTGCTGGGTTTCGTTTATGTTTCCCGATTGCGCGACGACCGCAGCGGCGAGACCAAAAAATACCAAAGCCGTTGTCAAAAAAGAATTTAGTAATATTAGTCTCATCTGTTTATGATCTCTAAGTTATTGCGATAAATTGTCCTTATTGTAGCTGATTTATCTTAAACACTTTACAACCACTCACCCAGCTTGCGAATGTACCTAACCTTAACTGCCTACTAATTTCAACTTCTTGACAATCTGAGAATTGCTTAAGCGGTTCGCTTTGCAGTTCCTCTTACCGGCGGACGAAACGGATTAGCCGTCGGCGACATGGACTTTATCCTTCAGTCACCTGATGGCCGTGTTTCGTGTCATGCTATGCCTTCTGAAATCACAAAGAGTCTCTTGGGTCTGTCGTTTGGGATCGGAGATTGCAATTATTGTTTCTCGTAGCTCGATATACCGAATCGACGGAGGGCAGCACTCGCGAAGTGAAGAACCTTCTCGACGCAAACGGTGATCTTTCGGTTTTAGAGAGTGGAAAGCTGAAGGAGTTAAGAGCCTGCTTAGATTTCGCAGGACAAATTTTCCATTTCATAAAACGAATCAACCGCATGTCAATTAACATTAGTTTTTTGACATACGGATTTCAGAGCGCGGAAATCCCGGAAGAAGTTGGTTTTTCCGAGCCTAATCCGTCGGGGGTTTTTTTGCGGGCGGTTGTTTGAGTAAAAGCGTCGTTAAAGCCAAGGTTTCCGGGTCTGAGCTATTGAGCGGGAAAGACGTGGTTTTAAGGTTGCATTTTTCGCCCAATAAACCCAAAATTAGCTAGTTATTTGCGTGAAATGTCCGCGCTGAAAAAATGAAACTTTGCCATACCTTTGACGTGTAAATGTTTCGACCACTGCGGATTTACAAGTTTAGATTCGGGACCCATCGTTTACTGTTATGAAAAAATCAACTTACCTCAGCTTTTTTGTCACATTACTCTTAATTTTTTCAATGCTTTCGCCCGTTGCCGCCGCGGCTTTTGGGGACGGTAAAAAACATTTTAGCGAGGGCATGAAACACGAGTCAGCCGAGCAATGGGACAAGGCCGTCGAAGAATTTGCATTGGCGGTTTCGGACAGTCCTAAAAATCCAGAATACAGGCTGCATCTGACGCGGTCTCTTTTTATGGCGTCTCAGATGTTTATGAAAAAAGGGACGATTGCGGCTTCGGAAAAGGATTATGTAGGCGGTTACGCCGCGTTTAAGCGGGCGTATGCTTTTGATCCGACAAATGAGCTTGCAAAATCCGAAATGGATCGCATGATCCGGCTCCAAAAGGATGCTAATGACGTGCTTCCCGGCGAAAAGGGTGATAAGAAGGGTGTGAATGGCGACGTCAAACTCGTGCCGACTGCCTTTATCGACAAAAAACGGGCGGCCGACGCTCAGATCCCGCTAAGGCTTGAAAAGCTCCAGGACGTTCCGTTTCCGAACGGGGTTCCTCTTCAATTTATCATTAAGGAATTGGCCAAGAGCCTCGATTTGAACGTCCTTTTTGATGCCGAGTCGTTTAGGCAGCAGGACCGCAAGACGAATATCGATCTAAAGAATGTAACAGCGGCCCGGGCGCTTGATTACATTTTTCTTCAGGAAGGCCTTTTCTTCCAGAAAGTTGGTCCCCGCACGATCCTCGTTGCGAATCAGCAGCAACGGACAAAGTTTCAACAGCTGGTCCTGCGAACTTTTTACTTAGCAAATGCCAGCCCGAAAGATATCGCAAAGGTTGTTCAGACCGCGATACCTGCCCAGCCCGGCCGCAGTCAAACGATCGTGTTGACCGATGACGCGACAAACAGCGTCACCATCCGCGATACGCAGGAGAACATCAGGCTGATCGGCAGCCTTATATCGTCTTTGGATAAGGACCGTGCCGAGGTCGTTATGGATGTTGCGATCTATGAAGTTAACAGGTCTGACCTTCTTCAACTCGGTAATCAAATAGGCACCCAGTCACAGCTTACCAATCTTGGGGGAACTGGAGCCGGACAACTACGTCTTGGAGGCCGCGGCTTGTCTACTTCGACGGCCGCTTCGGCGACCGCTGTAGCTGCTTCGACTTTGATCAATACGGTGATCCCGACCGGCATTCTTATGCCTGCGATTAGCCTCCAGGCGTTTCAGAGCAATACCAATACTAAGCTAATTGCCTCGACACAAATCCACGCATTTAATAACGAGGATTCATCGGCTCGTATCGGGCGGCGAGTGCCTGTTCAGAGCGCGCAGTTTTTAGGGGTCGGTGGTAACAACGGTACCAATAATGGAGGCAACCTGGGCCAGACCGCGAACGTTATCAATTATGAGCAAACGGGTCTGACCTTGAAATTCAAGCCGCTTGTATTTCCTAATCAAGACGTACAAGTTGCGATGGAGATCGAATCAAAGGACATTTCAGGCGCCCAGACACCGACCCCAAACTTTACCGAACGAACGATCAAGGGAACTGCGCGGATCCAGAACAACAAGACACTGCTTCTTGCCAGCGTCGCACAGGGCCAGGAGAGCCGGGGGCGTCAGGGTTTGCCGCTTCTAGGTCTGATACCTATAATTGGGCGCCTTTTTACGGCACCGACGCGTGACAATAGTCAAATTGACATAGTGATCGCGGTCACGCCCCGCGTGATCCGCGCTCCGGCCATACTCCCTGAGGATGAGATCGAGCGAAAGACTGGCAGTCTCGCGGTGCCGACGGATAGCTCGCTCGAAGCGATGATCGTCGAAGAAGATCGTGATGAATTACTAGCCGCCGCCCGTCGGGTGCCGAATGCCGCCGAGGTCCAGATGCCGGATCGCCAGGCCGAAGCGCCGGAATACGTGAAAACGGACGCTCCGATAACCACGACGGCATCGGCGACCCAGGTAAACTCGACAGTCAAGGCGACTGAAACCGGTGGCCTAAATCTGAAACCAATCGATAACTCCGTAAAAACGCTGCAGTTGAATCAGACTTCGGACACATCAAAAGCTGATGTTATTGAGGTCAAAGCGACGGAACCGGTGCCTTCGCCGTCCGCCGACTCCACTCCGGGTGTTAAGCTCCGTTTAGGTACGGAGTTGCCCGAAATGAAAGCGGGCGAAAAACTGAAGATACCCGTCGTGATTGACGGCAGCGGAAAGTTTAGATCGGCGGTCATGGGATTAAAGTTTGACGATAAAAAGGTCGCGATTCGCAGCGTGGTGTATGGCGATGTATTTGGTACGGCCATTGTAAATACGTCTGCTACGCCGTTTCTTAACCAAAACGGTAAAATGTACATTTCTCTGACGGCTAAGGATGCAACCGATGCCAATCTGACGGGGATATTGGCCTATATCGAGATCGAGGCCTTATCACCGGGGCGTCCGGCGATCACATTCGAACGCGATGTGCTTAACTTTATGACGGTGGATGGCAAGAGTTTTGCGGTCAAGTTTGACGAATAAAAACGTGTTAGAAGTCAACCAAAAACAAAATCGAAACTCGGCGCGCGGCTACAGCTTGCTCGAACTCGTGATAACGCTCGGCGTGCTCGCGATACTTGTAATGGGTACGGTTCCGATGGCCCAAAATGCCGTTAAGCGTGAAAAGGAGATCAAGCTTCGCGAGACTCTGCGTATGATGAGGAGCGCGATTGACGAATTCAAACGCGATACGTTTGGAGCGTGCCCGCAAGGAGCGATAACCTCGACAAACGCTACGCTCCCTGGCGGCGGCGGTGCTGGCGTTCCGACCGATCCCCGGAGCCGTGTAGTAATTGACGACTGCAAGATTTTCGACTCGGATAATATCGACCGGTATCCGCCCAGTTTGGACACTCTCGTCAATGGTGTCCGCGTAAAGCCGAGAGGGATAACCTTAATCTCCGGCAGCGGGCTCAGGGATGGCACAAAACAGGCGACAGAAATAAATGAAGACAAGGAAATTATCAAGGTTTACTTGCGAGATATGCCAACCGACCCGATGACCGGGGATAAAGAATGGAAACTCCGGTCGTCATATCAGGCCGCCGACTCCGACAGTTGGGATGATGTTAATGTTTTTGACGTGAGATCCAGCTCGAAAGGTGAAGCTCTGAACGGGGAGAAATACAGTGACTGGTAAATCGAATGCGGAGTGCGGAGTGCGGAGTGCGGAGTCGGAGCCTTCGGGCCGATGGCGGAACTGTATTTCACGGCTTCCAAAATTCCGCATTCCGCAATCCGCACTCCGCACTCACAAGGGATTTTCCTTGTTGGAGCTGATGATCGCGATGTTTATCATGATCATCCTGCTCTCTATCGCTGTCCCTACGTATGAGCGAAGCGTCCGCCAGGCCCGCGAAACTGTCTTAAAAGAAAATCTGTGGCAGATCAGGCGTGCTATCGATCAGTTTACCGCCGACAAGGGCAAACTGCCGAGTTCGGTCGATGATCTGGTCACGGGTAAATATCTTCGCGAAATGCCCCTCGATCCTGTTTCGGAAAAAGGTGAATGGAAAGAAATTCAGGGCGAGGACACCAATTCACAGGACGCCCAACAGGGGCTAAAAGACGTTAAGAGCCTTGCCGAAGGTCAGGACAGCAACGGTGTGGCCTTTAGTGAATATTAAGCAAGACGTAATATGTTTTCTTCGATTACCCAACCTCGATTTCCAAATGCCGCTTTAGGAATAGAACAAACCGGTATCTCCGCGGTCGCTCTTCATGGGAACGGGCGTCGGCAATACACCATTAAACAGGCCGCGACGGTCGAACTGGCACCGGGTATCATCGAACCAAGCTTTGTAGATACAAATATCACGTCTCCGCACGAATTTGCCGCGTGTCTTCGCGAAGTGGTAGAGATCGCGGGCCTGATGAAGCAAAAACGCTGGTCGGTCGCCCTGCCGAGTAATACCGCACGCACCGCGATA
Organism: Chloracidobacterium sp.; assembly: GCA_043739565.1. Lineage (GTDB taxonomy): Bacteria > Acidobacteriota > Blastocatellia > Pyrinomonadales > Pyrinomonadaceae > OLB17. The sequence goes on from JAYUDV010000204.1 coordinate 16,253, forward strand.
CTCGCTCTTGAGAGCGAACCCGCGTCTAAATCGGAAACCGCTGAAATCCTTGATTGGAAGGCCGAACAGAGTTTCGGTGCTCCGGCGCTCGAACTCCGGCTTGCGATGGAAAAGATCTCTCCAGACAAAGACGGACGCTCGCGATATTTTGCGACGGCGGTGAAGTTAGCGGTGATCGACGAATACGAGTCTCATTTTGAGGATCTGGACTGGAAGGCGGGGCTAATTCTGCCGCGGGCCGTCGGCGAAGCTAATTGGTTGATGGACTCCGCACAGGCTAGTGATTCGCTGTTAATCAGCGCGAATAATGACGGGTTTACGGCCTTGTTGTTACGCGGATCGGAACCGGCCGTGGTGCGTTCTGTGACTTGTACGCCTGACGAGGTCGATGATGAGGTTTACCGGTTGGTGATGTTTTATAACGACAGATATGGCGGCGAGCGTGGAAACGGTTTTTTGGAACGGCTCATGGTGGTCGGAGCTGATTTTGTCCCGTCACGCATACAGAGCATTGCTTCCGAAGCACTCGGGCGCGAACTCCGTGTTTTATCGCCAGACGAACTGGGCCTCAATATTCCGGGCGGCGGTCTGAGCTTTGACGCGATCGCGGCCCCGGCCGGACTAGCCGCGCTTGGAGCATAGGAATTAACCGCGAAATACGCGAAATACGCTAAATTATTATTTTTGATTTAGTGTGTTTCGCGTATTTCGCGGTTAAAATTCTTTCTCCCGGCTTGCGGATTGAAACAATTTCGATAAAACTACCGTAGTAAGTTAACGCAATGGCTACACACGCGATCTCATTGGATGGTGTTCGAGGGCTGACGGACGGTGAATTGATCATCGGAGCGATTGGCGGGCGCTCGGATGGATTTGAAGAGCTTGTCCGCCGGTATCAGCGGCCGATCACGAGCTATGTCTTTCGTATGCTCGGCGATTACGAATCGTCACTCGACGTCACTCAAGAAGTTTTCATCAAAGTCTATAATTCGCTAACTAAATACAGTGCTGAGTACAAATTTTCGACATGGCTTTATCGAATTGCGCACAACGCCGCGATCGACCACATGCGGCGAAATTCCGTGTGTCCGCAGAGCATCGAGGCCGAAAATGCCGACGGCACCTATCAGATCCAGATCGAAAGCCGCCGCCCCTCACCCGAAAAAGATCACGAATTGAATGAATGGCGGACCGAGATCGATCTCGTCGTCCGGTGTTTGCCGCCCGCGTATCGCGACCTGATTTTGCTGCGGCATTCGCGTGATCTTAGTTATGACGAAATAGCCGAGGTAACAGGTCTGCCGCTCGGAACGGTGAAAAATCGTCTATTCCGGGCGAGAGAGATGATGCGCGAGATATTTGTGGAGCGTGGATTTACGGGGGTTTAGACCATGAGTTTTAATATGCAGCCAATGCAGCCCACGTCGCTGCAAACACCTGACCAGAGACAAATGGGGATGTTTTTGCATCTCGCGCAGCTTGCTAACGTGATCCTTTTTCCCGTCGGCATCATTGTCCCGATCGTTATCTGGCAGACGCAAAAAGACAAAATTCCGGGCCTCGATGCTCATGGAAAAATGGTCGTAAACTGGATGATCTCGATGACGATCTACATGGTTATAAGTATAATCCTCATATTTTTCATCATCGGAATCTTCATGATCTGTGCAGTGCTTTTAATGGGGATAATCTTTCCGATCATCGGCGGTATCAAGGCGAACAACGGCGAATTGTGGGAATACCCGTTGACGATCAAATTTCTCAAATAGATAGGTATCGATGGCAATCCAGACTACAATCAACCCGATTTCTTGTCCGGCGGACGAGATATCCGCTTATATCGACGGCGAGATCGACCTCATGCGCCAATTGGAGCTTGACGGCCATTTTGCGCTTTGCGAGGTGTGTTCGCGTGAGCTTAATCAGCAAAAACAGTTTTTGCGAAATCTCGATGTCGGTCTCGGTCGCGAAGGGGAGATGGAATTACCGGCCAATTTCACAAAATTGATCGTCGCCAACGCCGAGAGCACAGTGTGTGGATTGCGGCGGCCCAGAGAGCGTTACAACGCGCTTTTTATATGCTCGGGGCTGCTGGTTTTTGCACTTTTTGCTTTGGGGGCCGAAGCCGGGAAATTGTTTCAAGGGCTCGCCGCGATGCCTGAGCAAGCCGCGACCGTGTGTACATTTTTCGGCCATTTGATCTACTCGGGTTTTATCGGTTTGGGCATTATTCTACGAACCCTTTTCGCCCAATTTCAATTTGACGCCGCTGCGGCCCTCGCGATGACGATGATTGTCGGGGTTATTTCTTTGTTTATTTCGCGGCAGTTGTTAAAGACGCGCCGAGCTTAATTATTTTTTCTGGCCACCGTGACATATCTATCAGCGACAGCACTTATCCGTCCCGCTTTTCCGCCATTTTCGACTAAATTAATTCTTCTGTTTTTGGGCCTACAGATTTTTTGCGTCTGCCTATACGCGCACCCCGAGATTTCAACGTCAGACGATCAAACGACCGTGACCGTCAACGACGCTCCGGAACAGGAAGTCTACGTTATCGGCAAATCGGTCATCGTAAAAAAGGCGGCTAAAGGCGTCCTTGCAATTGGGGGCGACGTGACGGTCGAGGGTCGTATCGACGGCGATGTCGCGACGATCGGCGGAAATGTCATACAAAAAGACGGCTCATATATCGGCGGCGATATAATTGTTTTTGGCGGGGCCTACAAACCCGAGAGTGAAAATCCTTTTCGGGAACCCGGAAAGAAAACGGTAATGTTCGGCGTATTAGAAGAACAACTGAGGGATTTCGGGCAAAATCCGTCACAGATTTTCTCGCCAAGCTTTTCATTGAGTTTTTTGGCACAGCGCCTATTGGTTGCGCTTTTGTGGTTTATTATTTCAGTTGTAATGACGACGATTGCACCGGGCGCCGTCGGCCGCGCCGTGGCCAGAATTAAGCTGTCGCCATTAAAAGTTTGTGCGCTGGGCAGTGTCGTCTTTGTTCTGATCAGCGGGGCTATAGTTGGCGGAGCTTTATATCCCACTTTTCTCGGTGCCACCGTTGGGCTAATGGGTGTGCTAATACTCCTTCTCGGATATGTATTCGGTCGCGTTTCCTTGCAGGTAAGTCTGGGAAAGCTGGTTCAAAAGCATTTTCTTTCCGAAAATAATCGTTCGGAGACGCTGGCTACGTTAATCGGTGTCCTATTCTGGACTCTCCTTTTATCTCTGCCGTATATCTGGCTGATCGCTCTGTTTACGGTCTTTGCATTCGGCATCGGACTCATCCTTACGGGACGGTCGCCCGCCAAGTGGAAAAACCCGTAAAGCGAATGCTTGCAGATTTTTACATTTCTTTACATTTAGACACGAACCTTACTGATAGAATTAACGTCTTAGACCTTGAGAGACGCAACTTTTAGTGTAAAGCGGCGTATAAATTTCAAGGAAAAATAAACAAAATGCTGCAAAATTTTCTTCTTACCACATTAATATTTCTTTGCACCGGCATATTCGGATCCGTGTCTGGCCAGACGCCGGAAGGCGGACTCAAGCCATCTGTCGTATCGGGCGATGTCGCCACCATCGGCGACCATAAAATCGTCGTCAATGCGAAGACGGGAGCCGTCAATGTTGCGTTGACGGATAAGACTGAGTTCAAAAGGGTTTCGCCGGAGAATCCTAGTTTGAAAGCGGCGACGGCGGCGACACTGGCGGATATAGGCGTGGGCGATAAATTGATGATTACCGGTATTCTAGCCTCTGACGGAAAATCCATTCCGGCTCGTGCCGTCTATCTGATGACGAAATCAGAGATTTCGCAAAAAATGGTGAAAGACGCCGCCGAATGGCAGACTCGCGGCATCGCCGGCAGGGTGGTGAGCGTTAACGCCCAGACGGGCCAGATCAATGTCGAGATTAGAAGCCTAACAGGCAGCACCAATTTATTGCTGACGCCGAAAAGCGATGCAAGGTTTTTGCGTTATGCACCTGATTCGGAGCGTTTTAACGAGGCGAAAGCAAGCACTCTGATGGATATAAAAGCCGGAGATATGATCCGTGCCCTGGGTGACAAGAGCTCGGACGGTACGGCATTGGCGGCCGAAAAAGTACTGACGGGTGCCTTTCAGACAGTGGCCGGGACGGTGGTTTCGGTTGATGCGGGCAAGAACGAGGTCGTTATTAAAAATCTTCAAACTAAAAAAGAAGTTACGATCGAAGTCACTGAAACATCGTTGTTAAAGAAATTTCCAACGGAAATGGCTGAGCGGATGGCCGGATTTCAGACCGGTGCCGGCGGCGCGAGACCGACGGGACAAGGCGGTGGTGCAAGGCCCGTAGGACAAGGTCAGCCGACCGGAGGCCAAGGGCAAATACCGGCGGGTCCGGGCCGAGGCGGATTTGGCGGGGCGAGAGGCGGCAACGTTGACGAGATGCTCGAACGTTTTCCGACGATCAAATCGAGCGATCTGAAAGTTGGCGATATGATTGCTGTGTCAAGCACCAAGAACGGTCGTGTAGATCGAATACGCGCTATCAAGCTTTTGGCGGGTGTCGAACCTTTTCTCCGTATGGCTCAGGCCGGAAATGGCCGGGGGCGTGGACAAGGCGTCGATAACGGTTTCTCGATTCCCGGACTCGACGGGATCGGTTTCCCGTAAATTTTACTTTTGCCGTGAGGAAAAACCGAAAAGGTAACCCGCTCTCAATTATTATTTAAGGCTTATTATAATGAAATTTTTTAGAACATATTTTTTTATCGGAGTAATTTCACTCTTATATACGGGCTCCGCCTTCGCTCAGGCAAATGGAAGTATCGGCGGCAGCGTGACGGATGCGTTGGGATCTGTAGTCGTCGGAGCTACGGTGACGGCGGTTGCGGCCGACGGCAAGCAAAAGCAGGTTGTGGCCAATGCACGAGGTGAATATTCGATCACGGGGTTAGCCCCCGGTAAATATACGGTCAAAACAATCGCCCCGAAATTCGCTCTTTACGAAAACGCTGAAGTTGTGGTTACGGCCGGACAGAAAAACGAGCTTTTTATCGTACTGACTGTGACCGGCGTTGTAGAGACGGTGGACGTTAATAATGCAAATCAGGTCTCGACCGACCCGGACAATAATAAGGACGCTCAGATTATTAAGGGTGCGGATCTTAACGCTCTGCCGGATGATCCCGACGAGATGCAGGCGGCGCTGCTGGCGCTGGTCGGCGGAGCAGCGGGTCCCAATGGCGGCCAGATCTACATCGACGGATTTACCGGCGGACAACTGCCGTCAAAGGAGTCGATCCGCGAAATCCGTATCAATAGCAATCCTTTTTCGGCCGAATATGATCGTCCGGGAACGGGCCGTATCGAGATCCTGACGAAACCAGGCTCGGATAAATGGCGTGGCGGATTTAACGGCAACTTTAACGACGAAAGGCTTAACTCGCGTAATCCTTTTGCGTTAAATCGCGCTCCGACTCAGCGGCGGACTTTTGGTGGAAATATTTCTGGCCCGATTCAGAAGCACAAATCATCGTTTTCTCTCGAAGCCAACAACCGCGACGAAGATAATAACGCCGTCATAAACGCCCAAATACTCGATCCGTCGTTCAATATTATCGGATTTAGGCGTGACGTCCGGCTGCCGAGCAAGCGTGTCAATATCGCTCCCCGTTTCGACTTTACAATTAACTCCAAAAATACGCTCGTTGCACGTTACAGTTTTACGCACACATCAGCCCAAAATCAGGGGATAGGCGATACGTCGCTGCTTTCGCGTGCTTATAATACCGCTAGCCGCGAACATGAAATCCGCCTTACGGAAACGATGATCATCAACCCAAAGACGGTCAATGAGACACGTTTTGAGTACAGCAACAATGACCGCGAGCAGAACGGTGACAATTCTATCCCCACAATAAGCGTTTCATCCTCATTTACCGGCGGCGGAGCCTCGATAGGCAGGAGCTTTACCCATAACAAGACTTGGGAATTAAATAATTTTACAAGTACCTCGTTTGGGAAGGCGATGAACCACTCGTTCAAAGTCGGCGGTAGGCTGCGACACGTTAGTATTGCCGACCGGTCTGAGAATAATTATGCCGGAACATTTTCTTTTGTCGGAGCCCCCGCAATTAGATCGCCCGCCGGCTGTGACCCCGTTGGGCCAAACTGCGTTATAATTTCGCCCGCGCTTACATCCATCGACCAGTATAAGGGAAAAGTCAGCGGCTCTTTAGGTACAAGGTTTAACCCGACCCAGTTTACGCTCACCTCTGGCAATCCGCTTGTCGGGGTAACGCAGTACGATGGGGCCTTGTTTGTCTCGGATGACTGGAAATATCGCCCGGACCTGTTGATAAGCGTGGGGATGCGTTATGAAAATCAAACGAATATTAGCAGTAGACTCAATTTTGCTCCGCGTTTAGGAATTGCCTGGTCGCCCGGCGCAGGCGGTGCAAAACAGCCGAAATTTGTATTTCGCGGCGGTGCGGGCGTTTTTTACAATCGCTTCGGAGAAAATAATACGCTGCAGACGCTGCGTTTCAACGGCGTGAACCAGCTTAGTCTTCTCGTAAATGCAAACGATACGGATCCGATTCGGAGGGCAAACTCGTTAACACTTCTTGCCCAGCCGGTTTTCACCATTAACGGCGTGACAAATGTGCCGACCGCAGCCCAGATCCAGACTCTCCTGCCGGCCCAGTCCACTATTAGTGTTGTCTCGCCGATATTTCAGGCTCCGTATACGATGCAGGCTGTTTTCTCGGTCGAGCGGGCACTTTCCTCCAAATTTACCTTAACCACGACCTATGTCACTTCCCGCACTCTTCATGCGTTGCGGACGCGTAATATCAACGCTCCGATCTGTCCGCTGCAGATCAACTGTAGTGGTGCCCCCAGGCCGCAGCCGACACTCGGTAATATTAATGCTTTTGAATCCGGCGGCATCGTTAACCAAAATCGTATAAATGTGTTTTTGAGGGCGAATATAAATCAGAAAATTTCATTGTTTATCAATTATGGCCTCGGATTTCTTAACGGAAATGTCGGTACTCCGGCGTATGCCTATGATCTTTCGAGTGAATATGGACGCTCTCAAGGGGATGCGAGGCATAATTTCGGCGTCTTTGGAAATGTTAACCTGCCCTGGGGCGTTTCGTTTTCGCCGAATATTAGCTTTACCTCCAGTACACCGTTTAATATCACACGCGGCGGCTCCGATTTTAACGGCGACGGAAATTTTACAGAAAGGCCCACTTTTGGCGATTTGCTGACGCGCTGTACCGAGCTCGGTTTGACCAACTCATTTTGTAGTGTAAGTGGCAAAACTCTCACCTCGATAATTCCTCGGAATTACGGTGTCGGCCCTAATAGTCTCAACGTCAATACGAGTATTCGCAAGAATTTCGGCTTTGGTAAAGTGGCGACAAAAGTGGCCGACAACGGCGCGGGCAACGGAGCCGGCGGCGGGCGGGGCGGCGAAGGCGGATCTCGTGGCGGCGGCTCACCCCAGATGGTAATGATGGGCGGCCCAGGCGGTGGCGGCGCGGTACGTATGGGCGGCGGTGGCGGTGGTTTTGGCGGCGGCGATGTCCGCAAACCGTATAACCTGAGCGTTGGCCTTGAGATTCAGAATCTGTTTAATATCGTCAATCTTGCCAATCCGATTGGCGTTCTCAACTCGAGCCGTTTTGGGCAGTCGACATCGACAGGCGGCGGTTTCGGATTTTTTGGCGGCGGCGGCGGTGGCCCGAATCGACGGATCAGCCTCAACATGCGATTTAATTGGTAAGCAACCTGTTGTAATTTAACTGAAACGAATGAGAGATGAAAACGTATTAAGTTTCATCTCTCTTTTTGATTTCTAAACGAATACATTAAGGTAAATATCATATGAATAGATTGTTCGGCTTTGTATTTATAGTCTCCCTTTGTGGTTTCGCCGCTTTTTCGCAGACGGGGCCGGCTCCAAAGCAGGCTGTTGCGGAAAAACCGATAGCCGTATCAAACATCTCGCTTGATATTGCTAAGGCTGTACTCGCGGCCCACGGCGGCGAAAAGTTAAAAAAAATGACGTCACTGGTTGAGAAAGGTTCGGCGGATCTGAGCTTTATGGGTCAGGCGATACCCGGAGTTTTTTCAACCGCGATCAGCGGTGACAAATATTACTTTGAGATAAACAGCGCTGTGCAATCGCTAAAGCAAATATATGACGGGCGTCAGACCTATTCTTCGATTCCGGGCTTTTCGCTGCCTCCGCTCACCAGTCTCGGATTTCCGCTGCTCGTAAAGATTGGCGACGCTGGATATTTGATTGCCGCATTGGGCGATGACAAAAAGAAGCGAAAAGGTTTTAGAATGACAACGCCCGAGGGTTTTTACACGGATTTTTTTGTTGATGAAAAAACGAGCCAGATCAAGGGTTACGAATCCCGGTATGAGGTCAACGGTGGTGTCGTAACCACCTCGGTCGAGATCGATGAATTTCAAACTGTCGAAGGTCTGGTCGTGCCAAAGAAATATTCGCAGAGATTCGATCTCGGCCAGGTGACGGCTTACGCAAATTTTAAGACAAAAGTGATTCTCGTCAATTCACCAATCGCGGATGACGCTTTTACGATTCCGAGATAAAGAGTTGCAGAGTTACAGAGTGAAGAGTAAGGGTAAACTTGGAGTCGGTTTGTGTCTAAATTCGAGAGATTTGAAGAAATAGTGGCCTGGCAAAAGTCCTACGTAGTCACTCTCGATATTTACAGAATTACGAATAACCAGAACTTTGCGAAAGATTTCGGATTGAAGGACCAAATCAGACGAGCGGCTGTCTCAGTCATGGCCAATATTGCGGAAGGCCACGGAAGGAAATCAAATATCGAGTTCGCAAACTTTTTGAATATCTCAAGGGGATCAGCCGCCGAAGTTCAATCTCATCTACATATCGCTAAAGGACTAGGTTACATTGGGCAAGAAGAGTTTGATCGGACATCCTTGACCCTTACCGAAATATCCAAAATGACGCTCGCTCTCGCCCAATACTTGCGACAATAAAAGGTTTAAATTTTCCGTGGTCTTTCAAGTGTCCTACTCGGATGCAACTCTTCACTCTGGCACTCTGTAACTCTGATACTTACTAACTTAATTTAGCAAAGCGGCTCGATTTCCACCAATCCAGCGTTTTTTTGAGACCTTCTTCCAGCCCGACCAATTGCTTATAGTCAAGGCATTCGACGGCCCGGGTGTTGTCCGCCTGAGAATCTTTTACGTCTCCGCGCCGGGACGGCTGATAGTCGGCCGAAATATCCGGTGTCTCCGTAATTTTCTTCAGGACGTTCAGCAACCCGTTAAGCGTTATGCGGTCGCCATTCGCGACGTTCATAGTTTCGCCAATGCCTGTCGATGTCTGGGCCGCTTTGATATTTGCGTCGACCACATTTGCGATATATGTGAAATCCCGCGAGTGTTCGCCGTCGCCGTATATCACGGGACGTACGCCGGTCATCAAAGCGTCGATAAAACGCGAGATCACACCGGAATACATAGATGCCGGATTTTGGCGGGGGCCGAAGACGTTGAAATAGCGGAGCGAGATCGTTTCGAGTCCGTAGACGCTGTGAAATGCCCGGCAGTAATGCTCACCCGTGAGTTTTGCGACCGCATACGGTGATAGCGGATCGGCCCGCATCGTCTCGACTTTTGGCAGCGTCGGCTGGTTGCCGTACGCCGAGCTTGACGCCGCGTAGACAAACCGCCTGACGCCGGTATCTCTAGCCTTTATCAGCAGGTTGAGAGTACCGTTTACACAAACCCGATGGGTTTCTTCGGGATTTTCAACCGATCGCGGGACGCTCGGCAGCGCGGCCTGATGAAAGACCACCTCCGCCCCCTCGATTGCCTTTAATACTGACTTGTCGTCGTTAATATCACCGTCGATGAAATCGAAATCACCTTTAATTTCATCCAAATTTTCTCGAAAACCGGTCGTGAAATTATCGATGATCGAAACGCGGGCACCTTGCCGGATCAATTCGTCCGCCAGATTTGAGCCGATAAATCCAGCACCGCCGGTTATAAGGACTTTAGTGGTAATGGCCATAGTTTTTTAGAAGAGGAGAGAAGGAGAAAAGGAGACCAGGAGATGGACCCGCGTCGAATTTTTCAATTTTCCTTTCTCCCCTTTTCCTTTCTTATCGTCCGACGCCTACATATTCAAAGCCGAGTTCGCGCATATCCCGCGGCTCATAAATGTTGCGGAGATCCGCAATTTTCGGCAACCGAAGCAGGCTTTTAACCTTTTCCATATCAAGAGCGCGAAACTGGTTCCATTCCGTAATGATGACCAGAGCATCCGCGCCGCTGATCGCATCGTATTCGTCAAC
>JAYUDV010000205.1:0-1611 GCA_043739565.1 Chloracidobacterium sp.
AAGTAGTCCGCCCGCGCTCCCGCCCTGGATTACAAGCCGGTCGGACGACGTGTATTTGTTACCTACAAGCCATTTTGCCGAATCGACAAAGTCATTAAACGTGTTCATTTTTGTGAACATCCGTCCGTCGAGCCGCCATTTTTCGCCCAGTTCGCCACCACCGCGGATTTGGGCGATGCCATAGATCATCCCGCGATCGACGAGGCTGAGCCGCGATGTCGAAAAACTCGGCGTCATCGAAGCGCCGTACGACCCGTATGCATAAAGCAGCATCGGCGCCGAGCCGTCCAGCTTTGTTCCTTTTTTCATTACGACAAGGATCGGCACCTTGACGCCATCTCGCGCCGTCGCCCAGACGCGCGATGTCTCGTACTTTGTCTTATCGTAGCCGCTCGGGATCTCTTGCTGTTTGATCAGCGTGCTCTTCTCCGAAGCAAAGTCATACTCATAAGTCGAGCTGGGCGTGATCATCGACGCATAGTTGTAGCGAATGATGGGCGTGTCATATTCAGGATTTGACGACATGTTCATCGTGTAAACGCTCTCCGGCGTCTTAATCCTTTCACCCTTGCCTGATTTTGGATTCACAACCCGAAGATACTCGATGCCGTTCTCCTTTTCGGAAACGACCGCTTGATTCTTGAAAAAACTTATTCCTCCAAGGTGGACATTCGGGTTATACGCAATAAAGTCCTTCCAATTTTTTTCGCCCGGATTGCTAAGCGTTGCACGGACGATTTTAAAATTCTCGGCGTCCTTGTTTGTCGTAATGTAAAATGCGCCATTGTCAAAATCCGCCGAGTATTCGTGTCCCTCGCGACGCGGAGAGATTATTTTCCATTCACCTGTTGGATTGTCGGCGGGCAAATAGCGAGACTCACCCATAGTTTTCGCCGATGAGCCAATAATAAGCATCTTGCGGTCACGCGAACGCCCGACGCCCGCATTAAACAACACGTCCTTTTCCTCAAAGATCAAATCGCTCTTGTCCGTGCCAACCGTGTGCCGCCATATCTTATCGGATCGCTTTGACACGGCATCTTCCTGGCCGATAAAGAGATATTTACCGTCGTTCGACCATTCGACCGAAGTCACGCGCTCGACCTTGTCCGGCAGCATTTCACCCGTTTTTAGATTCTTGATATGCAGAATGTATTGACGATAGCCGGTCGTGTCGGTCGCAAACGCGAGAAAGTTGCCGTCGTCGCTCGGTGCAAAATCGCCGATCGCGAAATATTTGAAGCCAGTCGCCATCGCATTCTGATCGAGCAAAACCTCGGCGCCGTTGCCATCCTTTGATTTTCCCCGAAGATACGTCGGATACTGCTTGCCCTCTTCGGTTTTCGTGAAATACCAATAGTCGCCAAATTTATACGGCACGCTCTGATCGGTCTGCTTGATGCGGCCCAGCATTTCTTTATAAAGATCGTCGACAAACGCCTTATTCTTACCTGTAAAGGTCTCAGTATAAGCATTGTTCTCTGTAAGGTACTTCATGACCTCCGGATCTTTCTTGTCACTTCGGTCACGCAGCCACGCATAGTTGTCCGTGACCTCGTAACCGTGGATCTTCAAAACTTTCGGTACTTTTTTTGCTACTGGTGCTTTCAT
>JAYUDV010000206.1:0-4513 GCA_043739565.1 Chloracidobacterium sp.
TATGGTTAATTTGTTGATCGATGACCGCTCCAATGCCCGCCGGTAAATTGTTTCGGCATCGCGAAACTCATTTTGGAACATCTTTACAAACGCCTGACAGTTTTCGACCATAGCGAGCTGTCGCTGGTCGTCAATTTGCGTGAAACGGGCATGAGCCGATTCAAGATACGGCTCTGCCGCGCGATACATGTCCCGGCGTGCGAACAAATTGCCAATATTATTCTCGATCTTTCCCGCAGAATACAGATCGTTGTGTGATAGGAATATTGCACGCGCCTTTAGTCCGCAATCGACAGCATCGTCGTAACGGCCGAGCAACGCAAGCGCGTAAAGCTTGCTCGTCTGAGTTTTTGCGGCAAGATGTTGCATGTCGATGGTGACAAAGGCGGCTTCGGAGCGGTCGATCCATCCAATGCACAGCTCAAGATCGCCGTCGACCAACGCCCTAATCGCTTCAGTCCACGCGGAATATGCCCGAACCTCGGGGTTTTGCGTCCATTCGGCGACGAGAATGAGCACGTCTGCTATAGCCGAAACCTTTTGCGGATCGTCGGTCCAGACCTCATAGCACATCTGCTGGAGCGATTCGGCAAGTTTAACGGCGGGCAGCGGTTCGTGGTCGATAATAACCGCGATTCGCAATTCCGGTGGCGTGTCGACAATGAGTTTAGCAAGTTCGAGCGGATTCATTAGGCAATTTCGATTATGGACGAAACCGACCCGCTCAACAATAGATGTCAAATAAACCGCTGTGTTTAAGTCGACTTAGACCGTTTTGGCGCGGTATTTTGCCAGGCGAAGTTTAGGGCATGACGGACGGCGGTTTCGTCGGCGTTGGCGAGTGTGATGATCGTAGCTCCCCGTTCGCCCCAGGCACCGGCGGCGGGTTTGAACGAGGTTTGTTCCGTGCGCAAATAGACTTGCTGCTGTTCGGGCGTGAGTTTTGCCATTCCCCAATCGAGGTCGGGGCCGAGCGTGGCGAATATCTTGCCGCCGACGCGAAAATCGGGGTGGTTCATGTGCGAACGCTCCTCTGTCTCAGGGAAACTGAGGGCTATTTCGCGAAATTCGTCTGCTGTCATAATCGTGAATCGTAAATCGTGAATCGTGAATTGTAAAGAAGGGAAATCACCACAGAGACACAGAGGACACAGAGATTTTGGATAGCTCTTATGGCTCTATCAGCGTTGGACGAGCTTTATCTCAGGATAATAAAGATTTTCCTCTGTGTTCTCGGTGCCTCTGTGGTGAAAAATCTCTCATTTTTTGAATCCGCTGATCAGGACGACGTCTTTTGTTGTTGCGCCGCGGGAGAATAGTGTTGGCTTGCCGTCGCGGGAGAGGTCGAACCACGCGATCTGATCGGAAGTGAAATTGGTCAACTGTTTTGGTGCTCCGCCGTCGATCGGCATACTCCAGATATTTGAGACGCCGTCGTGGGTGACTATGTACGCGAGCGAGCGGCTATCGGACAGCCAATGAAGAGCCTTAGGCGCCACTCTGGCAGATGGATTCGGAATTATGGTTGTGTTGTATCCAGGGGGAACATCGAACAGTTTGGCGGGCTGTCCTCCTTCAAATGGAATGATGGCTATTCGCCACGGCAAGTTCTCCTGCTCACGGTAAAGACAGACGATCGACTTGCCATCGGGCGAGACAGCCGGCAATTGTGGATAATAGTGGTTGTCTGTGAGCGGCACGGGTTCACCGCCATCGATCGAGACTTTCCACAACGTACCGTTTCCAGAAGCGATAACTGTATAGATGACCCAGCGCCCATCAGGTGAGACGTTTGGGTATATACCTCCATCGTTGGTCAATTGTTTTGGGTTGCCGCCGTCAATGTCCATGCGCCAAATGTTAAAGATTCCGGCCGTTTCCACATTAAAAACTATGTAGCGGCCATCGGGCGAGACTGCCGGATTCACACCGCTGTTTTGCGTCAATTGTCGTGGATTGCTGCCGTCTCCGTTCATGATCCATAGGTCTGGAGTAATACCGCTCAGGAGTGTGTATAAGATCTTTCCATCTGGGGTCCACTGGACGCCGCCCATTCCCTCGTATTTCGCGGAGCCGTGTGTCAGTTGTCTGGAGCGATTCGCATTGCCGTCCTGTGCTGTCCAAATGTTAAAAACGCGGTTTTCCTGCACCGTAACCAATGAACTGGAATCAGCCGTCAGGCTAGTGTCGTGATAGTCGTTCAGGTCGTTGGTGATCTTTCGCGCTTCGCCGCCCGGATATTGGAATTGAAAAAACTGATCCCCGCTCGTCCCAGGCTCGCCGGCGGCTGCGATCAGCCCGCTGCCATCCGCAAGCCAGGCGACTCGTCCAACGTCTGTCCACTTCAGAGAACCGATCGGTTTGACCGCTCCATCTTCGACCCGTATCTCAACAATTTTGTTGTGACGGCCGCCGTCGTTGCCCACAGCAGCCGTGGCTATCACCTTTCCATCCGGCGACCAGGCTGGCCCGCTGCTCTTAAAAGAGTCTGGACTCTTAATTGTCGCAAGCGGCTGCTCTCCAGTGCCGTCCGCGTTTGCGATGATCATCGTGCTGTCGTCTTGCTGATCGCGGACAAAGGCGAACCGCTTGCCGTCAGGCGAAAACGTGACGGGACTGGTGACATTCGAGATTAGCTTTTTCGGCTCGCCGCCCAGAACGGGCACTTGGTAGAGGGCGAGACTTGGCTCACCCTTCTCCCTCCGACAGAAATAAATGTAGCTGCCGTCAGGCGAGAACGTCATTCTCCAATAAACCACCTCGGCGGGCGGGATGATCTGCACGTTGCTGCCCGTGGCGATGTGCCTGACCCAGAGGCTCTGCTGGCCGGCATCTTCCTTTACATGCACGACATACTTGCCATCGGGCGAGATCGCCGCACCCCCGGCCTTGCCGGTGTCGGTGAGTCTTGTGATCTTCATCGACTCAAAAGACGGCGCCGAGCCGGTGTCCTTTCTGCCCGCGAATTTGTAAATACCAAAACCGATCCCGGTGACGGCCAGCACCGCGAATACAGCTATTAGGGGCTTTGCTCGCCGAGCGGAAAAGCTGTGCTTTTCTGAAGAGTCAGAACCGCCTGCGGTAGCGGGCGGTTGAAGAATAGCTGTCTTCGACTCGGACTGATCAGTAAGCGACGTTAAACCACCCGCTACCGCAGGTGGTACTGACAAGATCGCCGTCGCCGGTTCATCGCTCACACCAGGTCCACTCGCCGGGCCTTCGAGGAGAGCATTGCCATCGTCGAGACAATACAGCAGCGTGTCGTCGTAATAATCCCGCCTGCATTCCGGGCATCGTTTCATAGGCTAATATTATCAAACGCAGGAAATTCGCAGCTTTGGAAAAGCCGCGCGGTAAATTCCGTCGTCGAGCGTTAGGAGGCTGTAACCATTTTCGAAAGCGTGAGCGCCAATGTAGAAGTCTGTCAAAATGCGTCGGGGGTCGCCGGACCGTTGACGTCGTCGGCGTGCGGCATGTTTCTGAAAGGCTAAACCAGCGGTTCGCCAAACGGTCTCGGTGCTTGACCAATCGACCACGATCTCAGATTCCTCGAGAAATTTGTTGACGAACTCCTCAGTACGGCCCGGACACGCAAGCAGCTCGCCGAAAACCGCACCACAGATGACAAGCCCGCCACTCGCATACACGATGTCGAGTGCCTCGCGGGCCACGGAGTTGAGAGCGTCGTCGGGATTCCAAAACGCGACGATCACGTTAGAGTCGATCGCGGTTCTCATTCCGGGTCACGCAGCTCGCGGACAAAGCGAATCACCGCCTCACGCCCCTTTCCGATGCCGGGCGTGCCGATGCCCTGGTATTTCGCAAACGGACTTTCCTTTTTCATTGGCCGAACAACCATCTCATCCCCGCGTCGTTCGAATACCAATTTGTCGCCTTCCTTAACGCCAAGTGCCGTCCTTACTTTGAGCGGTACTGTGATCTGTCCTTTGCTGGTTATTTTTGCGCTTGTTTGCATATTGCCTCTCCAACATCCTTACTTTAACACAAGCCACCTTACTTATTACTTGTTTTACCTTTCAGACGTGTCGTCGTAATAATCCCGCCTGCGCGGCCGTGGCATCGTTTCATAAGCTCTACACCATCAATTGCCACTAGCTTCAGCTAGTGGGCTGTTATTTCCTCGAACATAGGCTTTAGCCGAATTGCAAAGATCAAATTTCCTTTTGGCTTTAGCCTAACTCGCGCTAAAGCGATGAGGAAATGCTAAATTTACTGTTCGGCTAAAGCCGCTTCTAAGCCAAACTTGTCCACTAGCTAAAGCTCGTGGCAATTTATATGAAAAACATTTGAGCAATTCTCAATTTATCTTCATTCAAATTCTATTCCGGCAGGCCGACCTTTCGCAGCATTTCCTTAAAGCGCGGGTCGGAGCGCAGCGGATCAAAGGTGGCATTCGATTTGAGTCTTAACAGACCTATATCGCGCTTGCCGCTTGCAAACGCCTTCTCCAAAGAATCAAATGCCTGCTCTTTGTTACCTAACTGGAGTTGAA
>JAYUDV010000207.1:0-4508 GCA_043739565.1 Chloracidobacterium sp.
CCGGCGGCGGTGTGCATGCTCGTGTAGGTGCCGTTGCCGCTCGCGTCCATCACGATCGTGAACGCCATCGGCGCGGAGGGGCTGAGCCCGCAGGCGTTATCCGATCCAATCAGCAGGCCGCTGCCGGAGGTGTTGAACGCGGTCGGCGACGGATTGCCAGGCGTCGGCGTCGGAGTAGGTGTCGGGGTTGGCGTCGGTGTCGGCGTCGGTGTTGGAGTCGCCTTACATTTGCCTGCACTGCCGGCGTTGTAGATCCCGGCAATCTCGGTATCGGTGAGGGCGCGATTGAAGACTTCGATTTCATCAACGCCGCCACGGAACTTGAAGTCGGTAAACCCATCAAAGGCTCTGCCACCAATGTCGAAGGGAGAGCCACTGTCGAAGAGATTGCCCGACTTGGGCTGGGATCCGATCACGACGCCATTAGCATACAGCTTAATAATGCCCAGCGTCGCATCGTAAGTAAGCGCGATGTGCGTCCAGGTATTGAGCGCCGGAATGTAGGGCCGGAGTGCGGGATTGGCCGCCACGATCGTCTCGTTGATCATCCCGGTTAGTTCTCCGCCCGATTGCCCCGGACCAGGAAACTGCTGAAGCAGGACGTAGTCGTTCGCTCCATATGCGGTCTTGCCAAAAAAGATCGCGCTCTTCTGCACCGAAGGATTGATCCACCCGTCAATGGTCACCCCTGCGCCGCTCAAGCGCAGAGACGACGGGGTGCCCGCGGTCACGTAACTCGCGCCGTCAAAGCTAAATGCCGTCCCGACATTGCCTAACGAGTATGTTGGAGTGCCAATCCACGTGCCGTTGTTGCCACCAATAATATCGGTTGTATTGCCGTCTCCCGGCCACCAACTGACCATGTTCGCCGGTGGCGGAACGCACGTCGGCGATGGCGACGGACTCGGCGAGACCGACGGTGACGGTGACGGTGTTGGCGCTGAGGCCGGGCCGAGTTTGACGACATATGCGTCGTTAAAGCCGGCATAGGTGGACTGAGCGGCGTTGACGGTCGGTAGACCGCCGCCGGTGTCGCCGGTCACATAGGCGTTGCCCAAGAGATCCAACGCAATGGCCGCGCCGGTGCTCGTGCCCTGAATGCCCGTAGAATAAACGAGTGTTGAGCCACTGGTGCTGAATTTTGTAGCGAACCCGGCACCGCCGCTCTGCGGCAAGGGATCCACTTGTGGAACGGAGCCTGTGCCGGCCACGTAAGCGTTCAACCCCGCCGCATCAACCGCGATGCCGTTACCCGCGTTATTGTTACCGCCCGAGCCGAGATAGGTTGAATAGATCGCACCGGAGCCCGTCGAATTTAGTTTGGTGACAAATGAAGTGGCGCCGCCGCTGGTGCTTGCCTGGAACGGATTGACTGTCGGAAAATTCGACGCGGCAGTAGTGCCCGTGATGTATGCATTGCCTGTGCCGTCGATGGCGATCGCGTGCCCTTCGTCAAAGGCAGATGCGCTGCTGACTTGCGTGCCACCGCCCAGGTAGGTCGAATAGACCAACGCCGTTCCGGTGCTGTTCAACTTCGTCACGAACGCATCTTGAATGTTTGGCGTGTACATCGTCCCGGTGCCGTTAAAAGGAGCGCCACAACAGCCGATGCAGCTCGACGACGGGCTCGGCGCGATGTCGTGCTGAAATGCACCGACTGTCGTCGGGAAAACGGGTGGGTTCTGAATGGCGCCGCAGGCATTCACACTCCCCGAAGCGGTCAAGCCGGTTACGTAGGCATTGCCGAATGCATCGACGGCAATCCCGCGTCCTGAATCCAGATCGCCGCCGCCCAGGCGCGTCGAATAAACCAATGTCCCAATCGTGGTGACCTTGGTCACGAATGCGTCCGAACTGTTCGACGTGGCAGTTTGAAACGCCCCGGGAGTTGTGGGAAACGGGCCGCCGCCCGGAGATCCACTGGTCCCGTCCGAAATCGTATCGCCGGTAACGTAGGCATTATCATTCAAATCCAGGGCAATAGCGCGCCCGAATTCCGAGTTGCCGCCTCCGAGAAAACTGGAGAAGACGAGACCGTTGCCCGCGGCATTCAACTTGGTGACGAAAGCGTCGGTGTTACCGCCATACGAGGCTTGGAAAGCGTTGACTTGTGGAAATGCCTTGAACGGCTGGTTAAGCGGCCCGCAGTCCGGGTTGTTGCTGGGGTTAATGCCCGAGCCGGTATTTCCCGTCACATAGGCTTCGCCTGCGGCGTTGACTGCGATCCCATAAATAATGTCGGTGCAGCTGCCCCCAAGATACGTCGAATACACCATCGAGTTACCCAATGCGTTCAGTTTTGTGACGAAGCCGACCGGATTCCCTAATGCCGAGTCGGAGGCGAACGTCGTCTGAAACGCACCCCCTGTAACCGGAAAGTTTAGCGAGTTCGTATAACCAGCCGCATAGGCGTTGCCGGCGCTGTCCACCGCTATCGAGGTGCCGGTCTCGTTGCCTGTGCCGCCAAGATAAGTGGAATAAATTAAGGTTGGATCAATTATGAGCGGGATCGAATGATCATAGTCGCCTATATAAAAACCGACTTGAGGAGTGCGGTGTGCGGAGTTCGGAGTGCGGATTGAATTTTTCTTCCTAAGTAAGACGTAACTGCCCGCCACTTCATGCCTGACGCCGTTGACTTCTTGATAAACGAAAGGCTTTTGCTGGTGAATTTCGCCGCCGCGCGTCCGAAGAATGAGATCACCATCGGGGTTGATGCTGAGAGCTTGTACACCTCTAAAACCAAGTCTGATATTTTCTGGGTTCGCGCCCGGAGCAACAACAAAATCGTATTCCAGCCGTTGCTGATTACCGTAATAAACCATATCCACACCGGGATAAACGCCCTCGTATTTGACCTTGGCGTAGTTTGAAACATTCGTCTGCCATTTCGCGGGGTCTTTGCCAATAAAATAGTTGCTTTTGCCCGGCAACTCATCGACGCCCACGATGCGTGGCGAGGGATTGGCTCCCGCAAACTTTAAGCGAAGCACCGCCGATTTCGGAATGCGCGGTCCTTTAATAAGGTCGGCCATCGGACTTTCCGTAAGTTCATTCCGCGTCGCCTGATCCTCTATCCGCAAGCGCAGTACGGCTTCGCTTGGCGTCAAGAAGAGGTTATAGCCGCTGCCCCGTGATAGAAACTTCACCGACCGGTCGGTTTGTCCTTGATTGGCCTCGAAGCTGAGAGGTATATTGCGATAACTCTCACGCAACCGAGCTTTGCTTGAAGTTTCAATTTCGAGCAAGCTTTGGCTATCGTTGAGTGGCATGCCGTGATCAAAATCGGTTGGGTTTGGATCGTTAGATTCGGCCATGGTCCCGACATTTGCCGCCGATGTCTCACTGTTCTGCGAGCTACCGACATATAAACAAAGAGCGGCCAACATGATCGTGATCGCCGATCCAGCAACTAATATGCGTCTGGTACTCGTTACCACAGTATTCTTTCCCGTATCATTTTTAGCTAATTTCATCTTAATTCTTACCTTCCTTTGTCATTTTTTGGTTCACGTAATCATCGGGCATCGTGTTGGTCGGGGCGTTGATCTCACGAATGTGGCGGTCAGCAATTGGATTCGCAACGACCGGGTTTTCAAAATCAAAGGCAGCGATTGACTGGGCTGGCGCAGGCTCGTCAGTTTCCCGAATAATTTGCGGACAAGTCTCGCGGTGCCCAATACCGTCGCTCGAAGTAGTTTGCCGGCGGATCCTGGTGATAGTTAATCGCAATCTTTGTTTCATCTTACGTTTCTGTATTCAACCGGCAATTCGCGCTTTCTACGCTAAGAAAACATTGAAATCGAATGAGAAAGCCGCTATGCTGATAAGCCTCTATCATCTGGTGACCAAAGTAATGCAAAAAAAATGAAATTTTTATGAAATTTCGGCGCGGGGCATTTGATAATCTGCGATGGATGTATTGAATGATCAGACTTTTTGTTTTGGCGATGTCGAAGTTGACACGCGGCTTGGATGTCTGCGGCGGGCGGGCGGCGAGCGGCATCTGCGCCAAAAATCATTTCAAGTTCTCGTCTATCTGCTCGAACATCGCGACAGGCTCATAACAAAGGACGAGCTGATCGAAAACGTCTGGCGTGAAACGGCGGTCACGGACGGAGTGCTAGTGCAGTGTATCAAGGATATCCGCCGCACGATCGGCGACAACCCTCTACTTCCTCGCTTTATCAAAACGGTGCCAAAAGCCGGGTACCGATTTATCGGAACAATGTCGGAACCGTCTGTGTTGGCAGGCGGGTTAATCGCGACGAATACGCACGTTTATACCGAAGAGATCACGCGCATCGAAGTTGAATACGAGGGAGACGATATTATTCGAGCGGATGACATCGAGGCGCGCCGAGCGCTTGTGGCCGATCGACCAAAAAATCGGGTTTTTGCATTCTCGGTGCTCGCGGTGGTATTGGCCGCGGCTATATTTTCGGCTTTTTATTTTTCAAAATCCTGGCTCAGCCGCGGGCAGACAGCCGCCGAGGTTGTAATGCCCA
>JAYUDV010000208.1:0-4479 GCA_043739565.1 Chloracidobacterium sp.
CTCAAGGCTACATTGTAAACTACGGGATTGCTGAGGAAGTGAAGCGGCGAAAAGAGCAGATTGAAAAAGCGATAGCCTTTCGCAAATATGACAGAGATCTGATCCTATTTGTCGATGGGCCGGAAAGAAATGGGGGGTTAAGCACAAAGTTCATTGTTGTTCCAACGAGGGAGCCCAACCCTCCTTAACTTGTCGTTTCAATAATCTCATCCGCCGGACTCATCGAATCGGCGTCAATCCCAGTAGGAATTTCGTTGACAGTCGGGTCAAAAATCCTCATACTTCTTACCACCAATCATTCATAGATTAGCTTCCGCGCGACACGTTGTCGTTACGTTGTCAGGAAATAATTCGAACCGATGATAAATGCCTACTCACACATGCGATTTGTATTGCTAACCATTGTTATTTTATCTTTCAATCTGATTGCAATAGCTCAGAAACCACAACCGGAAGAACCTGCCGAGATTACTTCGGAAGACTTCGGCCGAACGCGAGACCTCCTAAATGACGGGAAAAGCGTTTTTGTCTTCAGGAAACCCAGTTACCGTTTGAAGCGGACCATACCTCGTCCGAAGAAGGTACCAGTCGCCCACAATGGAACCAAGAATGTCACAGCAAAATCAGAATATAAGCTGCCGGTTGATACAAAATCTCCGGAAGCGTGGGAGAAGATCGGAATAACGTTTTGGCGACTGACGACTGACGCAAAGAAGGCTCTGGACGAAAATCAAACAGCACGGATGCTCGTTCAGGAATCGGGGGCGAGCAAAGAATACACGCCCCAGCGAGTTGCGGCCGATACGGTATTCAGCCGGGGCGACAAAGTTCGGCTTTCAATCGAATCTCCGCGAAGCGGATATCTCTATATTGTTGATCGCGAAATATATGCCGACGGTAGGTTGGGTGAACCGATGCAAATCTTTCCGACGATGATGGCTCGTCGCGGAAACAACCTTATCCAGCCCGGATGGATAGCGGATGTTCCAGCCCAAACTGACCAGACTCCGTATTTCACGCTTAAATCAGATAATCCCAATTGGCGTGGTGAGCTATTGACCGTGATCCTCTCACCCGAGCCGTTGTCCGATATGGGCATGCCGGACAAACCATCACCAATCTCCGCAGCCTTTGTCAAAGCTCTTGAAGACAAATACCAGAGAGACACAACCGAATACGAACAACAAGGAACTGAGGGCAAATCTTATACAAAGGCTGAAAAGGAAGCCGGCGGTGATAACAAACGGCAACTGACGCAGGACGATCCGTTTCCACAGACCGTCTATCGAGTTAAGGTCCGTCCCAAAGAGCCAATGATGATCAATCTAAATCTAAAGGTGAAATGATACGTATACGGGATAACGGGACGCCCGTTCAATCTGACATAGCTCTGTCGTGACAAGCACCCGGGCCCAAATATCTCGACCCGCGGCAAGAATTTTCCGATTGGGATTATGCGACGAACGATCGATAGGATTTAAGAAGGGAACTATTATGAACGAAAGCGATATAGGAGAACATGATGAAAACAAATGCAATGAACACGTGGATTCGAATTCTTGTAGGAGTGATAATTTATGCCCTGCTGATGCCGGCATTTGCATTGGGGCAAAATGGTAAGGATCAGAAAAAGCAGGAGAAAGAAGCTAAAGAAAATGTAAAAGACGAGAAACGTCTTGATAAAACGGTCGATAAGTATGTGGAGACACTCGCGAAGGCCAACGAAAAATACGCCAAGAACGATGATTTCCGCGACGATGTCGATTATCAGTTTCGCCAACTTCAAAGGGAACATGCCAAGACAGCCTTTAATTACAATACTAACGATCAGGGCGATTGGGTCGTAACGTATTCGGGCGACAAGCTGCCAAAGGGCACGGACACGCTTTACGACAACCTGATGGCACAGGATTATGTAAATCGCGTAGGACAGTCTCTCGTACCAGCGAATTCGGAAAAGCGTTATGGTTTTAAGATAACCGTAAATCCGATGCCGGACGCACGTTCATTATCGACGGGCACCGTATATGTTTCGACAGGATTGCTTTCGCTGGTCGATAACGAGGCCCAACTGGCTTACATTCTCGGGCACGAAATAGCTCACATTGAAAGAGACCACTGGCGCGATGATATTCTCGTTGCGAAATATGTCGAAGATGCTACCAAAAGCGCCGAAAAGAAAGGCAGCATTTTTGGCGCCATCGCAGGCGGCGTTACTGGTGGAATCCTGGGAAGCGGTTCTACCGCAATATTTGGAACTCTAATGGGAGCAGCTTTAGGCAAGATGCTAACGAAGTTGGTCGACCGTAAATCGTTTGAATGGTCGCTCGCCCAAGAGGACGAGGCCGATAAGCTGGCATTGGGCTATATGCTCCAGCACAATTACGACGTGCGCGAAACTCAGACGTTTTACGAGACCATAAAGACCGCGGCAATCGAAGACCCGCGGATAGAGCTCGACAAATATGCCGATCGGAAACGCACCGAGGAACGGCGTAAATCTGTCGATTTTATTATCAAGACGGCGGACACCAATACTCTCGCCAAGACTCTTGTCGGAGCTACAAACCTACACGGAAAATCGTTGTCGATCGACCGTAATCTGAATGTTGTGGTCAACCGGCTGGCGAAAAACCAGGCGGCAATGGCCGACGACATCAAAGCAAGGGTTTCATCGGGTGAGATACTTGCCGGTGACGGAGAATTTGAAAACATTATGTCGGCGCTAAAGCGTGATAATGGCATAGTTGCTTTTTATTACGATATGTACAAACTCTCGGCTCGTAATCTTAATCAGGCGTTGGCAATCCGCTCAGATGACGCACTTGGATATTTCTATTATGGCAAGGTGATGAAACTTACCGCGAGAAAGCCGGGCGAACGGGAACAGGCGTTGCAGATGTTTGCTAAGGCGATCGAACTCGATAAGCGTAACGCAAATCCGCAAGCCCGTTTGTATTTGGCCTTAACTAAGATGAGCGGACGCACGACCAACAACGTTCAGGACACGGTCGCCGACCTAAAGGACTATGTTTCTATTTATCAACAGGTCAATGGCGGTGCGCTCCCACCGAGCATGAGTGTTATTTACGACTTCATGCAGGAAGCAGGCGAGTTGAATTGGAGCGCGACCGCGTATACCAATGTCAGAAGTGTAGCGGCGACGACGGCTCAGCCGGTTACGAATACACCGGCAAAGCGGCCGTAACCGATGTGTTTGACGTTTCTAAACGGAGGGATCATGTCCAAAATAACATTTGGCCTGGTGGGGATAGTTCTGACCTTGATCGCGTTTTCGTCCGCGGATATTGCGAATGGACAGATCCGGGCTTCGTCGCGGGATCCCTTTGTCTTGGAGCTGCCCGGTGTATCGCGAGACCGGTTCACATTACCCATCGTTCGGGTTGCCAGCCCGGACGTTAGGACGTTAAAAATTCGGGTCCTCGAACCTTTTGCTGAAAAGATCGGGTACGGAAGCATAATCGTCACCCTGAATGGCGATGGCATAAACCGGGGCTGTCTAAAATCGCGGGATGCGGAAGGAAAAGTCGTGCTTTGCGGCAAACGTGAAGACCGGATGGGCGGCTTCGAGATCAATCCGGGCAAGAATATTCTAGAGATTAGCGCGGTCGATAGAACAAATCACGAGTACTATGCGTCCTATGTCCTAATGCTCGGCGACAAATCGGCCGGCGACCAAAATCCGTTATGGAAAAACGGCGTCGCCGAACGGTTTAGCGGACGCAAGTTTGCCGTCATCGTCGGCGTTTCCGATTACAAATACAATGACGCGGGACTGCGAAGTCTGGATTATGCAGACAACGACGCTAAGGCAGTGGCCGATTTTCTGAAAACACCCGAAGGCGGCGGATTTTTCCCAGCCGACATCAAGCTTTTGCTAAATCGCGAGGCATCGCTCGTTGCACTCCGATCCGCGCTCAGCGAAACGGCAAGACGGGCGAGTCGCAACGATTTGGTTTTTATTTTCATCGCCGGCCACGGAGCCCCTGACCCGCTTTCATCACAAAATCTCTACTTCCTTTTCTATGACACCAAAGTCGTGGATATGGAAAAAACCGCCTATCCGATGAGCGAGCTAAAAAGATATTTGGATACGCGGGTTTTGGCGGATCGTGTCTTTGTGATGATCGATACCTGTCACAGCGCCGGTGTAAATCAGAAAACGCAGTCGCTCGTATCGGGACGGCAACTTATACAAGCGGGTGACGAAAACAATATTTCAAATTTCTATTTAACAAAACAGCTTTTTAAGGAAAAGGGACGCTCCATCTTGACATCCTCAGACGTTAACGAAGTCTCGCGTGAATCACCGAAATGGGGGAACCATGGCGTATTCACTTGGGCGTTGCTTGAGGGTCTGAAAGGAAAGGCCGATTTGAATGGCGATCAACTGATAACGGCGGGAGAGATATTTCAATACACCCGCGCGAGCGTACAGGCGGCGACGAATTTTGAGCA
>JAYUDV010000209.1:0-4476 GCA_043739565.1 Chloracidobacterium sp.
CGAACTTGTTCACGAAAAACGTCTCGACGGCATCTCGGAGATTCGCGACGAATCGAACCGCGAAGGCATGCGTATCGTCATCGAGCTAAAACGCGACGCCATCCCGCAAGTCATCCTTAACAAGCTCTATAAGCTGACGCCGATGCAGTCGTCGTTTGGCATTATCAACATCGCGATCGTTGACGGTCAGCCAAAGGTGCTGACGCTCAAGCAGATGCTCGAGGCGTTTGTCGAATTTCGCCGTGAGGTCGTCCGCCGCCGAACCGAGTTTGACCTCCGCAAGGCCCGGGCTCGTGCTCACATATTAGAGGGTTTGAATAAGGCCATCGACGCGCTCGATTACATCATTCCGCTGATTCGCAGCTCGCGTTCGGTTGACGAAGCAAAATCATGGTTGACCGCCAATCTGGCGACGACCGGCGAGGTTTCGGCATGGCGCGGCATTTCGGGCGGCAAATCGCAGGGCGAGTTTCTAAAGGACCTTGAAAAGGTCATGAAGAGCCTCGAATTTAGCGAAATTCAGGCACAGGCGATCCTCGATCTGCAATTGCGCCGCCTGTCGGCTCTCGAACGCCAAAAGATCCTTGACGAATACGCCGAAATCATCAAGTACATGGCCGAGCTTGAGAATATTCTCGAAAACGAGAGCGTTCTCCGGCAGGTCATCACCGACGAACTGGTCGAGGTCAAACGCGTCTATGGCGACACCCGCCGCACCGTGATCGTTGATGCCGGCGTCGAGCTGAGCATCGAGGATCTGATACCCGACGAAGAGGTTGCGATAACCGTCACCAACGCCGGCTACATCAAACGCACACCGGTTGCGGCCTATACAAAACAGGGGCGCGGCGGCAAGGGTCGTCTGGGTGCCAAGGCGAAAAATGAGGATTTTGTCGAGCATCTGTTCCTCGCCTCGACACACGCTTATTTGATGATCTTTACCGACGACGGTCAGGTCTTTAAGATGAAGGTCCACGAGATACCCGAGGGCGACACATCCGCTCGCGGCAAGGCTGTCGTCAATCTCGTCCAGCTCTCGTCCGAGCGAAAGCTAGTGGCCGTCATGCCGGTTCGCGATTTTAGCGAGGAGATCTATCTGACGATGGTGACCAAACAGGGCGTGATCAAAAAATCGTCGCTCGCCGATTACCAAAATATCCGCGTCAGCGGCATCAACGCCATCAACATTGACGCGGGCGACGAGCTGCTCGACATCATCCGTACCGACGGCAAAAAACAGATATTTATCGCGACACACGACGGCATGGCCGTTCGTTTTCAGGAGACGGATGTCCGCCCGATGGGACGCGTCGCCCGCGGCGTTCGCGGCGTCAACCTCCGCACTGGCGATTTTGTCGTATCGGTTTGCTGCGTCTCGCAGGAGGGAACTGAAAAAATCCTCTCGGTGTCTGAGAAAGGCTTTGGCAAACAAACGCTCGTCTCAAGCTACCGCCTGACAAAACGCGGCGGCAAAGGCGTCATCAACATGAAAACGACCGCCAAAACCGGCAAAGTCGTCGCCGCGTTCCCGATCGAGGACGACAGCGAGATCATGATTATCACCCAACAGGCCAAACTCATCCGCCTCGGCACCGACCGCATCCGCGAAACCGGCCGCAGCGCCCAAGGCGTCACCCTAATAAAAACGGGGGAGGATGATCTGGTTACGAGCGTCTCGCTGCTGGCGGCGGAGGAGGATGAGGGCGAAGAATAGGCCGCGTGGGAGCGCGCGGGCATCCTGTCAGCGTTACTCCTCGCTGCGGAAGTCTATAAGGCTTCGTTCGGCAATGAGCGAAGCCTACTTGTTGCGATGAAAACGGGGTAAGTGCTATCTTCGTCTTACATTCCAAATCGAATTCATTTAAGAAGAACAATGCCCGTTGAGATTAAGAAATCCGCTATCAAGCGAAGAAAATATTGGGTCGAGGAGATTCGAAAGCTCAGTGGTAATTTTGGTGACGATTCGACCCGTCTCGAACAAGAACTTTCCAACGAGATTCGGAAACACGGCAATGCGGTTCTCATCGATCATCTACGTCTTTGCGGCGATATTCCTGAATCGTATCATCACGATTCGAGCGAGGAAAAACTATATTCGAAATATACCGATTGTGTACTTGCCGAGGCATTCCGTAGTCTTGGGATGCAGAGTGTGGTTCTAAAAGAGCGGGCGGACGCCGCCGATGTTGAGGTCGTCGCTGATGATTACAGCTTTGTCGCGGATGCAAAATCATTCAGATTAAGCCGAACGGCTAAAAATCAAAAAGACTTCAAAATGCAGGCAATGGACGGGTGGAAACGCGGCAAGCCTTACGCAATAGTGGTTTGTCCGATTTATCAGCTACCGACAAGTTCAAGCCAAATATATCAACAGGCTACAACCCGTAACGTCTGCATATTTACTTATTCGCACCTGGCGATGTTAACGAAATTCGCGAGCATTGAAGGAACGGCAAGAATTTCAACGATCTTTAAAACGATATTTGATGCAATACCCGTTCTAAATCCCTCGAAAGAGTCAACGCCATATTGGTATGCTGTTAATCGAGCGATGCTTGATTCCTCGGAACGCATGACGGCATTGTGGCTCAACGAAAAACAAGCGGCAGTGGAATCTATTGTGATTGCCAAAGAATTGGCCTTAAAATATCTTGCAGAGGAACGTGAAAAGATTATGCGTATGAGTCATAACGAGGCTATTAATGAACTCGTTCGGGTTCATAAGATTGACAGCAAAGAAAGGAAGATCAGTGCGGTACGGAGCAATCGCATACTCGATGTTGGATGAGAGAGATTCATGGACGATTTGTTGGACCGAATAATTAAAGACGACTGTATATTTGGAATTAAAAATATTCCGGATAGCTATGTCCATCTCATCCTCAGCGATATTCCATATGGAATCGGCAAAGAAGAATGGGACGTTCTGCATGACAATACGAATTCCGCTTACTTGGGAACCAGTCCGGCTCAGCTTAAGGCGGGGGCTATCTTCCAGAAGCGGGGCAAACCAATCAATGGTTGGTCGGAGGCAGACAGAGCCATACCGAAACAATATTACGATTGGTGCGCACAATGGTCGAATGACTGGCTTCGTGTATTGAAACCGGGCGGTTCGGCGATAGTGTTTGCCGGAAGGCGTCTGGCTCATCGTTGTACGGCCGCTCTCGAAGATGCAGGATTTTCATTTAAGGACATGTTTTCGTGGATGCGTCAACGGGCACCTCATCGAGCTCAACGAATCAGCACAGTTTTTGACCGACGAAACGATGCAAACGACTCAGAGATATGGAACGGGTGGAGAGTGGGAAATCTTCGGCCAACTTTCGAGCCTGTACTCTGGTTTACAAAGCCTTACAAGATCGGTGGCACTATTGCTGACAATGTCTTAATTAACGGTGTTGGAGCATTCAATGAGGAAGCGTTTCTGCGTTATGAAAGAACTCCAGACAATGTATTAACTAGTGGTTTCGCTAGCGGCGAAGGGGGACAACATCCGACTCAAAAACCGATTCGTTTACTACAATCACTTATCGAGCTAACGACAGTTGAAGGCCAAATCGTCCTTGATCCATTCGCGGGAAGTGGTTCTACACTAGTGGCGGCCAAAATGTTGGGACGACATTTCTTAGGGTTTGAATCCGACGACACCCATTTTTCGATGGCGGACCTTCGCCTTGCCAAACTGGAGTATCAAAACAGCCTCTTTTAAGGTTAATGCCGTCAAAACTGATCTACTTCCATCTATCCAGATAACTACTACCTCGTGGGTAAGGTCAGAATCACCTGCGGTAGCGGGTGGTCGAACGTGGGCGTCATACAAGCCGCGAGTTGAATATCTCCCATCTTAAACCACCCGTTACCACATGTGGTTATGACAAAACGCGATTCCTAGTCGGCGATGCCGACGGTATATTTGTAGCCCAAAGTGCAAACTGTGGGGAACTGTATCGCCACCATATTCGAGCCGTTGAAAACGGCGGCATAACGTAAAGAGAACCACCCCGTCCACGAAACGTGTCCACCCGTCTTAGAAACAACCCAGGGTCGCTACCGCTCGTGGTACTGACTCGGCGGGGAGCCTGTATGCCACCGCCTTCGACGGTTCCGATTAATTTGTCACGACAATTCCCACATCTGGCAATGTGGACTACAAATATGTCACCGTCTTCGACGGTTCAACTGTTGTCACCTTCGGCGACTGGAAGTTGATTCAGCCTCGTTCAGGAGGCTTTCCCGCAGGGCAGATAGACACGCGATTCATCGCGTGGACAGACCGAGCAAAATATCCAAAGGGCGTTTTAACGTCCTTACCTCCGGCGGCTTAAGCCAATATCATTTAAGCACGTTGAAACGGGCTGGAGATGATACATCGAATCGCAACACGCCGTAAAGAGTCTGTGTCAAAACTCCTGTTGAAAAATATAACATGAAAGAGTTTTTGGGAAGGATGGGAAAGAGTAAAATGAGGAGGGA
>JAYUDV010000210.1:0-1589 GCA_043739565.1 Chloracidobacterium sp.
AATAAAAGCGGTGCGTAAGCCGCATTGACGTATGAAACGGTCTTGCGTCCGGTCACCTGCGAATTGAGTCCATAAGTCGCAATATTTACATATGTTCCATCCGCATTATTTGACGGAACGCCCTGCGAGCCGACAATGTCGTCGGCATCGCCCAATAAGGCATTTGGGCCGGGATTGGTCGATGCGGCGGTCGCCGTAATGGTCCGAGCGTCTGTGCCGCCAGTACCTGAGTGATGGCAAGTGCCGCACGAAACAGTCCTGGTCGATGACATTTGCTCATCCCAGAACAGGGTTTTTCCCAAATATACTTTTGTAGCGGTTATCGGATTGCCCAGCGGAACCGGCGGCGGATTTATCGGCGGAACTGGTCCGGGAGGCCCGGCTACAGCCCGCGAGCCTTGGTCAGCCGCGCTAAATCCGCTCACCACGTCGCCGTTCTCAGCTCTTACCCAATAAAAGAAGATCTGTCCGGCAGGTGCCGACGCATCCAGAAACGTATTCTGTGCGGTTGTGCCAATTTCAACGCCCGTTGCCGAGTCATTGACCGAGCTGCGAAATATCCGATAGACATTCGCTCCGCGGATCGTGTCCCAATACAGACCCACTTTATTTGCGTAGGCGTTATCCGAAGCAACAAGGCCGGTCGGGGCCGATATGGCCGAACCGCCGGTCTGGCCCGTCACGGAATCCGATCTGAACAGCACAAATGCACCGAAAGTGATAATGAATGCGATGCATACGGCCAATTTCAGTCTCTTCATAACCCGCTCCTAACGTTGATTTATCTAAATAAATGCCCAAATCGATTTCTGATTTGCTTGCGACAGCGAAATAGTCTCGATTTCAAATTGCTCGTTGTGATGCCTATCGCATCGGCAACTTCATTTAACGTGTAATCTTGCGCGTAGACCAGCGTCATAGCCAATCTGTCTTTAGCGTCAAGCCCCGCAAGCACCTTTTCCGCCAATTGTGACGCGACCAGTGAACTCTCAACCGAAGGTTTTCGCCCGTCGGCCACGGTTTCGAGATAGTCGTTCTCCGCGTCGCTCATCTCGGTAAAAAGGCTTTCCGGTCTGCGGCCGCGGCGGCGAAACTCGTCATAACAGACGTTTACGGCTATCGTCGTCATCCACGCCGGAAACGATCTGTCCTTGCCGCCGCGATAGTTTTTGAGCGAGAAGTACGCCTTAGTAAAGCATTGCTGCACGCATTCCTCGACATCGCTCCGGTCACGGAAAAAACGGCTTACTGTCCGCGTCATCGGCCGTTTATATCGTTCAAATATCTCCGCAAAGGCAGACTCGTCCCCGCCGAGTACCGCCTGAACAAGCTGTTCGTCTGAAGCTCGCGATTCGCCCCCGTCGGCGATTGCGGAAAATGGGGCCTCTGTCTGCAAATTTATATTAAGAACCTCTTCGAGCATTTTCCCCTGTTTCCGACGTCCTAAACAAATTGCAGGAGGTTCATTCCTTTTCCGGGCGGCGTTCCGGACCGCCAGTCTCTATTCGAAATCCACTCGGCACCGTGAATAGATCCACCGACGGCTCCGTTCGTTTGATATTTACCAGTTTGAAGATATGCTCACCGGC
>JAYUDV010000211.1:0-11059 GCA_043739565.1 Chloracidobacterium sp.
TGAATATCGCGGAGCGGATCGCCCGGAACGGCGACGATGTCAGCCCATTTTCCGGTTTCGAGCGAGCCGATCTTCTTTTCCCAGCCGAGCAGCGTGGCGCCGCCAAACGTTCCGGCGACGATCGATTCCATCGGCGTCATGCCGCCCCATTCGACCATCAGCGTAAATTCGTGGCCGTTTGTGCCGTGCGGAATCACCGAGGAATCGGTGCCGAGCGCGATCTTTACATTATTTTTCTTAGCGATGCGGATGCCGTTTCGCATCGCCGCAGCGGCGGCGAGAGCCTTTTCGGCGATCAAGCCCTTAAGCACGCCGCTTTTCGCCAACCTCTCAACACCTTCGCCGGCCATAAGCGTCGGGACGAGATAGGTGCCTCGCTCGGCCATCATCCGAGCGCCTTCTTCGTCCAGAAAGGATCCGTGCTCGATCGACGAAACACCCGCCCGGACCGCGATCTTAATGCCCTCGGTGCCGTGGGCGTGGGCGGCGACTTTTCGGCCTAGCTTTGTCGCTTCGTCAACGAGAGCCTTCATTTCCTCGTAGGTATATTGCGTCGCACCGACGGCGTCGCCTTCGCTCAGGACACCGCCGGTCGCACATATTTTGATCACGTCGGCGCCATATTTGACCTGATAGCGGACAGCCGCCCGGATCTCTTCCGGGCCGTTGGCGATGCCGTTTTTTATCCCGCCGTCCATCAAGCCCGGCTTAAAGCCGTTCTCGTCACAATGCCCGCCGGTTATGCCGATCGCGTGTCCGGCCGCCATCATCCTCGGCCCCGGAACCCAGCCCTCGTTTATCGCTTTGCGCAAGGCCATGTCGTCAAAATTTGGAGCTCCGACATTGCGGATCGTCGTAAATCCCGCAAGCAGAATGTTGTTTGCGTTTCTCGTCCCCAGTATCGCGCCGAATGAATCGTAATCCTTGACGACCGCATCGTTACCGGACGGATCGCCTAATATGCGGCCAATGACGTGCGTGTGTGCGTCGATAAATCCCGGCATCAGCGTGGCGTCACCGAGATCGATGACCTTCGCGCCATTCGGAATCTGTACTTGGCCGCTGGAGCCAACAGCCGTGATGATGTTGTCTGTTATCACGACAACGCCGTTTTGGACAGCGGGTTTACCGGTTCCGTCGATCAGCCGCGTGGCTTTGAGAACGACGACGCCTTTTCCTACGGGCGGATCGGGCGTAACAGATGTATTTTGACCAAAAACAGTCGTAGTGCCAACCGCAACTATAGTAAACAATATAGTTAACAGGACGAGAGCGGACGCAAATTTGTATTTATGCATTTGAAGAATCTCCATTCACGCCGAAGGCGTTAAAATCATTTCGAGCGAAGCGATTCTAACGCAAACGGGCGCGATTTGCGATCCCACAGATGTTGGTTTTAGGTCTATTGCGTGGTTTTTGGCGGAGCGAGTGTTTTATCAATCTCGACCGTTACAGCCTCGTAGCGTATCTTTCCCTTTCGCACATAAGCCACATCGCCGCTGGCCGTGATAAGGATTGTCATCGGCAGATTGCCGTTCCAATCTTTGGAGACCATCGCGATCGCGGCGCTCTCGTCCGGCGTATGGAGCAGATAGGCGGGCATTTCGGCCTTCATTTCAGCAAGAAATTTGGGTACACCGCCCGCTATGTCGGCAAGATCGTCGAGCGAGACGGTAATAAAATCGATCTTGCCGCGATAGGCAGCGTGAACCTTGACCAAATCGGGAAATTCTTCGCGGCACGGGTCGCACCACGTCGCCCAAAAATTGATAAGCAGCGGTTTACCATTTGGCTTGATGAGCTTTTTCAGGCCCTCGATGTCGATCTGAGTGACTTCTGACCCAGCCTTTATTGCCAGAGCCGCATTCGCGCCGTTTTTGCCATTGGCCGCAATTCCCTGTGCGATACCAAGCTGGCACATCAGAAAAACGAAAGCGACACAAGTGGCCGCTCTCGCCGTAAATCTTATAAATAACAACATATTGTTAAACTATTCGACCGTCTTTTTAATCGAGCATCCAAAGGCGTTCGCACTCGTTCGCGTTATCTTTTTGCCGGAGAGCGACGCATCAAACGCTGTTCTCAAAAATGGTTCCGTGACGTTGCCGCCGGACCGATCGTTGTCGATCGCGCCGTGATAAAGCAGCACATTCTTAGCGTCGATGTAAAAGACCTCAGGCGTCACGTTTGCACCGAGCTTGTTGGCGAACACGCTGTTTTTATCGATAAGAATCGGAAATTTGTACGTCGCGTCGGCGTGTGCCTTGATCTGACCGGGCGTTTCGGTCACATTTGAGTTAATGCCGATGACGTTGATGCCCTTTGCCTTGTAATCGGCTGCAAGCTGATTCATCCGTTCGTTATAGCCGCGAACGACCGGACACTCGGCCGAGACAAAAATGATTACGGCCCCGTTTTTGCCTTTTACATCATTTAGCGTCTGGATTTTGCCGTTAGTATCCGAAAGAGAGAAACTCTCCATCGCCGATCCCACCACCAAACTCTGCGCATTTGCCGCCATCGCAAAAGCAAAGAATGCCATTAATAAAATTACTACTCGTTTCATATAAATTTTCCTCCAAGGTCTGATAATAATCGTTCCACCTAGTTTATCAAGCCCCAACCCGCAGCCACAAGTGCATTACCATTTTACGTCGTCATCGAATGAACGGTTTCCTGAGCCGGAAAACTATAATTTACTTTTTGATGCTCTTAAAGTCCTTTGAAGCTATAATCATTTGTTTTGATGCTATAATTCCCAAACATTTAAGATGCCAGATTTAGGCGAAAATATTTCGCATTATAAAATAATCGCCGCTCTGGGTGCGGGCGGCATGGGTGAGGTTTTTCTTGCCGAAGACACGCGGCTCAAACGGCGAGTGGCGATTAAATTTTTACCGCCGGAGCTAGCCGGGAACGAGGACCGGATGCGGCGGTTTGTTCAGGAGGCGCAGGCGGCAGCGGCGCTCAATCATCCTAATATCGCCCACATCTACGAAATCGGAGCGACAGATACGTCAAATTACATCGCGATGGAGTTTGTCGATGGAGTAACGCTTCGCGAAAAGATTCATCATGGAAATACTGATCTCAGAAAGCTCCTACTCTATCTCGTGCAAGTCGCCGAGGGTTTGGCAAAGGCACATTCGGCCGGAATCGTCCATCGCGATCTAAAGCCCGACAATGTGATGATCTCTACTGAGGGCTATGCCAAGATCCTCGATTTCGGACTGGCAAAGTTGG
Organism: Chloracidobacterium sp.; assembly: GCA_043739565.1. Lineage (GTDB taxonomy): Bacteria > Acidobacteriota > Blastocatellia > Pyrinomonadales > Pyrinomonadaceae > OLB17. The sequence goes on from JAYUDV010000211.1 coordinate 3,244, forward strand.
TTGAGCCGCAGAACCATGCAAGCTTTGGTGACCAGACGCAAAGCGACGTCGCGACCGCCATGCTCCAACAACATTCGCTGCCGGGCACCGTCATGGGCACCATCGGCTACATGTCTCCAGAACAGGCGCAAGGGCGGGTGGGCGAGATTGATCACCGCTCGGATATTTTTGCTTTCGGCTGCATTCTATTCGAAGCGGCGACGAAGCATCGTGCCTTCCACGGCAAGGATACTCTCGATTCGCTTCATAACATCGTGCACGCACCGACGCCGCAGATCAAGGACTCAAATCCAAAAGCTCCCGATGATCTTCAGCGGATCGTCCGGCGGTGTCTCGCTAAAGATCCCGACCGGCGTTACCAGTCCATTAAGGAGGTTGCGATTGAGCTCGGCGATGTGCGCGACCAGATGCGCGATGCGGCCGGCGTGCACGACTCGGTACACGAAACCTTGAGCGAACCGCCCCCGACCACTGCCGGCGGCCCGAGCCAGTCAAACATAACCGCCAATCATTCGGCGGCCGATGTGACAGCTTTTACCGCGAGCTCAAGTTCAAGCGCTCATATTATTTTCAATGAGTTGAAGCGCAGCAAACTTGGCGTTTCGCTGGTTGTATTGGCTCTGCTGTTGGTAGCCGGCGGCGGCATTTACGTATGGCAAAAGACTCGTGGACAGAAAGTTGATCCGGACCGAAAAATGCAGATCACGCGGCTTGTGACCGGGTTAGCGGGACAGCCGGGTAGTGTCGGGATCTCACCAGATGGCAAATACGTAACCTACGCACTCTATGAGGCGGGCAAGGCGGGGCTGTGGGTCAAACAGGTTTCGCAAGAGACCTCACTACAGATCATCCCACCGGTTGAAGAGGCCTGGTTCGGCGGCACAACCTTTTCGAGGGACGGGGAGTTGATCTACTTCGTCATGGGCAACAACAAGACCAATACTCTGGGTTCCCTCTATCAGATCCCGGTATTAGGCGGGCGTGAGCCAAAAAAGATCATCGACGACGTCCACACCGCAATATCATTTTCGCCGGACGGCAAACAGTTTGCATTCGGCCGCATCAACTTCAGCACGGGCGAGAGTGCGCTTTTCATCAGCAACACGGACGGCAGCGGCGAACCCAAAAAACTCGCTTCACGAAGCGGCGACGAATGGATGGCCGATACGGTCGCCTGGTCGCCGGACGGTAAGAGGATCGCTTATAATGTGGGAAGTTCTGGCGCGGGCGGCTACTCAATCTCGGTGGCAGAGATGTCGGTTGAGGGTGGCGCTGAGAGACTGATCGCAGATAATAAATGGACGAGGACCGTCTCGACCCTTCTCTGGGTTGAGCAGGGTAACGGGTTGATCGTAAGTGGTGTTGATAAACCCGACGGCCCGGTCCAGATCTGGCATATCTCCTACCCGGATGGCGGCGTACAGCGAATTACCAACGATCTGAACGATTACGGCAGCACAAGCCTGAGCGTGACCGCCGATTCGAATACCATTGCCACGCTACTATCCGATTGGTCCTCAAAGATATGGGTCGCGGGGCCCAATGACGATGAGAGTCATGCCCGCAAGATAACGAACGGTAAACAGGATGGAAAATACGGCTTTTCATCGATGCCGGACGGACGGATAGTTTATTCAGCCAAGGTAGGCGAAAATACGGATCTCTGGGTGATGAACGCCGATGGAACGGGGGCCAAGCCTCTCACGTCTGACAGCTTCGTTGACAGCCGCCCTGCAGTTTCTCCGGATGGGCGATATATAGTCTTTCAATCGAGCCGCCCCGATGACGCTGCTCATATCTGGCGCATCGATGCGGATGGCGGGAACGCGAGGCAACTTACCTCAGGGAACGACGATCACAATCCTAACATCTCGCCCGACGGTCGGTGGGTAGTGTTTCACGCGTGGAGAACGGGAAAAGTCGGACTTTGGAAAGTTTCGACCGACGGCGGCGAACCCGTCCAGGTCTCGGACGTTGTAGCGCAATTTCCGATATTCTCGCCTGATGGAAAGCTCCTTTCCTGTTTGTATTATGATGAATCCGTAAGCCCGCGGCGGTTCCGCCCGGCGCTCGTCTCGTTCGATGACGGCAAGCTTGTCCGAGTACTCGACATGCCCACCACAGCCGGTAACGTGATGTGGTCAGCCGACGCGAAGGACTTTCTTTTTATAAACCAGCCCAACGACATCGGGAATATTTGGAGCATGCCGGTCGCAAGTGGGCCTCCGAAACAGCTTACAAAATTTACATCGGAGTTTATCGACCACTATGACGTTACCAGGGACGGCAAGCGCTTTATTGTCTCGCGTTCGACGGGCGGCAACGACATTATTCTCATAAAGAATTTTAGGTGAGCCGAGAGCCTCCGCTAGCCGAAAAGGCGCGGCAAGCGTCTCTGTAGATTTTTTGGCAGCAGGATTTCCATTGCGTCGTCAACGGTGACGATACCGGCGATGTCACCTTCGTCGTCGATCACGGGCAGGGCGAGCAGGTTGTATTCGGAGATGGTTTGGGCGACCTCTTCGGCTGATTCCGACGGGTGGGCAAAGCGAAATTCGCTTCGCATCACGTCCGCAAGCTTAAACGTCGGGTCGGCGAGGATCAGGCTGCGGAGGCTTATTAAGCCGCACAACTTCCACGAATTCGCTTCTTCGACCACGTAGAGGTAATAGATCATGTTCGGCGTCTCGGCCATTTGACGAAGGCCGGCGATTGTTTCGCCCACCGTCAGATCCTTTGGAAACACCAGAAACTCCGTCGTCATCAGGCCACCGGCCGTGTCGTGGGCGAAATGCATCAACTCGGCTACATCCGCTCTTTCGTCATCATCCATCAGGTTAAATAGTTGTTCGGCCTTTTGGTCGGACAATTCTCCGAGCACGTCTACGGCGTCGTCAGGTGACATTTCCTCTAAAATGTCAGCGGCGCGCTCTTGATCCATGTCCTCCAAAATTCGTGCCTGTGCCTCTGTTGACATCTCTTCGAGAGTGTCTGCCGCAAACTCATCATCGAGACTCTCGACCACCTCGGTGCGATGGATCGGAGACAACGTTTCGGCAAGTTGCGCGATCTCGACGGGATGGAGTCGGGAAAGCTTGTCTTTGGAAGACTTTAGCTGAACAGTTACTGTAGCCGTATCGGTCGCTAGGTATCCAACGTCTGCCCAATCTATTACCTCGACGATACGATCGCTGCCGTAAAAACCTTTTGGCATTAGCCGCCGGACAAATCCCTGAAGGCTGACATCAGCCCCCGATACACGCCACATGTTGCCCGCCTCGATGAGCTGCACGTCATTGACGCGGACGACACGTTTGCCGTCAACGTCGATAAGCTGGTTGTCGAGCACGTCCTTGCCCAGCAGCACCTCACCATCGCGGCGGATAAACGGCGTCAGATCGAGGATCGTAGACGTCATCGTTGCGCCCTGCAGCCCGAGGTCAGTGAAATCGCGGCTCGGCATAAAGAAATTGCGGCGGCGATATCGTGCCACGAGGCCGATGACCGGTGGATACTCTTCGTCACCGTAACGCACGATAACGTCTTTGATGACCGCGATCTTTTCATTTCGGGCGTCAAAGACGGGGCGGTTAATAATCTGAGAGACGTAGAGCATAGCTCAAAGATAGCGTAATTTGTTATCGGTTGTCAGTTGTCCGTTATCAGTTAACACGAGACTCAGCGTAAAAAACTGCCATGTAAAAGCTTCAAAATCTCATAAAATGCAAAACAAGATTAAATATTATTGTATTTTGTGGAAACCTTTTCCCCTTGTGCATTTTTATAAAGTAGGCGATAACGCGAGCCGGAAACGGCCCAGATATCGCGCGGATACCCGTCTGCCCTAACCTACAAAATGAAAAGATCACACCTCGTATTCATCCTCTGTCTGCTCACAGTTATTCCCGCCTTTGCCCAGCAACGCTCGCGCATACTCGATAATTTCGAGATTGCACGCGGCGTGAATGTTATCCGGACCGAATTTGTTCCGGTCGGGGCCAAAGTCAAAAATACCGCAACGTCTCGGGCAACGAACAAAAGTAGGGCAATGGACAAAAGGCTGCTAAAAAAGACAGCGATGATTGCTCCAAAAACCACGCCTCGGCAGACGCGAATGAACGTTTCCGAAGGTTTTGCCGACCGCGAGATGTCCAACGCTCAGTACAGCAAGCTTTTGATGGAGTCTACGTCCCGTATGCACGGGTTTACAACGGGCGACGTATTGATCGATTCGTACATTGTCGATTCGAGCCGTAAGTATTCTATCGACCCGCTGTTGATCTATTCGCAGATGCACCAAGAATCAAGTTTCAAGCTGCGTGCAACGTCCAATAAAGGCGCGAGCGGCCTAATGCAGCTTATGCCCGGCACGGCCCGCCGCTTAGGCGTCACCAATATCTATGATCCAAAACAGAATATCGAGGGCGGCGTCAAATATATGCGAATGCTGCTGGATATGTTCGGGCAAGACGTAAATCTCGCCCTCGCGGGCTACAACGCCGGCGAAGGCGCCGTGATGAAATACGGCAACCAGATACCGCCATACACAGAGACGCAAGAGTATGTCCGGCGAATTTCGGCCCGCTACAGCTCGATCTCGGACGGCAGCTATGTCCGAACGGTACACAAGGTAAACAATTCGACGGCGGCCAAGCTCGAAGAGAAAAAGGGCCGTCCGCTAAGTACGTACGAGCCAAACGCAGTGGCGATCCGTCTCGCCGACGGCCGTATGCGGCTGGTTAATCAGTAAGATTGAGAGTTGAGAATTGAAAATTGAGAATGAAAAGCAAAGGAACATTGTAAACCAGAAGTTAAAATCAAAAAGAATTCTCAATTCTCCATTTTTAATTCTCCATTTTTTAAAGAGTTCTCACCGAGGATAGCATTCTTCTCCAACTAGTCGAAAAGACTTGCGGCCGGCACGCGTCGGCCGCGTTTTTTTGCGCGAAAACGCGTCCCTTTTCTCACTTCAATCGTGCATTTTAAGCGGCGGACGGGCGTTTTTTTCGCCGTGATGCGTGGGACGATCCGTTTTTCGGCTGGTTGCTTTAATTTCTGCAAACAATCAGGTTAGGCGTGCTCGAGGCCTATGGCTGTCCCGCCTGTTCCACGCTTGTCCCACACCCTAGTGGGACATGTAATATTGTGTATAAAACATCGAGTAGCAATATACTCTCAGTTCAAAGATCGTAGGCGACGGAAAACACATGGGTTAAATTTCAAAAGTTATATTAGATGCGTGGATTTCGAATTGGTTGACGCTCTCAACGTGATCCGCAGCCGGTAATTTGAGTTGATCGTCGTTTGATGATAATGTGTCGAGAATATGAAAAATCAAGTTGTTCTTTCCGTGTTTCTCGCCTTTTCAGTGTTATTCATTGGCCTCGCCTCGGTCTCAGCTCAGGAGGGTGAGTCTCGCAGCGTTTCGGGCGGCGGAGTATTGGTTAAGGGTTGGACGGGCAAAATCGACGCCAAAGAACAGGCGGCAGGCATGACCCTCAATAGCGCAAAGCTGGTCAAAGAGGGCAAAGATCTGCACGTCACCACCGGCCCGGCAGTAACCTACTGGAACCCCGCGAACCTTGCGAAAGGTGATTACACCGTAAGCGCGACGTTTCTGGAGCCGAAGTACATGAGCATCAACGACCACCCGCATCCGTATGGCATCGTAATCGCCGGTAACGACCTCGGAACGGACCAGCAGAGTTACCTGTACTGTGCGGCCTACGGCAACGGCACCTTTATTGTGCGCGGGTTTGGCCCGAAGCCATTTCAAATGAATGGGCGCGCCGCAGCCGACCCTGCAGTAAACAAGGCGGTCGGCGTGGGCCACCCGGTGACCCAGGAGATCGCGATCACAGTCAAGGGTCAAAAGGTCGAATGCTCGATCAACAAAAAAGTCGTCGCGAGCTATGACAAATCGGCGCTCGTAACGGCGGGTAAGCTCAAGTCGACCGACGGCGTATACGGCATCCGATTTGCACATAATACCGACGCCATCGTGACCGGCCTCAAGATTACGAAAGCGAAATGACTCCGTAGCCAACTCAGGGCCGCACCCGCGGTCTGAGAATATCTTTTCTGAGGTTGTTTCCCTAGGCAATCACCGATCCAATTCGAGCGCTGAAAGCACGATATTTGTCGGGAGGCGCTCGCTATTTTGTTGAGCCGGACGAGATAGCGTCGAAAAGCTCACCCATCTTTTCAACAAGGTCCTTCAGGTTCTCGGGAGTTGCTAGGTTGTCCTTAGCTCCCACGGCTGCGAAAACTTTAAGCTTTGCCAAGACGTCCGGGGGGAAGTCGGGCGGGGCCGAGAGCGTGAGATTCCGTATCTTATTCAGGCCTAGTTTCATTGCAGCACCGTCGAGTTTGCGGAGGTCGTCGGAACTGCGGGCGGATGCGATAAAGAGCATTAGCGGCCCAAGTGTTTCGCCGAGATTTTTACCAACCTCAAACTGCCACCGGTCGCGATCGGTTAATTTCGCACGGACCAATGACGATGCGTAGTCGATGGCTTCGAGACGTTTGTCCACGGGCAACTTTTCTAGAGATTCGAGAGATTTAAGAATTGGGGCGTATTCACCAAAATCCGCCAGGTCGTCCTTTAGCAGCTCTTTCTCATCAAGAGCCTCCTTAAATTTGTTCACGTCGGATGCGAACATTCGAAGAGTGGTTAGAAAGGTCGCCACGCTCATAACCCGTAACCTTTCTTCGTTATTCTTTTCGAATGTGAAATTATAATTAATCACGCCGCTGACCTTCACAGGCTGTTCTTTAAGAGTCGTGGGAGAAAATGTTGCCTTCATTGCCGCCGCCTCAGCAGCAATGCGAAACGTGGTATTTTCAAGGCCACTGATAGTTTTGGCAGATACTACCTTGCCCGCCTCGTCAATTAGAACCTCGACCATCACCACGCCGCTGAGCTTTGTCTTTCGTGCCTCTTCGGGATATTCCGGTTTCGGCAGAGTCAACGCTTTGCCATTGACAACACCGCCAATTATCGGCTGGGTTATTTTTTTTGTCTGAGAACTAGTAGCCAGCCAGATCAATAAGATTAATAACGCGACCCATATGGCGGGTCGCAAAAAGCCCTGGTTCAATTTCATAACTTATATTGGATGCAAAAGATCGCGAATCCGTTGAATGTATATCTTTGCCGCTTTTCGCGACGAGAGTATAATGCCCAGATATGTATTGCGAAAAATGCGGGGCGGAGAATTCGGAGACGGCCAAGTTTTGCCGGAAATGCGGAGCTGACATTGAGGCTGAGGTTGCGACTCGGGTTGCGGTGCGGGATGCAGTGACGCCGGCACATACCGACGACGCATATCTACCACCCCGTCCGCGAAACGCAGAAATCCCTCCGAATCAAGAAGGGGAGCCGGAAACCGAGATCTTTTCAATCGGCCCGACGCTTGTTTTTGTAAAGTTAGGTTATGTGGCGGCGGCGGTCGGGGCTTTGATGTTGGTGACGGTTGTCAGCGTTTTTTTGCCAACGGTTGTTTCGACCTGGGTCGCGGTGCTGTTCGGATTGCTGTTGTTCCTGATACCGGCGTTTTATCACTTTAAGCAAAAGCTGCTGCGGTATAGGCTGACGGATTCGAAACTTGAGATCGATGCGGGATTGGTCGCGCGAACGACGCGAAATGTGCCGATCCGGCGGATACAGGATGTGACCGTTTCGGCAACGCCGTGGCAGCGGCTGCTCGGGATCGGCGATCTCGTTATCGACAACGCCAATGACGCCGCCGGCAAGGCCGTCCTAAAGAACATCAATTCGCCAAAGCAATATGCGGAAGTCTTATTGAAACAAATG
>JAYUDV010000212.1:0-1586 GCA_043739565.1 Chloracidobacterium sp.
GCGTGAAATGTGGAAGAATGTAATTATTGGCCTTGATTATTCGCAGGTAAATACATCGAATTTACAGCGTAATCGCGAGATCAATCTTCCGGCTCCGACCGGTGTTGATCCGGTCACGGGCCGCGTTCTGGTGAACAGGGCGTCTCGGCCGATTCTCGCATTAGGATCGATCCAGCTTCGCGACTCGTCGGCTCGTTCACGATACCGGGCACTGACGTTCCGTGTAAATGTAAGCAAAAAATGGTACAAGATTAATGCTTTTTACACGCTCTCCCGTTCGCAGTCGGACGACGACAACGAACGTGACGCCGGTGGTGTGTTGTATGACAATTCTTATGACCTGACTTCGGAGTATTACAATTCGAGACTTGACCGGCGCCATCAGTTTGTAGCGAATCCGCAGTTTTACTTGCCCCACGGTATTGAGCTGACAAGTGCGATCCGGTTTCGTTCAGGCGTACCGATCGAGTCACGTGTTGGATCGGATCTGAACGGGGACGGCAACAGTAATGAACGTCCAATACTCGTCCCTGGTGTGGAGCTCTCTCGTAATTACTACACCAATCGCTCACTCTATGACGTTGACCTGCGAGTGCAGAAGGCGTTCCGGTTCGGCGAGAGCCGTAAGTTGGTACTTTCGAGCGAGTTCTTTAACGTTCTCAATCGATCAAATATGCAGATTACGAGTTCGGCGTTCACCAACTATTGCCGCAACAGCATCGAGCAGCCCGGTCAGGTGGCTGCACCGGTTCTTAGCCGCTGCGGACTTGACGGCATTACCAACTCGACGTTCCTTCAGACGATTGACCAACGTCAGATCGTAAATAACGCGGCGAATCCTGCTTTTGGAAAGCTAAGCATTGCTAACAATCCGGGAAGCCAGGTGTTCCAAATGCAAGTTGGAGCTCGTTTCTATTTCTAGTTTTCGCTCCTTTCGGGGACATGAGGCACGCTTGAAATTCAAGCGTGCCTTTTTTTGTGTCCGCGTTCGGTATAAAATTGCGGCAAGTGCGGATATTGCATATTTCATCGGCTAAAACATTTGGCGGCGGCGAGCGTCATCTAGTGGATCTGTGTCGTGAACTTGTAAAACGCGGGCAGGATGTTTACGTTGCCCTGCGCCCGACGAGCGAGTGGCAGGGTCGGCTCGATTTTCTGCCGCCGGGGAATTTTCTTCACGTTTCGATCCGCAATTCATTTGGCATGTTTAGCGCTAAAAGGATCGGGCGGTTTATTGAGAAAGAGAAGATTGACGTCGTCCACGCGCACGTCGCCCGTGATTATCTGGCGGCGAGCGTTGCCGTCCGCACGACAAAAGGTGCCAAACTCCTTTTAACTCGGCACGTCGTATTTCCGATGAAGCCGTTTCACCGATTTGCCCTGCGCAACGTCGATGCGGCGATTGCTGTGTCAAGCGCCGTATCGGGCCAGCTTCATAAGATCTTTCCGGCCGAAAAGATTCGCATTATCCCAAATGGAATCGATTTTACGGGTAAAACCGTTGAATCGAAAAATGCACTCGCTAAAGATTTTCGGGCTATGCATTCGATCCCTTCGGACGTTCCGATAGTCGCGACCTTGGGCGA
>JAYUDV010000213.1:0-11035 GCA_043739565.1 Chloracidobacterium sp.
AGCGCGTCCGCCGTGTCCGCTCCCTCACCGATAGCGGTAAACACATCAAGTTCGACTGCCGCCTTTAACGCGGCCGTCCGGTGAAAGGCATGGGCAGTCTCAAAAAACGTGTCCAGCGACACTTGCGGCGTTTCAGTTGTATTAGTCATAATTCTCCTTTCGTTTCTATGAGCGGCATAACGATCTGACTCCGCTGCGGCGTTGCCTGAGTGAAGCGAAGGCAAAGACGTCGGCTAGAGCGACTCGTTAGCCCAATGAGATTGGCAAACTTATTTTATCTTAATCAATTTTGTTTCATCCGGTCCGTTGCCGCTAATTTCAATTACGACTTCTTTATTAGCCCAAACGAAATGTGAAGTGTTTGCCGGAAGCGACATGAAGGAACCTCCTCAACCCTTATTGATTATGGCCCTAACATACTCCAATAAGGCGTCTGTTGCCTGGTACAACCGGCTGTTCTTCATTTCATCGGACTTGATGGGTCCAGCGACTTTGATCAACGATCTTCTTCCGTGCAATCTGACTTTGACTGTCAGATCATAATATCTATAAGGAACTTTGCCCGGCGGGTACTTCACTGACCCTGACCTCAATAGATTCTTCGCTTTGATTAACTGCTTCAATTTACTTATCTCTTGAGCAGTTAGTGTGTGCTCTTTACGGACCGGTGGTTCGCCCTCGCTGGCTCTAAATCCGCTATACGTCTCTTCATATACGATCTTATTCCCCTTGAGCGTGATTATCTTTTTAATCGAATTACTATCTCTACTATGCTCGGTTTCAGTTAAAGTAATTGAGACGTAAAGGTCGTTCGCTTTGCTGGCAGATGCAGTCGAAAAAAAGATCAATAAACCCAATACGATAATGCTTTTCATTTTTTTATTTCTACCTTTCATTATAAGACTAGCAATCCAACGCTGGAATTCACCCGCCCGCGCCACGATGCAACACAAGCTGCTAGGAATTCGACAACCTGCATGAAGGACGAGCTGGTGCGGGTCGGCTGGAATGAGTTGTTATGCCGCGCCCACGCATAACCGATCTTCGGTAATACTAAATCGTTCATTTTATCGGAAGTACTGCCGACGAGCCTTTCCAATCAGCAGGCAAAATTTCAAAATTCAGAATCTTTACCGGGGCATTCGTTTTATTGTAAGCAGTATGGGTAACATTACCCGATTCATAAAAATAATCGCCCTCTTTGTAAATGGTAGTCTTGTCAGGCTGAATATAGGTTAATTGTCCGGAAGCAACATAGCGGATGCCGGGACCAACATGGTGATGCTCACCTATGAAGCCCCCAGGCTTATAGATCGTCTCGGTGACTCGCAATTTGTAATTGCCATTAAGGTCGGTTAGATGACCGGAAATCACTTGCTCAAATTTGATTGTTGAATCTTGATCTTTCTTAACTACTTTTGAAGGCTCCTGCCCAGAGAAACTGATTACGCCAAACAATGTGACGAGCAATGATTGTATTAGTCTTTTCATGGTTTTCTCCTTTTTAATCTCCAAAGAAAGCAGCGGCATAACCACTTATTAACACCAATGTCGTTGATAATACACCAAATTCGAGTATTATCAACGACATTCATTTAGTCCATTATTGTGGTGCCGACTCATTCGCTCGGGGAAATTTTTGAGCGGCAGCCAGGGATTACATCGACATATGTGAGCTTGGGTCGCTCCAATCGGATTGGCCTGTCGAGCCGCCGATTGCGCGGACCTGGATTGTGCAGTTCATGCCTGCCGTGTGGCCGTCAAACGTGACGCGCTGCGAAACAGCCCGACATCCGTGCCGAAAACGGCGCATTGGCATCCGGCATCATCGCGTTTCAGCCAGTATTTATAAGAGGTTAGTGAGTTTGAGCAATTCGTTTTATTGACAAGTCCCGATTTTTGGAACAAAGTTATTTTGCCGAATATTGAAAAAGAATCGACCACACTGATAGTGTAGGCGGTCAAAGTTTGCCGGTTTATCCCGGCGCACAGGAGTAAGGAACATGAAAATTTACATCGTGTTGATTCTGGCTGCTGCACTTTTTTCTGCATGCAGCAACAAGCAACCCTCTGAATCCAGCAACACCGGGTCGAATGCGAGTACGCAATCGACGCCTTCAAAGGCTGAGAACTCGCAAACAACTTCCGAATCAACAAGCGGAGCTCCGGTTGAGTTCACTTGGCTGGGAATCACGCCTGACAAGCAAAACATCTCGTACAAGATCAAGGTGAACACCGACAAGCCAATCAGCCAGGTAGATCTCGCGGTTAAGGAGACGGATGACAGCGGAAAGGTCTTGATGGACACGACAATGCTTTGGCAGAACATAGTCAAGTCCGTTCAACAACCCATTGAAAAAGGCAAGACTTACGATGTTCAAGACTACCTCTATCCGGGGTCGACCAAGGCCGAGTGCAAGATGAAGCGCGTGGTTTTTGCAGACGGCACGAGTTGGAGCCCAAAGTGATCCAGCGCGGGCGCTGGGTGAATGATGCTCCTCAACCGTGAGAGAAACAACATGAAAACTCATCGGCTCAAAGAATTGGAGGTGACAATAATGGACAATATCGTTTTTCCAAAGCGCATATCAGCGACGATTATCAGCGCGCTGCTCGCCGGACTGATGCTGCTAGGCGTGGTTGTCGCTTGCAGCTCCTCATCCTCTGACAGCGCGAGCGGTAATGCGAGCTGCACCGGAGAGGTCACATACGAAGGCAAAACTTTCACCGGCCAGGGCAAGAATGCCGAAGAGGCCCAACAGTTCGCTTGCAGCAAATACTGTCTTGAGGCCGACCCGGAGTTCGACGCGCATTATGGCATCTGGCTCGACTCGCAGAAGGGCAGAGATGCCGGTCGCCCGCCCAAGAAAGAGGCCATCTACAAAGATGCTGATCTGATGAACTATCTGACAAAGACTTGCTCCGACAAGTGTGTTGCCGGTGTCAAAGAAGGCAAGCTCAAGGGCCAGACAAAATGCCCCTGAGCCGGTTGGCTGTAGTATTGTTCTATGCATCACTGACAAGGAGAATAAAGTATGAGGGTGGGGTTTAGTTTGACAAAGGTCGCAATGCTCGCTCTGACGCTGGTTGTAATGGTCGGTTTGTCAAAAGCGCAAACTTCGTCGCCAGAAGTCATCGAGCTTGAAACCGGAGACATAACAAAGAATATTGCGGTTGCCACCGGCGTGGCGACGGAAGGGGCGAGTAAGTTTTACTTCCTTCACAACAACGACACAAAGAAAAGGAGTGTGAGGATTCGTGTAACGCCGGCAAACCATACTGGACTTGAGGTTTATGATAAAGATGACACCCTGGTGAACGAATTTGGTGACAGTAGCGTCTTTGATGCTGATTTGGCAGAGGGTGAAAAAATCAAACTCGAAATCTCGGCTGTCCGAGCAAAAAGGATTCAATTTACTCTAGTAATAACCAACACAACACCCAGAATTGAATCGCGTGCTGACACGATTCCAAACCCTCATCGCCACGCGCGGGGCGAAGATGTGCTCAAGGAAGTGGCGCCTGAGATCAAGATTGTGGAAACCAGGATGCCGCAGAATGCCGAAATGAAAAACCTGGTAATGAACAAGAGCAAAACATTTTCGTCATTCACCTTGATGACGGAAAAGGGCTTTGAACGAATTTTCGTAGTACATGTAATAATCCCCAATCGCAGTGAGAAGGTTTATGAGATCGAAGGCGTGGACTTTACCAACAGGCCGCTGGACGATCCTGTTTGGGTTGACGATTATTTAATCTTTGATCGATCGAGCAACCCACACGCCGCAATCCATTATGTGTTTAACATGAATAAGCGAGTGCTGGTTGCCGCGCGGGCGTTCAACGAATAGGCACTGCCTATTTGTCTTGGGTAGTGGCTCATTCAGTGTGAAAGAAAATGGAATGACGTAACAAACATGAAAGGACACAAAATGAAAGGTCAAAAGAACCTCGTAACCCTGCTTATTATTTTCGGTCTCTGGCTCGGCCTGATTCTCGGCTGTTCGAGTTTGCAAAAGGCAACGGAACAAAAGCGCATCGAGCGTGAAGGCACGGGAATTACTATCTCCGCCGAGGATTTGTACAAGGCTTACGAATCAAATGAGGCTGAGGCAGACAAGCTCTACCAGGGCAAGATCGTGATCGTCACCGGCAAGGTTGGAATCATCGACGCCAAAATTCCACTTGTCTTTTTGATGGATGCTCATCAGAAACCGAATATCCAATGCGGATTCACGGCGGATCAAAAGGATGCTGTGTCGAAGCTGGAGACCGGTCAGACGGTTACAGTGAAAGCAAAGGGCGTGGGCAAGGTCCTGGGATCGGTAGGCGTGATTGACGGCGTCATTCAGTGACTATTCGGAGTCGCATTGGTCTAAACGGACTAAGGAGGGGAGAAAGAAAACCATGCGGGCCAGTTTTCCAAACAAATATTGTGTCGGAGCCTTTGTTCTGTCACTTTCGATGCTCGCGCTCGCTCAGAATATTTTGGCTCAGCAGCCGCGTGGAAAAGTGCAGCGCGTTCAATTTACTTCCGGCCACACATCAACAAAGATTTCCGGCGAAGCACGGCTCAGCCGTAGAGACACCTACATCTTTCATGCTGACAAAGGCCAAACCATTAGCGGAAATGTAGTCTGGCAAGGCAAGCGGGCCGGTCGCGCTGACGACCAAGGATTGTCCGGCTTTATCTTCATCGAGCCCGCTGGCACCTCTCACAACGATCCGCAGGATTTCTATTTCGTGGCGAAGACGACCGGCGATTATCGCGTGGTGGTCAGGGCGCCATACCGGATGACCAACTACAAATACAGATTCGAACTAAGCATTGCCAAAGGCGAGGACCAGACCGAATCCGAAAACACAAACCAGGCGGCGGGTTCTGAAAGCGCTCAACGTCTAAAGAAGTATATCGGCAAGTATCCGCGAGAGATGTTCAAGAACGAGCCCGCGATCATGAAGCGGCTGAAGGTTCTATTGGGCAAGGACTATGACCTGCTCGAACTCAATATGAACGTACAGGGTCCGATTCAACTTGAAGAAGGCGTCTTGGTCATGGAAGGAAACGCCCCGCATGCCGGCGGAGTTGAAGATGCGTATCTGGCGATCACGCTTTCAGACGGCAAATTGCATTGCGCCATTCGCTCGAACGACTTTGGCGGCAAACTCAAAAAGTTCAGCGAGGACCCGAAGAATATACCGGCGTTCATCCGAGAGATCGAATAGGCGGACGAGCACTGTTTCCCGTCTTGTTCCGTGCCAAGCCATTTTTTGTAGGATTAACCCGATTGAGCAGTTAAGGAGATCAAAATTATTAAAACCATCTTTGCAATTTTATTTTTATTAGTCTTTTCTGCTTTTACCTTCGCGCAACCGAAAACTGTAACGGATTTTTATCTGGCATTGCCAAGCGATAGATATTCGCATCCAATTGGCGAAGAAATAAGCGGGAAAGCGGCAATCACAGAATACCGTAAATCTTTGATTACCGTCGAAGACATCAGCAATGGCTATATAAAACTCGAAAATAATGAAATGGAAGGCTGGTCGGAGTTTGCACTCTTTAAGAAATCGGACGGCACATATATTTTGGCAGTTTCTGAAATCGGCTGTGGGCCGGGTTGCGACGGCGATTTGAAATTCCTGACCTATAACGCTGGAAAATGGACAGATGTGACCAAACAATTTGTTCCAAAACTCCCGGCGCAAGTGACTTCGGGTGATTATGAATCTTATTGGAAACTCCCGCGAGTAGGTAAAACTTTGATATTTGTCAACACCGACAAAGACGTGAGAGATGAAAGCAAAAAACTTGTTTATAAAGAGTTTAAGTTTGAATGGAACGGAGCAACATTCGGCGATGGCCAGACCGAATCCGAAAACACAACGAAGATTCAGAATCCAAATGCTCAAACACAAACATTAGCTGACGAAAATTTTTGGATTGGCAAATTTGAATTCGAATATAATGGAGGGTATCAACTCGAGCAATTGGAAGTTCAACGAAGCGGCGACAAATTAGCGGCTAAATATAGAAATGAGGTTACATCTCAGGTTTATGACAAATTTTCTTTAACGGTTGAGGTAAAAGGAAATACGGCATCGTTTTATTATGATAAATGCCTGCCTTTCGCAAAAGACGAAGAAGGGATAGAAGGCGACCTTCCTTGTAACAAAACTACGTACCAAAAAGGTGATTTAATGTTCAAACTTCAAAGAATTATTCAGCGGAATAATAAATCCGTGATTAAGAGATTTCCCGAAAAATGTCAAGATGCTGAAAATCTCGAAAGAGTGAAGAAATTTTTCGAAGGTATTGAATTTAGGTAATAAGCCAAACTTTTAATTAGGAGGAGAAATATGAGCATCCAGATTAGTTTAAAACGAGTCGCAATATTCCTGGTTTCGACCATCGCTGCCCTGGTCACTTTCTCAAATTCAGCGACGGTCCATGCCCAAACAATCAACAAGCCCTCAATCCAAGTCACGCTGCGAACGAACCAGCAGTATTATCGCAACGGCCAGGAGGATCAGGAAACGTGGAGCTGGACACCGCGGATCGCTTACCGGGTCGTCGGGCCGATCTCAGCGGGTAGTCAGTTGTCGGTGGAGTTCACCTTGCCTTCGGGCAAACCTTGGATAAAGCTCGACTGCTTCACCAAAGAAACCAAAGAGGGTTACTGGTGGTTTACCGAGTGCGGAATGAACTCCAACGACGTTAAAGACCAGGATGCAACAATCGAGACCGGACTTGCCGGATTCAAGATCAATCTGAAGAACGAACTTGAAGGCTCAAACAAGACGCTGTTTACCGGTAAGTTCAAGGTCGAAAAGTTTCACGTTGGCGTCGTCGATCTGCCAAAGTTTAAGAACAACTTCGCTTACTACGTCAATTACGACTGGAACCTGCCCATCGGCTATATCTACAGCTACGACGTGATGGATGCCCGTCCCGGCTATACTCCATCAACGACGGAAGGGCCATTCAATTTCGTAACCTGGTTCAAAGGCGATCCCAAACTTATCAATTACGGCAATTACATGGCATACCTATATTACCAGGGAAAGCTCGTGGCCGACAGCACGAATTCAGACTATACAAATTGTGAAGAGACAAATGCTGCGTCATTTGAATCAGCCAACACCTACTGTCGCCGTGTCTTCAGGCTCAAGGCGATGGTCTGGGACAAGCAGCCGCAGTTTCGTCCGCCTGAGTATTTCAGGATGTACGAGAATCCGGGTGAGTATGAGATCAAGATCCTTGAGAATGGCAAGCTCGCTCGCACTGCCAAGTTCACGATGGGAAAGAACTACCAAGTCGTTGATACAGGAATCGGCAAGCAGAACAGTCTCGGCACCGGCCGCGTTGTCTTGCCGGTGCAGGTTCTCGGCGATCAGGATGGGCTGTGGGATCGCAATGCATACAAGACCGACGCCTTCTTTGGCAATCCTTTGAGTGGGTTCGTTGTTCCTTAGCGTAGGCGCGTGTTTATCGGATTTTGGCGAGAACTATTCAGATAAAAGGGTTGGCTGGTCGTCTTTTTTGGCCTATTGGGCTTTCTTTGTGACTTCTTCCATTAGCGGGAGATTCATCCGAACACCGTCGAGGATTTGTTGGATAGTTACGATCTGTAATTTGTCGAACGGCTGGAACATGTCGGGCTTGAACTTGCCAGCTTAATAAGTCTCTTTTGCTGAAAGCAATGCAGCCGCAAAATCGGCAAATAGATTCGTAGGGCTAAGAGTAATTTTTGGCGACGAGAATTCACCGTTACTCCCGCCATTTTCTTTGTCGGACAAGATCAAACACGCTGACGAGTATAGTTTCTCAGCCACCAATCTTTCAACAAGCAATTCATATCGTTTCGCGTATGACGAGTCAATGAATTCGGGCGATACTTTGAAATGGGTTTCATCTAAACGAACCCGGCTAGTTGAGCGCGGACATTCTTCTAGAAGCATCATGTATCCAAGAAACGGTGGCTTGCTATCGTTTATCTCAAAGAGTGCGGAGTTATCTGAGACAGTAAACGCGTTCTCACGATGAGCCGTCCAAAAGTCAGTAGCCGAGCCGATTGACTCTTCCGAACGATTGTTAAAGTTATTACCAAATGACGGTCCGACCTGTGATTTGAGTTCAAAGGCTGCGACTAATCGGCCTTTGTAAACGACCAACGAATCCCACATTTTGGTTGGACGGAAATAGCCCGGAAGAGTAAGCCGGGACTTCCCCGTAACGAGAATGCTTTCGGTCGGAATACCGCAGAACAGCGCAACCTCGCGGATAAGCTCCGAAAAACCATCAAGATTCTTTCCGCCGATAACAGAACCCCGACCACCTTCTTGAGAAATAGTCTCCGAACTAAGGCGCCCGCTCCAGAAATGTATTACTGCATCGCGAACACGCGAATCAAAATTAGGCGGTAACAGTTTGCTCATGAGGAATACGTGCCGTGTGAAGCACCACTAAGTCTTTATCAAACATTCCAAATGCTTTTTCCATTCGGACCTTTGCTTGATCTGCGTAATCGTCGTCGATCTCTACACCGATCGAATGTCGGCCAATCTTTGCAGCAGCAAGCATTGTCGTGCCAGAACCAAGAAAGGGATCGAGAACTGTATCTCCAACAAAGCTGAACATTCGTATTAAACGATTCGCAAGCTTCTCCGGAAACGGAGCCGGATGGCCTTTTGTGGTTGATGCTCCGGTCAGAGTCCATATCTGTTGATACCATTCATTGAATTCCTTTTCGGAAATAATTGAAAGCCTGCGTTGTTCGAGTTCAGGCTTGCGATAACCTCCCGACTTTCGAAGCATTAGGATATATTCAACGTCATGTTTGATCACTCCATTGGGTTCGTATGGCTTTCCAAGAAACTTCGAATTGCCTTTTACTTCAAAACTTGCGTTCGAGATTTTATGCCAGAAGATCGGGGCCAAATTATCGAAACCGATTTTCTCACACCGCACTTGTATGTCGGCATGTAGAGGGACAACCTTGTGTAATCCATTGCGTTTCCGCGAAAGCATCACATCGCCGACAACGACAATCATTCTTCCGCCAACAACCAGCTTATCGAAGCATCCACGCCAAACTTCATCCAGTTTGTCTAGAAAGTCTTCATAATTGTCGATATGACCCAGCTGTTCTGCGTGATCGTTATATTCTTTTAGATTCCAATAAGGCGGCGAGGTCAAAACAAGGTGAACCGATTCTTCTCGGACTGCCGACAAGTCCTGGGAGTCTCCAACCAGAATTGAATGAAGCGTTTTCAATTCTGAAACTTCAGTCCGAATCTTTTCGAGTTCTTGCTCGTCGCGCGCCAATTTCGGTATTAGACGATCAAGTTCAGCGGACGTAAGCGGATTCATTAACAATATTGTATCAGCAATGTGCTAGATTGACTGCTGCGTCTGCACGCCGTTCTTGTTTGAGAGGATCTCTTCGTAATCCCGATGCTGCATCGGGATTTGTCCCGCGTCCATGTGCCGGTAACGGGCGGTGCCTGCGCACGGTCAGCTCCTCGCCTTTCTGAGGAGGTGTGGCCGCGTTTCGCGGACGGGGTGGTCCCGATGTTGTTGTATATCTGGTTGTAGCCAGCGCCCGCGACTTAAACGGCGGATCGATGTAGCAAAGATCAACCGTCTCATTACGAATACACTTTCGCATCACATCAAGATTGTCACCGTAAAAGAGTTTGTCGATGGGACTCGCACGAAGAATTTAACATTAACTGTTTGGCTTCGTCTCTACCTAAGCAAGCAATTTAACCATCGGCTCAAAGTAATGGGCTTTCCATCCGGCTAAAAGGCTTTCCGCCTCTCCGTTGGGAAATCCCGTGTGGTCAAACACTATTTTGGTTCCGTTGCCTTGCTCAACAAGCTCGAACTTCACGATCGAATATACGCCAACGGGCCAGCTACCCGCTCGCCACGCTTGAACGATCCGCTGATTCTGCAAAAGTTCGACGTGCCGGCCAGTGATATAGCCGCCAAATAAAGTAAACGGGCCTCCCACGTCGCGACTGATCTCCGCAGGTTTATTTCCCAAATGCATGGCCTTCAAAACTCCGCTTAGCTCGATCACTTTGTCGAACTGCTTAGCGTCGGTGAGTGCCTCGTAGACACGTTTCCGGCTCGCATTGAAAACAGGCTCCAGGTGAATTGATTCCGCCGTGCGAGAAATCTCCTTCCCGTCTTGAGCCGAGGCTTTAGGTGAGCCCAAAGATAGACCACAAAACGCGATTGCAGCACCTACGATAAGTTGCCGCCGTGTCGGGGCATTTGTTGGGACGTTCAGATTCGTTTTTTCGCTCATTATTGTCCTCCTGTATTAGTTCGTTTAATTGTCGCCGTAGTAAAAGAGCGTTCATGGGACGCGCACGAAGAATTTAGCATTAACCATTTGGCTTGGCAAGAAACGAAGGGTTCTTCGAACGTCGCTCTTTGCTGTTAAGATTATTACTACAATAAGGTAGGGAGTCTAAATATGATCGCGGTTGAAGAATTATCCAATGCGGAGATTATCGATATACTTGGACGCATAGGCTACGGCCATCTTGGCTGTGCTCGGGACAATAAACCTTATGTCGTCCCGGTTCATTATGCCTTTGCAAACGGTGAGATCTTTATTTATACGACCGAAGGCAAAAAGTTTGAGATCATCAAATCCAATCCGAACGTTTGTCTCCAAGTCGAAGAAGTGACGGATAACCAGCATTGGCAAAGCGTGGTTATCGAAGGAATTGCCGATCAAATAACCGATGAGGATGAGCGGGCAAAAGCTTTTAAGCTCGTCATCGAGGCTAATCCGACACTAACGCCCGCCGTCAGCGTAAGATGGATTGACGACATGGTTAGGGAAAATATTGAAGTAATTTATCGTGTGACACCTACCGAAACCAGCGGGCGGCGCACCCGTAATTAGGCCGGGGCCAAGATTGGCGAAGAAACCTCGAACCCTTCGTTTCGAAGGAAGCTTCGTTTTCGTAGGTTTCTTAATGTTTGGATCTTCTTCGGTCATTCTCGAAACGT
>JAYUDV010000214.1:0-4443 GCA_043739565.1 Chloracidobacterium sp.
GCGTAGAGCCTCGCCATCGCGCGGCAATTGTCGAATATTCTCGACGTAAACAGACCCGAATCCGGCGGATCAACCTCGACCGCGGCGGCGGCTCGGCTCTTGATCGGGTCATCGATGATGATCAGGTCCGCACCGTAACCGGTAATGCCCGCACCGGCACCGACCGCCTTGACGCCTCCGCCTTGCGGGGTTTCCCATTCCTCCATCGCGTTTAGCGTGAGAGCAGGTTTGCCGGCGAACGGATCACCCACCGGAGCGCTCGTGTAGGCGCGTTTGATACTCCGCGAAAATTTGTTGGCAAGCCGCTGGTTGTAGCTGCCGATGACGATACGAAGGCCGGGGTCGCGCGTCAAACGCCAAGCCGAATAGCGAATGGTGACGAGCTCCGATTTGCCATGACGCGGCGGCATAAAGATCATCAGTCGCGTGCCGCGGCCGCGGGTTATCCGGTCAAGCTGATGGTAAACGGCCGTCTGAAACCGGACGCGCCATTGCCACTTGGGCTGCGCCGCCTCGAGCCACGTGGGGAGATCGACGGGCCCGGTTGGAGCTGGTGGTGCGGTTTGCTGTTCGGCGGTGCCTGTGACCGTAGTTGTGGCTTTGCCTGTCTCTGTGTCTGCGGCTGCGGCTGCGGCCCGGAGAGCTTTTTTGAATTGCTCGTCCACGGCCAGCCTGCCTATCGCGGCCGCCGAACGCTGTCGTAGAATCGGCAAGCTTGATCTCAAGACCTCGTCGCCGATCATCCCGCCTTTATTGAGGTACGTCTCGACGACCGTGGCGAGCGATCCCGACCGTTGGGTAAACTGGTTAATGCCATACGATACGCCGGCCCCGTCATTGAGCACGACACACGCCGCGTAGTCGCCAAACGGCCGTGACGTCTCAAAAATATTGACGATCGCCAGTGCTTTTAACTTGTCTTTGTCTGAGAATGTCATCTCTTCAATTGCCTCTTGTGTTCAATATAATCATTTAATATATTCAAATGGTCGGATGATATTGGGTGAGCCTTTTATTATCGAGATTTTCCTCGCCGCTTACATATCGTCCGGCCATTGTCAGACTAAAACAGATCTCGAAAGATTGGAATCCGTTATTTCGCAAAATGACCGGTATTTCCAAAAACGACCTACTTTTTCAAGTTTTCTGCCCCGACGGAGTTCTACCATCCGTTTTTACTACACTTCCGCAGCTTGCGGCGGTAAATTCAAACCTTATTACACAAAACAATTATGAACACCACACAACGCTTATTGGATTTATCGCCGCAGACAAAGCTCCGCATCTATGAGGTTGAGCGTCTTATTCGCATTCACCGCATCGTCGTTCCGCCACTCACCCGCCGCCGGCTTCTGCACATTTGCGAGGACGGGACCTTTAGGACCGCACCGCGCACGCTCGAGCGCGGGCATTGGCTGATCTATGAGGATTCTTTCCTTAAATGGGTCAGACGGCTAGACGGCAAATAGCAGCAAAATACAAAAACCGGCATAAAAAGGCGGGGAAAACGATCATCGCGATCCCGCTTTTTACTACAAAAAAATAAAAAGAGCAGCCCCGGTCGCGCCGCAAAATTGTGTTTTTTGGGCCAACAAAATCTTCGAAAAAACCCGGCGGCTGACAGTTGGCGGCAAATTTCCCTTCCGGCTCTTTTGTCCCGCAGAAACTATGTTGTTAGCAAATGGTCGAAATCTTCTTGTAAATCTCGCTCAATTTATGATATACGTAAATCTGTTTTATATAACATTCGTCAACCGAATTTAGTCCTCCACTCGCCTCGGAAAATAGAGACTGTGGTGCCGTTTTCCGAATAGATGTCCTTTCGAGTATTCGATGAGGAGAGCTTTCATTTGAAAGTCGTTTACATATTGTTATTCATTGCTCTGTTTGGCTTCCGCTCCATGGCCCAGACCTATACGTGTCTTGCATCCGACGTTAAGGATGACGACGTCGTCGGCTTCACAACGGCAACCTCGCAATCTGGTAAGACACACGCCGAAAAAGTAACTGTCAAACAAACGTTGAAGAAAATGAGGTCACGATGCCGGCACGGGAAATTGATGGATGGCAAAGGAAGGCAGATTCGTTTCTATTTTCTGCAAGGCTGTTGGGGAAATCCGCCGGCGAATTATTTAGAAATATTAGATCGGCAGAGGAAAGAGATCGAGCGACTAAAGAAACGCTATATCGTTGTCGAAATGACCTGCAATCCAAGCGGAATGCCACGGCAATGATTTTCAACGGTTTTTAGACAGGTTTTGTTGAGTAAACTAGTCACTACGGGTTAACTAATTACCAGATGGGGCTATTGAACCCTCTAATTTTATTACAATCGAATTTCCTGGAGTAAATATGAAAAAATTAATCGTTTTCGGAACATTTTTTTTGTTGGTCGCTGGCATTGGGCTTGGTTTATATGTGAATTCGGTAAAGGCCCAATCATCCAAAGTCCGGACGGATCAAACATCAGTCCGGGCACAACCCGCTGCACCGATCCCGCTATATCAACCCAGACCTTGGGAGCCGATCGACAACGTCCCGCAACTGAATGCCCCGGTCGAACCGACCGTGTCGCTCGTCGCAGGTGTCTGGACGTCGATCGGGCCGGGCCCGTTAAGTTCGGGCAGCTCCGCTGGAAACGTAAGCGGGCGTATTACGGGGATCGCCGCACACCCTACCGACCCACTAACCATATACATCTCAGCGGCGGGCGGCGGCGTTTGGAAGACGACCGACGGCGGCACCACCTGGACCGCAGTCACCGATGCGCAGCAGACCGTATCAATGGGAGCTATCGCGATCGCTCAGAGTAATCCACTGGTCCTCTACGCGGGGACAGGTGAGGCGAACAACTCACTTGACTCGAACTTTGGCCGCGGTATTCTCACTTCCATAGACGGAGGCGCGAACTGGACGCTCCGGATCGGCCCTTCCGGCGTATTCAACACGAACCGGATGACTTGTTCGAAGATCGTCGTAGATCCGACAAACGCAAACGTGGCTTACGCGGCAATGGCGAACCAAGGCAATAATGGCATCTTCAGCGCCGGCATCACTGGTATCTACAAGACCGTTGACGGCGGACTCAATTGGACAAATGTGACGGCAGCGAATGGGAAGGAATCGAATCTCCCGTGGTCTGATGTCGCTATTGATCCGAATAGTTCCAGCATCGTTTACGCTGCGGTCGGATACATATTTGGAACGGCAAATAACGCGGTTTACAAATCGTCCGATAGCGGCGCTACCTGGACCCAACTGAACGCAGCAAACGCTCCGGTGGGGTCGAGCTTCGGCAGGATCAGCCTTGCCGTCTCGAAAGCCACCAGCGCAAATGTTCTCTACGACGCGGCCGAGAACAATACCGGAACCGGCGCCCTGGCGCGGTTCGTTCGGTCGGACAACGCGGGATCCATTTTTAACCTCCTGTCGCCGCCAAATTACATGGGCGGCCAGGGCTGGTACGACCAGACCATGATCGTCGACCCGACAAACTCAGCGATCGTGTATGTTTCCGGCGCCTCGAACGGCAGCAGCTTCCTCAGGTCGGTCAACAGTGGCGCGGCATGGACGCCCATCGGCTCGGGGGTGATCTCGCCGCACGTCGATCATCATGCGACAGCATTTGATGCCAATGGCAAGCTTCTGGACGGCGACGATGGGGGCATCTATCGTTTAGAAGATCCGACGGTGCCTACCTGGAGCAACCTCAATGGTAATCTCTCAACGATCCAGTTCCAGGGGATAGGTCTGCACCCGACGAACGCCAATATCGCCATAGGCGGCAGCCAGGACAACGGCATCGAGGTGTACAGCGGCACGACGCTATGGACGGAAACGGACGGAGGCGATGGCGGCTTTGCCAAGTTCAACCAATCTAACGGCACCGTTGCCTACCATCAGATCCCGAACGGCAGCTTTGGCACGAACTTCTTTCGTGTTTCACTCGATGGGGGCCTAACCTGGACCACCCAGACCGGCTCCGGTCTCGCTGGCGATGTCAACAACCAGCAGTTCTACGCACCCTTTGTCGCTTCTGGCAACCGGGTGCTGTACGGCACCGACAAGGTCTGGGAAACAACGAACGCCACTGTCGCCGGCGCTAATAATGTCGTCTGGACGCCACTCGGCACTGTGGGAGTCAATGGATGGAATCCAACGGACGGTTTCGTTAACGCTATTGGTCTTGCGGTTTCCGATCATGAGCGCCGCCAGCCGCTGCTCGGTGATCGACTCGAACCCCTGAAGATACCAGCCCAAGCCCACCGGGCCGACGAACAACGCGAGCAAGGTCATATAAGTGCAAACCAGCGCCGCCGACGTCTTGCGCGACAAGGACGACCACAACAGGCCGATCGTCGAGGTCGCCAGGCAGGTCGTAAGAATGATCAGCAGATAGATGACGAGAGTCCAGATTCGGTTGCGCAGCTCGGGCAGAAGAAA
>JAYUDV010000215.1:0-4441 GCA_043739565.1 Chloracidobacterium sp.
TTTTCTTAATTATAGATAGTGAGGTTTAAAAATGAACAAACGAATGATACTTGCGCTCGTCGCTTTGCTGGTCTTTGGACTTAGCATTGCGACCTTTGCGTACAAACAAACGACCAGTACAAGCAAAACGGCGACCTCCTGCTCTTGCTGCAATGGCGACTCCTGTCCGATGAAAAATAAAGACGCTTCGGGCAAGGAAGCGGCGTCCTTGTGCGACGGTTGCGACTGCTGTAAAGGCGGCTCGTGCCCGATGAAAATGAAGGGCGAGAAATCCGAAACAGTGAGTGCCGATATGAGCAAAGTCACGGTTACGACGAGCGGCGAAAGCTGCCATTGCCCGTATTGCGATCATAAAAAGGGCGGCTAATTCATAGTTAGTTGTTCGTGGCGTTGGAAAGAGGTTCAACTGAGCCTCTTTCCAGCCGTACAATCAATTCCAATCTTGAAGGCACTAAATTATGAATATCAAAAACATCACGCTGTTGTTGATCGTCTTTGCGGTTTTATCAGGCTCAACCGTTTTCGCCCAAACAGGCAAGACTCGACCGCCGCGCAAAACTCAGCGGGTAAGTATAACTCTAACCAAAAACGGCTATCGTCCTGAAAGTTTTCGGCTTCGGCGAGGCATTCCCGCGAAACTGACATTTGTCCGCACAACCGACGAAACGTGTGGACAGATGATCGTCATTCCGGCCTACGGCGTTCACCGCGATCTGCCGCTTAACCAGCCCGTGACAATCAAGTTTACGCCGCGAAAGAACGGCACGTTTAATTTCACGTGCGGCATGGATATGCTGCGCGGCCAGATCGTCGTCAATTAATTGGCAAGGAGAAAGTAGGCGAGAATTTAAAGGAGATTACAAAATGAGAAAGACTATTTTATTTATAAGTTCAATTACGCTTTTTTCCGCCATCGTATTTATTGCGGCGTGCGGTTCGGGTTCTACTAACCCGCCGTCCGTCAAAACAATCGCGAGCGGGCCCGCCGGAAACAATTTGACCGCCACGATTGCTAATGCGGATGGTTCGTTGAGGAAAGGCCCGCAGGAATTTACATTGACGTTTTCCGACGCTTCGGGCAAGCCGGTCAATGTCGGGGCGGTGGCCTTTAACAATCACATGGGTGCAATGGGCGGCATGGGTGCTATGAACAACGCCGCCACGCTGACCACAACCGGAACGCCGGGCGTCTATCGGGGCAAAGTCGAGATCGAAATGGCCGGCGAATGGCAAGCTCAGATCACCTACGAAGGCGCGGCCGGAAAAGGCTCGTTCACGCTGTCGGTTAATGCCAAATAGCGATGCCCGCGGATTCGTGCATATTCTTTTACGAATGCGAAAACTGCGGGCAAATCTTAAAGCCCAACCCGGGCGATTGTTGTGTTTTTTGTTCTTTTGGCTCGGTTAAGTGCCCGCCGAAGATGATGGAAAAAGGGTGTTGTTAGCATGATCCACAAGCTCATCGAGTGGTCGTTAAAAAATCGAGGCATCGTCATCGTTATATATCTCTGTATAGCGGCAGCCGGTTATTGGGCGCTGATACGCACACCGATCGACGCGATTCCCGACCTCTCGGACAATCAGGTGATTGTCTTTACCGATTGGACGGGACGCTCGCCGCAGGAAGTCGAGGATCAGGTGACATATCCGCTTGTCACAAATCTCCAGGGGCTTCCCGGCGTGCGTGTTGTCCGTGCAAATTCTGCGTTCAGCTTTTCAATGATAAACATTATCTTCGAGGATAATGTCGATCTCTATTGGGCCCGAACAAGAGTTTTAGAGCGGCTAAATCTCGTCACAAAACAATTGCCAGCGGGTGTCACGCCGACCCTTGGCCCTGATGCGACCGGTGTCGGTCAGGTCTTTTGGTACACGCTGGAATCGGATTCGATGAATTTGCGCGATTTGCGCACGGTACAGGATTGGTTTGTGCGGTATCAGCTTAATTCAGTTCCCGGCGTCGCCGAGGTTGCATCGGTCGGCGGTTACGTTCAGCAATATCAGATCGACATCGATCCGAATAAGCTCCGTGGCGTGAACATTCCGATATCGACCGTGGTTGAGGCTGTGCAGCGGTCGAATAACAACGTCGGCGGGAATGTAGTCGAACAAGGCGGTCAATGGGCGGTCGTTCGCGGCATTGGGTTAATCGGCTCGACGGAGGATGTCGAAAACATAATGATCGGATCGTCAAATGGTACGCCGATCTATGTAAAAAATGTCGCGGAAGTAAAGATCGGTAATGCCTTTCGCACCGGCGCACTCGACAAAAACGGCATGGAAGCAGTCGGCGGCGTGGTCATTGCCCGTTATGGCGTGAACACGCTCGAAGTGATCGACGCCGTCAAACAAAAGATCGAGACATTGCAGGCCGGGCTGCCGCCGGGCGTTCGGCTCGTGCCGTTTTACGACCGCACGCAGCTTATCAACCGGGCGACCGACACGCTAAAGCATACGCTTATCGAGGAACTCATTC
Organism: Chloracidobacterium sp.; assembly: GCA_043739565.1. Lineage (GTDB taxonomy): Bacteria > Acidobacteriota > Blastocatellia > Pyrinomonadales > Pyrinomonadaceae > OLB17. The sequence goes on from JAYUDV010000215.1 coordinate 2,477, forward strand.
TCGTAACGCTGGCACACATAATTTTTCTCGCGCATTTTCGCTCGATTCTTATTGTCACGCTTCCGCTTCCGCTGGCGGTATTATGCTCGTTTCTTTTTATGTATTTCATGGGCATAAGCTCAAATCTGATGTCGCTTGCGGGTATCGCGATCGCCATCGGCGTACTGGTCGATGCCGGAATTGTGGTAACGGAAAACGCCTTTCGGTTTATGGAGATCAGAAAAGTTGACCCGAAAGACCGAAAGGCCGTTTGGAATGTCGTTCTCGAATCGACCAAGCTCGTCGGGCGTCCGGTTTTCTTTTCGATGGCGATAATAATTCTCGCTTTCATTCCGGTTTTTGCCTTGATCGGACAAGAAGGAAAACTCTTTCATCCGCTCGCCTTTACAAAAACATTCGCGATGGCCGGAGCGACGATCTTAGCCTTGACGCTCGTTCCGGTGCTTTGCACATTTCTTATAGGCGGCAAGGTTCACTCAGAGCAGTCCAATCCGGTGATGCGGTTTCTCAGGAGCCTTTATGAACCGGTGTTGATTTACTCGCTCAAGCATCGCGCTCTTGCCATCGGTATGGCGTTGGTGCTGTTTTTTGTGGCGATTTTTCTGGCGACAGGCATCGGCGGCGAGTTTATGCCGCCTTTGAATGAAGGTGATGTAATGTTCATGCCCGTCACCGATCCGGCAATCTCGATCGACGAGGCCAGTAAGATCATGGGCAAAGAGGACGAGATGTTGAAATCTTTTCCCGAAGTCGAAATGGCCGTCGGAAAGGCCGGACGTGCAGAAACCTCAACCGATCCGGCGCCGACGAATATGAATGAGACCATTATTCATCTCAAACCGCAGGAACAATGGCGTGCCGGCATGACTCGCGAATCGCTTATCACCAAAATGGACGAAAAGCTGCGGATGCCCGGCGTCACGAACATCTGGACGCAGCCGATCATAAACCGCATCGAAATGCTTTCGACCGGAATCCGAACACAGGTCGGCGTCAAGATTTTAGGCAACGACTTGAAACAACTCGAAACGATCTCACGGCAGATCGCTGATGTGGTTAAAAAGGTTCCCGGAGCCGTGGACGTTTATCCCGAACAGATCGGCGGTTCGCCCTATATCGACATCAAGATCAATCGACCCGCGGCAGCGCGATACGGCATTGACGTTGCGGTGATACAGGACACAATAGAAAAGGGCATCGGGGAAACAAATCTTTCTGTTACCGTCGAAGGGCGGCGGCGATTTCCGATCCGTGTTCGATATGCAAAGCAATTTCGCGATTCGCCCGAGGCTTTAGGCCAAATCCCGATTGCGATGGCCAAAGGCGGCACGGTGCCGCTCGTCCAGGTTGCCGACATTCGCAAGGTCGAAGGCGCGACGATGATACAGAGTGAAAACGGGCTTCTTCGCGGCACCGTGCTTCTGAATGTTCGCGGTCGCGACGTTGGTAGTTTTGTCGATGAGGCGAAAAAAGCCGTCTCGCAGCAAATCGAGCTTCCGGCCGGATATTACATTGCTTGGAGCGGGCAATACGAAAACCAACTGCGGGCAAAAAGTCGTCTGCTTTTTGTCGTGCCAATCGTCCTGCTGGTCATTTTCGGCCTACTTTATCTGACGTACCATTCGGCGCTTGAGGCGGCACATGTGTTGATGGCTGTTCCGTTTGCATTAACCGGCGGCGTGTACCTTGTCTGGCTTCTCGGCTACAATTTTTCGGTTGCGGTTTGGGTTGGTTTCATCGCTCTGTTTGGAACCGCCGTACAAACGGCCGTCGTGATGGTCATCTACTTAAACGAATCGGTAAATAAAAAGCGCGAAGACCTCGGCCGGCAGTTGACGCCAAAAGAACTAATGCAAGCGGTGATCGACGGGGCGTTATTACGTCTGCGGCCAAAGGTTATGACGGTCACAACTGTTGTCGCCGGACTCTTACCCATCATGTGGAGCACAAGCGCGGGTTCGGAAG
>JAYUDV010000216.1:0-26028 GCA_043739565.1 Chloracidobacterium sp.
CCATAGTTGGAGCAACCGCATCGATAAATTCCTGCGTTGACGACGTGCGGCTGCCGTGATGCGGTACCTTGATCAGATCGGCGTAGAGATCGCCGCCACCGCTGATGAGGTCGGCTTCGGCTACGCGTTCAATATCGCCGGTCAGTAGAAAAGCTCGACTTCCGTAAACGATCCGCAGTACGACCGAATGGTCATTATCAGAGACGGCGTTTGGTTCGTCCGTTCCAATCGGATAAAGCACTTCGACAGTCACGTCGCCAAAATTAAACCGGTCGCCTCGAGCGACGATCTCCGACGGAATTCCGCGCCGCTGCAAGACCATCGACAGCTCCGCAAAATTAGGATTGCCCATCGGCGTTCGCCCAAACTCCGCCAACCCGATGCTGAAATTTTTAGCTATATCGTTCAAGCCCTGAATGTGGTCGGAATCGGCGTGTGTCGCCAGAATATAATCAAGCCGCGAATAGCCGCGATACCACAAAAACTCCGAAACGACCGCCTCACCGATGCTGCGGGTGTCCGGCACGAATGGCTCTTCATCGTCGCCGGCGGCGGTGTCACGGTGGTAACTGACTTTACCGCCGGCATCGACCAATAGTGTTTTTCCGTCCGGAAACGTAACTAACGCCGAATCGCCTTGGCCGACATCAAGGAAATCTAGGTGCAAACGTCCATCGGGCCGGGGCGCACTGAAAGGATGAAAAACCACGATCGCAACAAGAATCCACGTAAAGCCAAAAGCCGCGTAAAACAAACGGCGGTCGATAAAACGCGACGTTACTTTTATCTCAAATGGATTCCAGCGGCTGACCGCGATCGCAATCACCAGCAGCGGCAAAAAATATATGACATATATCGCTCGTCCGGTTTCGCTGTACGCCGGAAGGCGAAAACTCGCCCAGTTGAAAACCGAAAGCATCCGCGGCAAAGCGAGCATCAGCCAATTCGTTACGTCCGCAAAAGCGAAAAATGGCGTTGCCAGTAAACTACTGATATGTCCAAAAAGAGCACCGATCACGGCCGCAAAGCTCTCGATCGCGATGAACAAACCTACCCAAAGATTTAGAAATACGGACGCCACCGAAACGCGATGAAAATACACGACGGACAGTGGCAGCATACAGATCTGGACGATCAACGAGACGAGAATGCCTTCGAAAATATAGCGAAGAATCTTCTGCACGCCGTCTCCGGCCCGATTTGCCAGGTAAGGTGTCTTGAATAGGCGGGCGCTCCATATCTGCCGTTTTAATTCAATCGACCACGCCTGTTCACGCCAATAAAGCATCTCGCAAAATCGCTTTAGCGGATCCGGCACATTTGGCGGGAATGGTCGTTGCGCGGTCGGCGTCCAAATGCCAATATTTCGAAGATGTTCGATCATCGGATAGGCCATCGCCACGATCGCACCGACGCTGACAAACGTAAGCTGAAAAGATGGATTAAACAGATCCGACGGCCGCCATGCAAGCAGAATAAGTGAGCAAACGCCAAGCGAATTCAACAAAGTGCCGCGACGATATATCGCATACGAAAATAAAATGATCGTAAACATTACCGACGCCCGCACAACCGGAACATCGGCTCCGACAGCCAGAGTGTAGGCCCAAAGCACCGTTATGGTCACGCCAAACTGCAGCCACCGATTTCGCGTAATTTGGCGTAGGAAAACCAGCAAAAGCCCGCCAATAAATGTGATATGCAGTCCAGAAATAACAAGAATATGGAACGTGCCGCCCTCGCGAAAAAGGTCGGCGGTATCTTTGTCCAGAAAGTATTTGTCGCCAAGCATCGATGCGATCATCACGCCAGCCGCCGGACGGCTGAGGCCATTTTTAAAGTCATCGATCAGCGCCGCCCGTTGGTCATAAACCCACGCAAGCGGCAGAAATACTTTTTCGTCCGACACGTGCTCGATCAGCAATTGGCTCTTGACCGAACCGGTGGCATCAACGCCGAGTCGGTCGAGCACCTCGCGTTTTGTCATCACGCCTGGATTTAGGAATTCGTCTTCGCGTTCGAGATTGCATGCGACTCGGATTCGCGAGCCGTATTTCAAATTTGAAATTGGAGATTCGCTCTCACCGTCGATAATCGTCACAAAAAGCCTGACGTTTCCCGAAACTTTAACTTCATTGCCTCGATAACGGAGATTTTCTGACCGTAATGTTAAGAATTCACCGTCAACTGACGGCTCGGGTCGTCCGAGCAGCACGCCTTGGACCTCGATGGGCGAACCTGAGTGGATCGCGCCGTTGTCATAAAGCACCTTTAGCCGGCCGGGAGCGGCGTTTCGTTTCACCTCACACTGCAATGAAATAGCACCCGCTGCAACAAATGCAAGAGCGATAAAAAGCGTGGAAACCCCGTGTTTACGGAGTAAAAATGCCATCGACGCAAACACAATCGATGAAATCACCAGCAAAAAGGTTTCACCCGATGAAACAAACTTAGCCAGCAGAATTCCCAACGCAAAGCACACGCCCAGCGACACCATCGGATATCGGCTAAAGGATGTGCGGCTAGTTGTTTCCGTCATCGGGCGATGTCATTCGGTTCGTAAGAGTGGCCGCAGCTCGGCAAAGCGTTTCTCGCTAACGCCTTTGATCAGCATCAGGTGTTCGACGCGGCGAAACGGCCCGTTCTCTTCGCGATATGCGACGATCGCCTCGGCAGTCTTGTGTCCGATGTGCGGTAGTTTTTCGAGTTCGGCGGCTGCGGCGGTGTTGATGTTGACGGGGTTTGATGAAGCGGGAACAACGTTTGACGAAGTCTCATAGGCGATCCGTGACGTGCAACCGGAAATAAGAACGACCGCGAAGAAAACCAATTTCCAATTTAGATAGCGACGGCTCATCTTTTTCGTTGTGATGCGGTATTTGATCTGCCTTTTTGGCCCGTCCAGACCAATGTCATCGACTCGCCGACTTTCAGCTTTGACCAGACGGCACTTACCGCGTCAAATTCGCGGCAGATGCGGGCGATATCTTCGGCTGAGACGCCTTTGACCGGGGCTCCGCTGTATGGGCGTCTTGTCCACGAATGAAACGCAATGTCGATCACGCGTTCGGACATTTCGGCGTCCTTGCGGCTTTCGGCGGAGACGCGATCACCACGCTTTTCGGCTCGGCTATTTTTCTGCCCGTCATCGGGGCGAAACGAATGGGCGTGGCCTCCGCTCGCAAGCTGGCCAAATACGCCACCCATTATCCCAAGGTCGTTTTCGACTACGAAATGAGCCATATCGTGCGGCAGTCGTGCGTCGTAACCCGCCGCCGGTTCCATGTGAGACGACACAATACCTGTACCTTCAACCGAAACACGGTAGCGGCGTTCGCCTGTTCTGGTAAACGTGACTCTCATTACATCGTCCTTTTGCCTTGAGCTATTGCTCATTCTCCATCTCGGAAATATCTTGCAGATCTTCGTACGCTTTTTGCAGCACGGGGCGGGCACGAGAGCTGCCGTCCATTTCGCCGATATAACCTTCGCGGACCATCGCGTCGAGTATCGCGGCGGCCCGACCGTAGCCTATTCGCAAGTGACGCTGGAGTAGCGACGTCGAGCCGCGCTTTGCCTGAACAACGCAGCGAAGGGCGTCATTAAAGAGCGGATCGCGGCGGCCCGGCAGATCGCCGCTGTCGTCGAGTTCCTCTTCGCTTTTGGTGATGGTCGTGTCGTATTCGGGGCGGCCCTGGGCCTTGATATGGTCAACTACTTTGCCGATCTCGGCTTCGTTAACAAAGGCTCCGTGGACACGCGTCACCTGCGAGTTCCCCGGCGGCAAAAATAGCATGTCGCCATTGCCGAGCAAACTCTCGGCACCGTTGCCGTCGATGATCGTTCGGGAGTCTACTTTTGAAGACACGCGGAACGAAATTCGGGCCGGAAAATTCGCCTTGATTAGCCCTGTTATGACATCTACCGATGGCCGCTGGGTCGCGAGCACCAGATGAATGCCGACCGCACGGGCCATCTGGGCGAGACGTGTGATCGATTCCTCGGTGTCCTTGCCCGACACCATCATCAAATCGGCAAGCTCGTCGATAATAATTACGATAAACGGCAAAATGCGGTGCGGATCGCCACGATCGTCCCACATCTCGATCGCGTTGCGGCGTTTCGCCTCAGTGTTATAGCCGTCAATATTACGGACGCCGTATCCCGCGAGGTCTTTGTAGCGGCGTTCCATCTCGGTGACCGCCCATTTTAGCGAGATCGCGGCCCGCTTTGGGTCGGTGATTATCGGCGTCGCCAGATGCGGAATATCGGCGTATAGGCCAAGTTCGAGCCGCTTTGGATCGACCATGATGAATTTAACTTCGTCAGGCCGGGCTTTGTAGAGAATCGACATCACGAGCGTGTTGACGCCGACCGACTTACCCGCTCCGGTGGCACCTGCAATCAGCAAATGCGGCATTTTGGCCAGATCGGCAACATAGTTTACGCCGTCAATCGTTTTGCCGAGAGCAAGCGTGAGCAAGCTGTTCGAATCTTTGAATTTCGGCGACTCAATCACCTCGCGCAGGAAAATAGTTTCGCGTTTGCGATTTGGCACCTCGATGCCGACGTAAGCTTTGCCAGGAATGCGGTCGATGCGGATTGATTCGGCCTTGAGAGCAAGGCAGAGGTCGTCAACGAGGCCGGTCACGCGCGAATATTTGACGCCGGCGTCAGGCTTGAATTCATAGGTTGTGACCACCGGGCCTTTTGAAATATTGACGACGCGGCCACCGACGTTAAACTCGCCCGTCTTGACCGCAAGCTCCTTGGCGATCGCGAGCAGCTCTTTTTCGTCTTGCTCGATACGGGCGGCGGGCGGCGTCAGAAACGCGGGATCAGGCAAGCGGTATTTATCAAAATTCTGCACCGGTGTACTCGTGACGCTTTTGCCCGATTCGTCATCGTCAAAGGTTGGCTCACCGTCTCCGACAGGTTTGCCCTTGGACTTCACTTTTTCGACAATTTCTTTAAGCTCTGACAGCGGCTCGCTGACCTTGACCGTTGCGTACGGATTGTCGCCGCCGTCGATAGTCGGGATCGACGGCTCTTCGTCAAAGAGCGGCAGAATGCGGCCAGCGGCGGCGGCCAGGGCTTCGATATCTCCGACAACAATGGTCGGCGGAACGGTGTCAGGCAAGCTATCGCGTTTCTCGCGGCGTTTGTCCGCTCGCCGTTTGGCCGCGTCGATCTCCCCGGAGCGGCTCGCACGGCGTTTGTCACGCCATTCGTCGATGCGAATTCTAATATTGTCCCACGCAACGTCAAAATGGCTCAGAAATCCGGCAAGAGTAAAATTTGTGACCAGCAAAACGGAGCTGATAAATATTGCAAACAATAAAATGCCCGCACCGATCCGCCCGATAAAATGAGCCGTGCCCTGCGCCGCAGCCTCGCCGACTATTGCTCCGCCCTCGTAACCGCCGAAAAGCGAAGTTAACCCGGCAAGCGAAACCGCAAAAAATATAAAGCCCGCAACCCGCAAGGCACGCGGGATCAGCGTATTGGCCTGAAACACACGCCACGCGATCAGAGCGATCAGCACCGGGAAAAGATACGCCGTCCAGCCAAAGCCGCTTATCAATACAGCCGCGATATTTGCGCCAACCGGGCCGATCCAGTTATGTGTGGAGATCGAGCCGTTGCCGGTCGAGATAAACGAATGATCGCTCGGGCTGCTCGTAACAAGGCACAACAGCATCAACACCGCGACAGCCGCGACGATCACGGCCACGACGTCATTCCAAAGCGAATGCTCGGCCGCCTTGCCCTGTCTTTTTTTGAGCAAAGTGGTGCCGTCGGCGAGACAAAAATTGATGTCTTCGTCCTTATAAACCTCGTTGCATGTCGGGCAAATCTTCACAGTGAATAACTAATAGTGAATAGTGAAAAATACTACTTTATGTCACGGTCTTCCAACTCACTTTTTTTGGAAGTCTTTACGGTTGCAACCAACATCTTGATCAACTCGACACAATCATTCGAAACGCTTTCAAACATTTTTTGGTTTATGTAATCAGTTTCCCTCAACAGTGTCAGCCAGTAATCCGTTTCGTTGGCCTCTTTTAGGGCTATCGACATTTTACTTCGAAAATCAGGTTTAGATTGACCAAACTCGGCTTCGTGAACAAGTGCTCCGATGGCCGTCCCGGATCTTAACACTTGCTTGCTCAGAACAAATTCACGTTGTTCAGTCGTTAGAAACTGGCTCAATCTAACGATTCGAACAGCAAAAGCGTAGCTCTTTGACCTCAATATCGATTCCTTCAATACTTCCCCCGCATCTATTTTTCACTTTTCACTATTCACTTTTCACTTTGCGGTGCACCAAAAATTCCTTAATAAACTCGTCTATATCTCCGTCGAGCACGGCGTCAACGTCCGATGTCTCGTGCTTTGTCCGCGTGTCCTTGACCAGCCGGTACGGGTGCAGCACGTAATTGCGTATCTGCGAGCCGAACGAAATATCCTGCTTGGTCGCCTCGAGTTCGGCAGCGCCCGCACGGCGTTTTTCGAGCTCGATCTCATACAATTTCGACCGCAAAACCGTCATCGCAACAGCGCGATTTTGGATCTGCGAACGCTGATTCTGACAAGTTACCACAGTTCCGGTCGGAAGATGGGTAATTCTTACGGCGCTGTCGGTCACGTTGACGTGCTGCCCGCCCGCACCCGATGACCGGTAAGTATCTATTCGCAGGTCTTTGTCCTCAATATTCACCTCGATCGTCTCGTCAATCTCAGGCGAGACAAACAGCGACGCGAACGAGGTTTCGCGGCTGCCGCCCGAATTGAAGGGCGAGATACGCACGAGCCGATGCACACCAGCCTCCGCCGACATCAGGCCATACGCATAATCGCCCTCAACACGAAACGTCGCGGATTTGATGCCCGCTTCACTGCCTGATTGCTCGTCAAGTATCTCAGCCTTAAACCCTTTCTTTTCGCACCAGCGCAAGTACATTCGCAGCAGCATCTGGGCAAAATCCTGCGCGTCGGTGCCGCCAGCCCCGGCCTGGATCGAGCATATACCGTTATTGGCGTCGGTTTCGCCTGAAAGCAAGCTCTCGGTCTGGGCAAGATCAACCTTTTTTTCGAGGCTGTTAATAAGCTTTTGGAGTTCGATAGCTGAATCCGGATCGGTTTGTGCGAATTCAAACAATATCTCGGCGTCCGAAACATCTGTCTCAAACGCGTTTTGCCGTGACAACGCTTTCTCGACAAAGCTCCGCCGCTGCACGACCTTTTGAGCCCGCTCCTGGTCGTCCCAAAACCCAGGTTCCGAGATCAATTTTTCAGATTTTTCAAGTTCCCCGAGTTTTGCGGGCGCGTCAAAGAAACCTCCCAAGTTGGGTAACTTTTTCTCGTGTCGATTCGAATTTTGTTTGTAGTTCTGTGAGTTCCATGTATGTTTTTTCTTCTCTGCGTTCTCCGCGTCTTCCTCTCCGCTCTCCGCGTTAAAACTATTCTCAACGCAGAGATCGCTATGATTTACGCAGGGGTCGAGTAGATAATGTTCAGGCTTCTATCGATGTATTCTCCCCGATCCACAACCGGTTGCCATCAGGATCATCGAGCCTAAACTCGGTCAGGCCATAAAAAGTGATTTCAAGATCAGGAATGTCGAGTCCGTTCGCTCGCATTTGCCGGTGATATTCCACAATGTTCTCGGGATAAAGATAAATCACGCCCTGCCGCGGTGCTTCCCGATGAACGTTGATTGATTGGTCCACCATCAGTCGGCACTCGTCAAAACACAGCATCGCCCAGCGCCAATCATCATTTCTATTCTCGACGCTAAATCCCAGTTTCTGATAGAACTCGATGCTTGCGCTAATGTTCTTAACAGGCAGCATCGGTATGAGGCGATTCATTTTCATTGGCATTCTCCAGTCCGTGTTCTAACGCTCTATTATCAGCTTCTAGTTATAAGTTATCAGCTACACCGGAATGTTTCCGGTTAACGAAGGCAAAGCCAAGCAATCCTAACGTGACAAACGAACACAGCCACGCAAACCAATCGCCGTATCGCACATAAAACGTCTGCGAACCGTCGGATTTTGAGACGCTCCAGACGCTTGTGCCTTCTACGTACTGCTCCGGGCCGCAGCGGATCAACGAATCGCAAATATCGCCATCTTGAGCTATGTGTGCCGTTATTCCGACGTTCGTCACACGTAGGACCGGGCGATTGGTTTCGACGGCACGAAATACTGCGTTTGCGAGATGCTGACGCAAAACTGGCGTCGGGCCGAGATAACCGTCGTTGGTCATTTCAATTATCATGTCCGCACCGTCCTGAACATAACGCCGCGAAAGTTGGCCGAAATGCGATTCAAAGCAGATCATCACGCCCGCCTTGGCATCGCCTACCGGCATCAGATCGTATTCGCGGCCATACGCAAAATTACCGACAAATCCCGGCACAATGCCTTCAAGAAACGATGGCACCGCCTCGCCAAACGGCAGAAGGTAGATTTTATCATACTCGGCCACCTCACTTCCGTCGGGCCCGACCATCACCGCCGAGTTGAAATACTTGGTCGTCCCCCTATCCGGTTCGGCTGAATTGAAGAGCACGCTCACATTATTTCGCCGTGCAAAATCGCCAATAAACTGCTGAAATTCGCGGTCGTCAGAATACATGAAATTCATGGGCGATTCGGGCAGGATGACGATGTTCGGTGTTCGGTGGTCAGTGGCCAGTTTTTTGATTTCCGTTTCGGCGAGCTCAATCTGGCGTTGACGGAGTTCCGCGAGTTTCGCCTGATCGAGATAGCTCATCGGGACGTTGGGTTGGACGGCGATCACTGTCTGCCAAGTCTTCTCGCCGTTTGTGACATGCATCGACACGAAGTGTGCAACCAAGGCGATTAGCGACAGAGTGAACGCGGCCATCCATTCAACAAAGCATCGTCTTAACTTCTGCTTTGTCTCACCTCTGGCTGTCAATATTCCAAAAGAACGAGCTAATAGGCCGTTAACGAGAACAACTACGCCGCTAGTTAACAAAACCCCGCCGAAAGAGGCCGTCCAGAGCACGAACGCGGGCCATACCTCAACGAACGCCTGCGAATAAGCAATCGCATTCCAGTTATTGCCCGTGATCCAATACCGCAGAAACTCGCTGAAAACCCAAGCAAACGGCGCGGCGAGGAATGCCCCTGAACCAAAGCGTCGCAGTAAGATCGACAGGATCGCGGCAAAGATCGCCGGAAACACTCCGACGATGACCGCGACGATCAGCATAAGACCGTACGCGAGCCACGGTGGGAACGCCGCGTAGGTGATCGGAGCAAACGTCAACCACCAGCATGTGCCGAAAAAGAAGATCGTTCCGAAAAGCCAGCCGAGAATGAAAGATCTGGCGACGGACGCTTTTTCCCGCTCGACCGCCCACATCAGCGGGACGAGCGCGAACCAGGCCGTGAACCACAATTCGAAATCGGGAAACGCCAGGATAAGCAGGCCGGCCGCGAGAATCGCAAGCAAAGCATTTTTCCAAGTCGGGAATATCCGTTTCACGAAGCCGAACGTCATTGCGACATTCTAACAGGAAATCGTCGTTGGTCTTACTTTGCGTCCTCTGCGTCTTTCTCAGCGGACTCAGCGTTAAACCGCTCTTAACGCAGAGATCGCCGAGAGAAAGCAAGCATGCGTTTCGGTCAGTTCGACCAAAATGAACGCTAATTCGGTCAAAACGACAAATTACGTCATATATCAAGTGACAGTTTGTGTCAGTGCGCTCGTGGCAGGACGCCGGTTAGGTCAGTTTGCACGAATGCGACCTGATTGATGTCGTAAAACCAAATCAGATTGAATGAAATGAAGCCTTTCACTAAAATGCGGGAAAATAACGGTTTAAAAGAGGAAAGTCCGGCTTTGGGGCCGGACTCATTAGGTATGGACAACTGGAGGAACGCTCGGAAGGTGTACGAGCACAGCGGCAAACCGCGCTCGGAGGGGTGATGGCGGCGGGGTCTTGACCAAAACTGCATCAAGCTAGCCGCTGTTCTATATAGCACGTAGCGTGCCAAAGAATGAGTTCTAGGTTCAAAGCTCAAAGTTCAAAGTTATCGAAAACAAAGAAAGCCCGTATTAACGGGCCGTTTCTCGGAAAATTTATTTGGAATTAGCGAGTTCTTACGACTTGGAACTTTGAACCTTGAACTTTGAACCCGCCGCCCGCACTATTTCGAGCAGCGTTCTGACAGTCTTTGTAAGGCGATCGCGTCCTGGTTTTCGGCGTCGATCTCGATTGCTGACGCGGCATAGTTTTTCGCTTGCAGGCAGTCGCCTTTTTCGACGTAGATCTTGCCCAATGATACGTGAGCCTCGATAAGCCGGTTGTCCCAGAAAACTGATGTTTTGAACTGGCTTATCGCCTGATCGATGTCACCGCGGCGAAGATTTATCTTCCCCAACATCAAATAGCTCTCGGCGCTCATAGGCTCGCTCGCGAGCACACGCCGGAGCGTCGCCATCGCATCGTCGTCACTGCCATTTTTGACCAATGTGCGGGCTTGGGCGAGCAACGTGTCGGTCTCGCTCATCTGTGGTTGACTTCCCGATACGGGCCGTCGGCTGAGCACAACGGCGACGAAGTCTTTTCGGGCGGGCTGATCGACGCGCAGACCGATCCCGCTGACGGTATGCGATTTCTGCCATTCGGTTTCCAGCTTAGCAAACCGGTTATTTTCGGTCAGGAAACGTTGGGCTTGCTTTATCATATCGGCCGCGGTTGGATCTTTTAGCGTTTCGAGTGTTTTTGACAGTAGATAATATGCCTCGCCGTCGCGTGGATTTGCCGCGATCGCGGCCCGCAACCGGTCGGCCGCGTCTGTCAAATTTCCGTTCAAATATAGGGCGACCGCGTAATTAAACCGTACGTTTGCGTCATCCTGAGCCGAATCCGCCGCCTTTTTCAAAAGCTCAACGCCCTCGGTCATCTGAGCCGCCGCTTTGCCCGGATTTTTCTTTTCGGCGCGCGATGCCTGGACCGAAATGGCCCCGAGCGCGTTATAGACTGTCGTAAGTTTTAGATCGTCGGTAAGCGGGCGGAGCGTCGCAAGCGCCGATTCGTAATTTCCCTGCTGCCAAAGGATCAACCCGATATAAAACGATGCCTCGGCATAGGTCTCGTCGCTGCACTGGACCGGCTTTTTGTCGGCCTTTGCTTTTTCGCGGCACTTTACGTTTGTGGCGATCACTCGCTCAAAGGAATTTACGGCTTCGGTAAATTTCTTCTGGCCGAGGTACAGATGCCCGAGTTCGAGGTCGGCGTCGGAATACGTGCCGTCCGGCGTGGCCTCGGAGTATAGCCGCGACGCATTTCTAAAATAATTCTCGCGGGATTCGGGTACGGACGTGAGTAAACCCTTGATGTACGCTTCGAACGCTCGGGCAGGCACCTTGTTGGCGGCCTCGATTAGTTGATTTTGTGAAAACGGGAGTGATTTATCGCGTTGATACAATATCTGATAGGCGATCTGTCCCTGCATCGTCTGTAAATTGCCGAGAGCATCGTTGAGGTTAATGTCCCGCGTGATCTGTTTGCCGTCGATGACCTCGCTCATAAAGCGGCCCTCGTTGACGCGTATGATCTTGGCGGTAACATTGATCGTCGCGGCCGTGTCCGTACCGGCCGGGACAATGTTGTATCGTCCGGCGATTAACAGGCTTGCGTTACTCTCGCGGGCAAGTTTGAGTGACGTCGCGAGGCTCGGCAGCGTGGTGAGCGGTATTCGCAGCTTAGTCTGTATCAGCTTTCGCTCCTCGTTTGTTACGACATTAAGGTTTGGAACACGCAGCAGGTCCGAAAGCGAATTGGCAAAGCTCTCGCCGACCCAGTTAAATTCACCCTTTCCCGATGTATTTTCAAATGGCAGGACCATCACTACATCCGTGCCGCTTCCCGGAGCCTGAGCAAAGCCGCTCAGGACTAAAAACGCCGCGACGATAAAAATGTATAAAGCCCTTTTCAGCATGAAGCTCCTTAAAATAAAAAATTCGCTTTGGTTAAAAGCGAATCAGTTCAAAGGTATGATGCAAAAATGTCAGGAAAAGATGGTAACCGGTACGGGATTTGAACCCGTGTTGCCGCCGTGAAAGGGCGGTGTCCTAACCCCTAGACGAACCGGTCAAAACAAACGAAACCTTAACTTACTTGTCGCTCCATCCGCCAAAAGGCGAACGATAAGAATATCTCACGGCCTTTTGGCTGTCAAACTTGAACCGATATAGGAATTCTTTTAGATTCATTATAAGTTTATGTTTCTCCTCACAAGGCCTGACAACAAAGCAGTTGAGCAATTTCTCGCCGATCGCGCGAACGACAGTTTCTCATACCCGGAAGTAGGTGCGACAGGTGCAACCACGCCGGCTGGTTACAACATTGATCACAACCGGATTAGAATCGGAACCGGGGAAGATACATTTGAAAGTGCAAAAACAGCGATCCGCAGTTGGAAAATGTTCGACATGGAATGGGTAAAGCTGTTTTACGACAGTACCCCAATCGAGATCGAACGCACGGTCGCTATCCTGGTTAAACACGTCGGTTTCTACTCACTGAACGCCGCCCGGATCGTGTATGTCGTCGATGAAATAGCGGAAGTTCAGCGTTTTGGCTTCGCTTACGGCACCCTGATAGAGCATGGCGAGATCGGCGAGGAGAGATTTTCCGTCGAATTGCACAATGGAACCGGCGAAGTTTGGTATGACCTGTACGCATTTTCGCGGCCCGGTTCACTGCTCGCGAAAATTGGCTATCCGTTGAGCCGGTATCTTCAGAAAGCGTTTGCCCGCGATTCTAAGCTCGCTATGTTTAAGGCGGTTTCCGACAATCACAATTCCGGGCGAAATACCTGACTCGTGTTAAAATATTTGAAATGAAAAGAGTATTTCTGATCGACTCAATGTCGCATATATTCCGCGCGTTCTTCGCCCCGATGGGCATGAAGCAGGAACCCATGCGGAACTCGAAGGGACAGGTGACGCAGGCCGTGTTTATCTTTACAAACATGCTGCGTAAGTTGCTCGCCGACGAGAAGCCCGATTACATCGCCGCTGTTTTTGACACGGCGGCACCGACGTTTAGGCACGATTCGTATGCGGCGTATAAGGCGAATCGCGAAGATATGCCGGACGATCTCGCATCGCAGTTGCCCTACATCGTGCGTGTTTGCGAGGCGTTTTGTATTCCGATCATAAAGTACGATGGATTTGAGGCGGACGATATTATCGGCACACTCGCTCAAGAGATCATGGCCAAAAACATGCAGGCCGTGATCGTCTCAAATGACAAAGATCTCTGCCAGCTCGTCCGTGATCCGCACATCATCGCGATGCGGCAAAATTCGCAAAATATCAAGCGAAAAATACCCGTGCCGCCGATCGAATGGTGCGATGAAAAATGGGTCGAAAATAAATTTGGCGTGCCGCCGACAAAGATCATTGACCTGCTCGGACTGATGGGTGATGCCGTGGATAATATTCCCGGTGCTCCGGGTATCGGTGCCGTAGGTGCCCTAAAACTTGTTCTCGAATGGGGATCGGCTCTCAGTGCGATGGAAAACGCCGATAAGATCACGCATAAAACCCAACGTGAGAGCCTGAAAAATAATCAGGCGATTATCAAACAGTCGCTCGAACTTGCAACGATACATTGCGAAGTTCCGGTCAAACTGGACCTCAAGGCTCTCGAACATTGTGATCCTGACCGCCAGCTTGCGTACGAGCTTTTCCGCGAGCTTGAGTTCAAAACGCTAACCAACGAATTTGCCGGTGGAAATGCCGACGCAATACCTCTATTCACCGGCCCGGAATCTTCGGGCGGCCTGTTCGATCGGTTGCCGTCTAGCTCTGCAACAGCCGTTGCGACAAATTATTCGATCATAAAAGATCGTCACGAACTCGATAAACTTGTCCGTCGGCTGTTTGAGGCTGATCGATGGAGCTTTCACGTCAACGACGCGAATTCGAATGAAAAATCGAGCTGTTTTGAAAAGGTCGAACCGCACGGCATCGCCATCGCATTGGGAAATGGCGAGTCTTTTTATATCGATCTCGACAATTTTACGGGCGACGCGATAGCACCGCTCAAGGACATTCTGACCAACGGTTTCCTCGAAAAAACCGCTCACGACGAAAAGCGAAATCTCGGCGCCCTGCTCAAGCTCGGCATTCGGCCTGAATCGGTCAAGGACGACACGTTGATCGCTGCGTATTTGCTCGATCCGGCCCGGACGGGTTACGCCGTGCCGTTTCTTGCGCAGATATATCTCGACACGGATGCCGCGCGCAGCGTGCCTGACGGATTTGACGAAATGGCGTTTCGCACCGCCGAGAATGCCGATTTTATTGCCCGTCTCGCGCAGGTTTTGCGCGAAAAGATACGCGAAAACGAGCTGGAAAAAGTCTATGCCGACATTGAGCTGCCGCTCATTCCAATCCTCGCCGACATCGAACTCACCGGCATGAAGGTTGACGGCGAGAGCCTGACAATATTTTCGGAGTTCATCTCAAAAGAGCTGGAATCGCTAAAAGAAAAGATCACAACGATCGCCGGACGCGAATTCAACATCGGCTCGCCAAAACAGGTCGGCGAGATATTTGCCGAGCTAAACATCGAAACCGGACGCAAAACCGCGACCGGCCAGATCTCGACCGGTCACGACGTTTTGGTCGAACTCGCCTCGACATATGAGATCGCCCAGCATATCATTGACTACCGCGAACTCGACAAGCTGCGTGCGACTTACGCCGATGCTCTGCCGCGAATGATCCGCGAGGACGGCCGCGTCCACGGTTGTCTCAATCAGACCGTCGCCGCAACGGGTCGTCTCAGCTCGACGGAGCCGAATCTGCAAAACATACCGGTCCGCACCGAATTGGGACAACGTATTCGTAAGGCGTTTATTCCCGAAAAGGGCAACAAACTCATCTCCGCCGACTATTCGCAGCTCGAATTGCGGATACTGGCTCACATCACCAAAGATCCGCGAATGCTCGAGGCGTTTAAGAATAACGAGGACATTCATGCCCAAACCGCGCGGCTCGTATTCGGTGCGGTAACTGAAAAAGAGATGAAGGAAAAACGACGGCTCGCCAAGATCGTCAATTTCGGTATCGCCTACGCCGTTGAGGCGTTTGGCCTGTCACAGCGTGTCGGCATCAGCCGCTCGGAGGCGAAACAGGTCATCGCCGATTACTTCGAAACCTACAAAGGCATCCGCGAATACATGGACCGGACACCGATAGAGGCTCGCGAAAAGGGCTACATCACATCCCTTTTTGGCCGACGACGCTTTTTCCCGTCGATCAACGACCGCAACTTCGCCGTCCGCTCCCGTGCCGAGCGCGAAGCCATAAACATGCCGATCCAGGGAACCGCCAGCGACATCGTAAAAATCGCCATGATCCGCGTCGCCAATGCTTTAAAGGCCGAAAAGCTCGAAACCAAAATGATCATGCAGGTACATGATGAGCTTTTATTCGAGGCACCTGAGTCCGAGATCGAGGCCGCCAAAGTTCTCATCAAACGCGAAATGGAATCCGCAGCCACACTCGAAGTGCCATTGGTGGTAGAGATAGGCGTCGGCGACGACTGGATGAACGCGAAATGAAACACTCGCCCGCGAATTACGCGAATGGACGCGAATAGGATCGCTTCTTATTTTCGCGTTTATTCGCGTCATTCGCGGGCAAAACTTTGTTTTATGGATAAGGAAATAACGCAAACCCAGCGCACTCGCCTGAAACGGCTGCCGAAACGCGGCAATTTCGATCGGGAGACGATCAACGCCATTCTCGACGAAGCCTTTATCTGCCACGTCGGTTTCGTCGTTGACGGCCAGCCGTATGTGATCCCGACCGGTTATGCCCGCATCGGTGATGATTTGATGATTCACGGTTCATCCGCCAGCCGGATGATGAGGTCACTGGCTGGCGGCGTCGAGGTCTGTGTGACTGTGACGCTGATCGACGGCCTTGTACTCGCTCGATCGGCGTTTCACCATTCGATGAATTATCGGTCAGTCGTGATACTTGGAAAGGCAGAAATGGTCACCGAACCGGAAGATAAAAACAAAGCCCTCGAAGCGTTTACCGAGCATATTATTCGCGGGCGTTGGGCGGACGTGCGTTGGCCGACCGAGCTTGAATTAAAAGCAACGACCGTTCTGAAACTGCCGATCGACGAGGCCTCGGCCAAGATCCGCACCGGCGACCCAATCGATGACGACGAAGATTACGCGCTGAACGTCTGGGCGGGCGTTTTGCCGCTCGCTTTGACGTCCGGCGAACCTGTTGGCGATTCAAAACTCCTTAATGGCATTGATGTGCCCGCGTATTTGAGAGAATATAATCGAAGATAGTCGAATCGAATTGCCGCTCAAAGCTTAAAGAAGCCGGCCATTTTCGAGTATGAGCTTACTAAACGAATACAACGATCTGATCCGCAAACTTGAGGTGGAAAGTATCGATTACGCAACCTGCGGCGGTCTTGCAATGGCTGTTCACGGGTTTGTCAGAGCGACAAAAGACATTGACATTCTGATACAGGAAAAAGATCTTTCGGCTGCACTAGAAGTAGCACGAACGCTGGGGTATGAAGTTGAAGGGCTGCCATTGAACTTGGTGCTTATCCCTTGACAGTAGGTACATAGTATGTCACTATTGTAGGTAACTTAACGGAGATACTTACAATGACGAACAAAACAGTTAAACCGAAAATGCAGAGATATACACTTTTGGACTTTGAGAAACAGTTTCCAAACGACGATGTTTGCTTAGACTGGCTCAAAGACTATCTCTATCCCGAAGGCATCTTTTGCGACAAATGCCAACAAATTACTAATCACTTTCGGGTAGCTTCTCGCAAAAGCTATTCCTGTCAAACGTGCGGTCATCATGTTCACCCCACCGCCGGAACTATCTATCACAAATCATCAACTCCGCTTCGCCTATGGTTCTATGCCGTCTATTTAATGGCATCGACACGTTGCGGTATTTCAGCAAAACAACTCGAACGCGAACTTGGAGTAACCTACAAAACCGCGTGGCGTATGTTCAAACAAATCCGGTCAATGCTAGACGAATCCGACCGAAAACTTGGCGGAGAAGTCGAGGTTGACGAAACTTACATTGGCGGCAAAATGAAAGGCGGCAAGCGCGGTCGTGGTTCTGAAAACAAAACCATTGTCGTTGGGGCTGTCCAACGTAACGGTTCGGTTATTGCCAAGATCACGCCGAACGTAAAAGCCGAATCGCTTATTCCTTTCATTCGTGAAACCATCGAGCCAAACACGATGGTTTACACAGACGAATTACACTCTTATAACTCTGTCAAATATCAGGGCTACGGACATCAAACCGTACATCACGCCGCCAAATGCTACGTTATCGGCGATGCTCACACCAACTCTATTGAAGGTTTCTGGTCATTACTCAAAACAGGCATACGAGGCGTTTATAAGCACGTTGGCAAACAGAACCTACAAAACTACGTCAACGAGTATGCGTTTCGCTACAATCGGCGAAATGACGTAACCCCTATGTTTCTTTCGTTTCTTGGTCAGGTTCAGAAATCTTTCGACTAGCAAGTTTTAATACATTGGTGAATTGTACCTCTGTAAGAACTTCATTATCTTCATCCTGAATATTGTCCATTGAGGGTAATTGGCTTTCGACGTATTCCGCCTCAATAGCTGCCACTTTCTCTTTAATTATCGGCTGTTCCATAACTTCTAAAATTTTTTCACCCGGAATAACGATTGAAATCCCGAAATTCACCAGTTCAAGTTTCTTTCTATCACGATCCGAAAGACCTGGGATTGTGATGTCGGCCATGAAATGTCCATGCATTAGTCCTAGAAGGAAAATTTTACCGCAGGCTTCTTGTGACTGTAAAAGGCGTCCGCCTTCGACCCTCACAATACCATAATTTACAAAGACTGGCGCTCCGCTTAGCCCTCCTATTGAATGAGCGTCTACTAAATATGCATCAATTAGTCCCATTTTTGTAAGTACTCGCTCTTCTTGCAATGAAGCTAAATTGCCAAATCGGGCAATAGGAATATTGCGAACTTTACCCTTATGATTTGCAAAGAGGCCCGTGAAAAAGACCTCTTCTCCTATTGTAAGTGGAAGTATGGATCTCTTCTCTTCATTTAAAAAAATATTTGGATGGATATATACGACATCGGCGTCTTCAGGCAGTTCGATCAGAGGCAAAACTGCAACGTCAACCATTTCGTCCTCGTTAGGATGGTATTTCCATTCATTCACATCAGTTTCCAAGGTCTCTGACGTGCCATCTTTGAAATTTACTCTAAGGAGAACTTTACCGTCAAAATTTGGCCCCGATTGGATCTGTTGGATAATATGTCGGGCGGTGACAACACATACAAGAGGGCTTTTCCAATTGCTGAGAACGTGTCCCACAAGGAATGCGGTACCATAAAAGCTCATCTCACCTATGGATGAATAGCGTCCTATGAAAACTACGCACTTTAAGGCTTCGTCAGGGATGCGCATATATTCCGGCGGCTCGTGTGCTAAGACAAAACGACAACGATAACCTAAATTTTGTTTGGGGTATAATCTTAACATAAGATACCCCCTTTACTTATACCTTCCGTGAGGGTATAAGCACCTTGAACTTTGATAATCGAACTCGACAAATTCGACGTATTTCAAAGATCGATAAAGCGTCAAAATCGCTTGTAACAATCGACTTCATTTTGGTGACCGAGATGATGAATGATGTATGGAAGAGTCGTGAAATTGCTGATTGGGGTAATGGGCATACCTGGGTCGTTTCACGCGGCGGACTTATAAAAATGAAAACATTGGCCGGTCGGCCAATTGATCTGGTGGATATTGAACGATTGGAGGCTGATGATGAAAGTTGATATGTCGCCCGAAGGGATCTCGCGACGCCTGAGTGAATTCGATCAAATTTGGGAACTTTGTATGGCCCTAAGCAAATCGCGCATCATTGCTTTGCCTAAACGAACAGAGAAGAAGCCATCTAAAGATTCGCTCGACAAGAAATAGCTTCTGCAACGGCCGACGGTAACAAAACAGTGAGCTTTCTTCCAATTACTCGCTTTCGTGTTAGGGGTAAATTCTTATGCCTTTGCTTTTTTCCTCCGCAAAGTGTCCCCACGGCAGTCCCACGCCCTCGTCGGACAGTTCGCGATTCTGCCTTGTCGGCAAATCGTCCTATAATTAATTTCATGAATTTGCTGAAGATCGATCATCTCTGTGACGTAAGTTTGCGTACTATATTTGTCTGTTTGTTGGTGGTTTTTATTTTTATGACGAACATTTATTCCCAGGGCGAATCGGCAAATGTTCCGCCGGTATGGCAAACGACCGCGGAAAAGACGGATTACAAAAAAACATCGAGCTACGACGAGGCCATCGCCTACGCGCAAAAGCTCGATGTTGCATCGAATCTGATTAAGTATCGATCTTTCGGTAAAAGCGGCGACGGGCGCGATCTGCCGCTGCTGATAGCGGCCCGCGGTCTGGCGTTCACGCCCGAATTAGCCCGCAGGCAAGGAAAAGCGGTCGTCTTTATTCAGGCCGGCATCCACGCAGGAGAGATAGATGGCAAGGACGCCGGATTTGCACTGCTTCGCGACATCGCGATCACAAAATCGCGGCTCGATCTGCTCAAGAACGTCGTCATCATCTTTGTGCCTATTTATAACGTTGACGGACACGAAAATTCGAATCCGTTCATGCGTATCAACCAAAACGGCCCCGACGAAATGGGTTTTCGCGCGAACGCGACCAATCTCAATCTCAACCGCGATTACATGAAGGCCGACGCTCCCGAAACGCGTGCCTGGCTAAAGCTGTGGAACGAATGGCGCCCGGACTTTTTCATCGATTGCCATGTCACGGACGGTGCCGATTTTCAATATAACCTGACCTACGAATACGCTCATTTTCAGGAAGTTTCGCCCGCCATCAAAGGCTGGATGGACGAGCATTTTGATGGGAATGTCGTCCCGAAAGTCGAAAAAGAGGGCAATTTACTGACGCACTACGTCGAATTTGCCGGACGTGAGGTCACCGGCGGCATAGCAACGTTTATTGCTACGCCGCGCTTTGCGACTGGTTACACGCCGCTTAGAAATCGCGCCGGTTTGCTGATCGAAACGCACGTTTACAAGCCGTATAAGTCGCGTGTTCGGGGCACATACGACGTGTTGCGTTACACTATCGACGAGATCGGCCGCGAGAAAGCAAGCCTTTTTGTCGCCAACGTCACCGCCGACACGCAGACCGTCGAGCGTGGAAAAACTTACGACGAAAAGCGGCAATTCCCGCTTGCGATCTCGACCACCGACAAATCAACGCCGTTTGCGTTCAAAGGCGTCGAATACAAGATGGAAGACAGCACGATCTCCGACGGCAAACGCATCGTTTACGGCACGGCACCGCTCAATATCACGATCCCGCGTTTTGACGAGGCGAAGGTCGATCGCTCAGTCGCACCGCCGCTCTATTACATCGTGCCGCCGCAATACAAGGACGTGATCGAGGTGTTGAAGCTGCACGGCGTCAAGTTTGACGTAATTAAAAAACCGCTGACCATCGAGGTCGAAAGCTATAAGCTGACCGAGCCAAAATGGGCGACCACGTCATTCGAAAACCGCATTACGCTGTCCTGCAAGCAGACTGTAATAAGAGAAGCACGGACGTACGCCGCAGGTTCGATCATTATTCCGATGGCACAGGAATCGGCAAATGTCGCCATCCATCTGCTCGAACCAAACGGGCCCGATTCGTTCGTCTATTGGGGATTTTTTAACTCCATATTCGAACAAAAAGAGGGCGGCGAAGGTTACGTTGTCGAAAAGCTCGCCCAAGAAATGCTCGCCAAAGACCCGAAACTCCAGGAAGAATTTGACCGTCGCCTACTTGACCCTGCGTTCGCACGCAGTTCTCGCGCACGGCTCAATTTTTTCTACGAACGCTCGCCGTATTTTCTAAACCAGAAAGTGGGGGTTTATCCGGTGGGCAGAATAATCACGAAATCCGCGCTAAACTAAAACCAGTATGCCGGGATTGCTTGACGAATTTAGCGGTATCACGCACGAACTCAACCAGCGAAGTATTGACTACGCTGTTTGCGGTGGTTGGGCTGTCGCAATCCACGGTTTTCTTCGCGCGACACTTGATATAGATTTGTTGATTCTCACTAGGGACCTCGATAAAGCGTTGGAAGCAGCCAGAGAAAAAGGGTTCGACATAGAAGGCCTGCCACTAAATTTTGACGGCGGCAAGACCATGATACACCGCATTTCAAAGATCGATCACCTTTCTAAAGAGCTAATAACTCTCGACCTGATACTGGTTACCGACATTTACAAAGATGTGTGGGAAAGCCGAAAAAGGGTAATATGGAATCAGGGCGAATACAGTATCGTTTCGCGAAATGGCCTGATAAAAATGAAGGAAATCTCCGGGCGCCCTAAAGATATTATTGACCTGGATTATTTGCGAGGTGTGGATAACGATGAAGATTGATATGTCTGCGGAAGCTGTGACAAACAGAATGATCGCGCTTGACCAGCTTTGGGAATTGGCCGTCGCCCTGAAAAGTTCGGAGATAGTTAAAGAGAAACATCGGGACAAGCCCGTCCTTGAAACCTTGCCGCAGAAAATCCAGAATGAGAGAGCCTGACTCTCACGCCTACGGCTGGGTTATTGTCGCCATCTCAACGCTAGCGCTGGTTGTAAGCAACGGCCTGACGATCGGCGGATTTCCGCCGTTTTATAAGCCGATCCGCGAGGAATTCGTACTGTTGGGAGCGGTTGACGCGGCCCACGCCGAGACTTTTATAGCCAATGGCGCGAATATCGTTTTCCTGATGTCCGGCGTTTTCTCACTCCTCGGCGGCTGGCTGCTCACTCGGATTCGCCTAAAAACCTTGATGCTGTTGGGCTGCGTGATGCTGGGCAGTGGGCTTGTTCTCCATTCACAGGCAACAACAACGGAGCTTGTTTATCTCTCTCGTTTTCTGATGGGTGCGTCGTTAGGCTTTGTCGGCGTCACACCTAATGTCGTGCTCGTTTCAAATTGGTTCAGCGTCGGCCGCGGCACGGCTCTAGGCATCGTGCTCACCGGCACGAGCCTTGGCGGATCGGTTGTGTCGCTCCTCGCCGGGCCGTTGATCGCAAATTATGGCTGGCGAAACGCAATGTTCGCCCTCAGCCTACTCGTCTGGTTCGTGCTGCTGCCAACGATCCTATTGTTGGTCAGGGAAAAGCCGGAGCGGGAATGGTCGGCAGTAGCAGCCCCAGGGGCAGTCGAAGAATCCGAGTCTGTAACTGCTACTGACCCGGACGGGATGACATTTGGACAAGCAGTTCGGACGCCGATATTTTGGGCGTTCGCTGCGTGCGCCGCTCTTGTCTTTTATCCGATATTCGTTACGCTCCAGCAATTTATTCTCTACGTCCAGACGCCGAAGATCGGCATCGGGGCGGAAACGGCGGCGTTTGGCCAATCGGCACTATTTGCGATCAGTGTCGGCGGCAAATTGCTGGCAGGCTTTCTAAGCGACAAGTTTCGTGCGGTGCGCGTGATGGTATTTTTCGCGTTGATAATGTTTCTTTCCTCGCTCGTCCTACTCGACCTAACCGCGCGAAACGCTCTGCTCTTTTTACTGCCGTTCGCACTCGGCTACGGCGGCACGTGGGTCATGCTCCAACGTCTGTCGGCGGATTTTTTTGGCCGCCGCGAGATAGGCAAGATCCTCGGCGCGATAACCCTGATCGAGGTCACAGGAGCCGCCATCGGTGGCCTCATCACCGGATACCTCGCCGATCAAGCCGGCGGCGATTACACCAACGCTTTCTACGGCGTCACGATCGTCGCTGGATTGGCGTTTGTGTCAACCCTAATAATTCTCGCATTGGACAAACAAAAAAGGCTCTCTCCGAGCGAAAGCCTTTGAAATTTTGGTGGAGATGACAAGAGTCGAACTTGCGACCTCTGCATTGCGAACGCAGCGCTCTGCCAACTGAGCTACATCCCCCTGAACAGTTGATAGTTTAGAATTGAGAATTGAAAGTTTCAAGCAAAAACTTGGACTAATTCTCCATTTTCCACTCTCAATTTTCAATTTTACTGGACTCCGGCCGGCAGCAGCGAGCCTTTCGGGTCGGATGCGAACGCGTAGCCGTCCTCGATCTTGCCGATTATACCGTGAAATGTGACCTCGTCACCGCCGACGACCACGACGACGTCGCCGGGGCTGTACAGTTTCTGATCGACGGGAAATTTTATGATCGTCGCGTTGCCGTTGTCAGCGGCGACCAATTCGTATTCAAAAGTGTCAGCGTTAAAGCTGAGCGTCTGGCAAAAAGCTACTTCCATTAATATTCTCCTATAAAAATTAGACCACAAAATCGGGATGGCCGCAAAAAGGCACAGAATGCGCAAAACATGAATAAAAACTCTTACTTTGCGCTTTTTGCGCCTTTTTGCGGCTAATTTTTGATTTGAAAATCTAACGCGATGGCGTCGTGGTCCGAGAGTGGAAAGCCTTCGGCGTCGATGAGATCGCCGATAGTTTGCGGTTTGGTTCCCGGTGCGACGGCAATTCCCTTTCCGGTGAACCAGTCGAGTCTTGCCGATACTCGCCCGCCAACCCGCCTTGCTGCCCAAAAAATAAACGGCATGCACCATTCGGGTACCCAATCCCGAAGATTTGTGTTCTTTTCGATGCTTTCAACGTCATAATGCAGCGTCCCGACGCCTATCTCATTGAAGCTTTTATATTTGTAACCTCGGGATTCTAACTCGCCAAAAAGCCGCCGTTCAAAATAGCGGTCGGGATGCGGCAGGTGATTTTTCACCACTTTCTTAACGCCCATCATTACTCGCCGCCAATAGCCGAGGATCGCCCGCGATGCACTTTGCGCGTTATAGGTCGTCGTGTTCCAATCTCCGCCAATAATCACCGGCAACGGCGGCAGCGTGTCGAGATGATCGAGAATTATCTTGATCTGCCTATGACGGTGAGCGCGTGAGCAATGTGCGTCCAGATGAACCGTCACCGCCCGAAACTCGCCGGACGGATGGTCAATGTCCGCGAATAAAGCTCGAAGATAGCCGAGCCGTTTCTCCTTGCCCCACATCTTGTCCTTGCCGTTAGGCAGCGGCACGGCGTGGACGTTTTTCATCGGGTAACGCGAAAACATGGCGAGGCCATGGATCGATTTGGTATTATCGCCTTCCATGTCTGATTCGACGCCGCTTCCCTTTTGCAGCGGCACATAGACCGGTGCAAAAGCATAGTTTAGTTTTAACTCGCGGGCGATCTCCTGAGCGACAAAGCGATTTCCGCTGCGGGCCATGCCGTAATCGAGTTCAGTTAGAAGTAAAACGTCTTTGTCTATGAGTTTTTCGTGGTTTCTAAGAACGTCGAGGATGCCTTCAAAGCGAATGCCGCGTTCGATGTTCCAGGCGAGGACTCTGATATTGTCAGTACCGGGAGCGGTAGCGACCGGGGCAGTTAAGCCGAAATCCCCGGTCGCTACCGCTCCCACCACTGACAGATCCTCAACGACAACCGCGTCCAAAACGCTCTCGACCTCAGGCTTGATTCGCGCGTAAAGCTCCGACGCCTCCATTTCAGGCGTTGATTCAAACTTTAACAATGCGGGGAAATGCTTGTTTAGATCATGGTCGAGAATGCTCGGCGGCCCTGTGTAGCTTCGGTCTGGTGCGGTCATAAAAAGAAAAGGCAAGCCTGTTAGAAATCATGCTGCGGCGCTAATAAATAAAGAAAGAGGGCCTCGCCTAAGCCGAAGCCCTCTTTGACGACACCGCGAAAGTTACTGGCCGACAAAATCCACGTCGACCGTATTGGTCGAAAGGTTTAAGACCCTCGGTGAATACTGGTAACGTCTCGACCCTACAGCGGCGGTGTATTGTCCACCAGCGGTAGAGACGTTTTCGAATCTATAGTATCCGAACGAACTCGTTAAGACACGCCTTACGACGTTATTCGGATCTGTCAGCGTGACAGACGCGTTGCGCAGGCCTCTGCCGTCCGGTGAAAGAACTCGCCCGGAAACGGAAACATTTGACGCTGTTGGGGCTATGGTCATTTCCCAAATACCGCGACCGTGCGTCGCAATGCGAAGAACACGATTAGGGCTTCCCGAACCCACCTGCTCCTGAAACGACATATCGAATATCGGGATCACCGGAAGGCTGTTTCCCGGGTTCAGGACAGACCACGTCGTTCCACCATTAGTCGATTGGTAAACACCGATGTCCGTCCCGATGTAAATGTTCGGGGCAGGCGCCGGAGCGGTCGAGCTTTGCCTATCAATTGCGATCGCGTCGATCGGAATATCCGGCAGCCCCGTGCTGATCGGCACCCATGTAGCGGAGCCTCCGCCAAGATTTGTAGTCTTCCACATATGCGTCATTGGAGTAGCCACGGTTCCGAATCCACCGTAAGCGATGTAAGCGGTAACAGCTCCCGCATTCGACGAATTCGGGTCAACCATAACCTTGCCAACCGTTGTCGCCGGAACTCCGGCTGGAGTTACGTCTACCAACGTGCTGCTCCCAGTCGTTGTCGCCCAGACAGTTCCATTCCTCATTCCCATGAGGCGGAAATTGTCGTTCGAACCTATGCTTATCGAGCTTGCGGCAACGCCGACGCCGGCGATCGACGCCTGACTCACCCGCTGCATCGTGTCGCCGCCATCAGCGGAGCGATATAGCCTGTCGGTGCCGTAATAGACCGTGTTCGGAGTGCCCGGGCCAACGGTCATGGGCGGGTAAAACAAGACCGCCGCGTCGTTACAATCGAGACGCGTATTCCCCGCACCTCCGGCAACGCAGTCGCGGGTCGTCCAGTTTTTTGCCTCAGCATCGGCAGTCGTCGTCACATATTCGTACGATATCGCTGCAGCGGCTCCGGCAAGGGCGTAGTAAGTGTGATAGATCCTGACGTTTGTCGTATCTGTCGCATTCTGGTC
>JAYUDV010000217.1:0-4425 GCA_043739565.1 Chloracidobacterium sp.
TCTACGGCTGTCGTTGCGCTTAGTGCTGCTTCGAGGAACAAAGCATCGGATTTTGTCGTTACTTCGATGTCATCCCATGTAATGCCTTTGAATCGCGGATCGCCCCATGTCAGGCTTGTTCCGCCGGTTGCCGTCGGGTCGCCGCCCACCAAGGTTCCGGTCTTGTTCTCGCGGAATATCGAATAAGTGACCGGTGCCGGCGGAAGGCTGGTACCGTCGCCCGACTGTGAGCCAGTGCCGACCGTCGAGCCTAAAAACGCATTTCCGTAAATCTTGGCGTCGAATGAGAACAACTGTGCTGTCGGGTCGTTGAATTCTATACGTTTCGCACTCGACGTTTGTCCTAGCACAAGCGACTGGTTATACAAGAATGTATTTCCAGCTGAATCCGCATTTTTGACCGTGACAGATGGATTGGAAATGTTAACGATCTGAAATTCGAGTGGCGTGTAGATCGTTTTGTCGGTTGAGAATGCGCCGCGTGTATTCGTCAATTTGTTGTCGAAGGCCATTACGCCGTTTGTGAAACTGATATTCGAGAGGGCTGCGTCGACCTGTGCCGAAAGATCCTGCCTCGTTTGCAGAGCACGCGATGATCCGGAGAGATCCGACCAGCCGGCCTGACCCGTCGAATTGACGCCGATCGCCCTGACAACGTAATCGCTGTCAAATAAGTTATCCAGTCCTGCGGGTGCGAATACCTCGCGAACCGGGCCTTTGTCTTCATAAGATAGTTGATTTGCGGATACATACGCCACGTGGCGAAATCCACTGGTTGAGGCGTCGCCATCGGCATACGCACGTTTGCCGTTTGGTTCGCGTGCATTCTCAAAACCGACCTTTCGCTTGAGAACCTCGTACGCCGCTGCACCCGAAACGCCATTCCAGCTCACGTTCACGGTTCGCGGCGATGCGGGTGCGACCTGTATGTTTGACGGAACCGCCGGGGCCGCCTGGTTACCCGCAAAAGGAGAAACCTGGGTCGAGATCGTCGCGGTGCCGCCACTTACTTCGCGGGCGTTGATACCCATCTCGTGGGCCGCGTATATCTGTTCGATCAACGCGCGGTTTTTGCCGGGTGCCGATGGATCAGTCGAATCCGAAGGATACAACATTTGATCCGCCACGATCATCGCGTCGCGTGCCTTTACATAGGTGTCCGGTGCCGTAGTGCCAAGGACGTACATTGCGCCGAGGAAATCCCGTTCGAAGATGTTAGTTCCCTTCGTGATGGCCTTTTGCGGCAGGCCGTCCTTTGGCTGCGGACGCTTGTATATAATGTTGTTCGGGTATTGACGGTTGAGCATTTCGCGGATGTCCCACATCGTGGACATAAAGATCTCTCCGTCTCTGTGTACCTCAAATATGTAACTACCGGCACTGCTGAGTGTGCCAAAGTCGGAATATTTCAGTGTCGAACGGGCACTGCGAATGTAAGCTATCGAATCAGGATTGCGGCCCCGGCTGCGTGCAAGTTCGCGATAGCCCTTTGCGTTTACAACATAGTCGCCGAGACTTGCATTATCCGTAATGGTGAACGCCCACATGTCGGCCTGTCCCTCGTTCATCGCTCCGCCCTCAGGCGAACCTTCGAAGCCGGCGATCGGACTGGTGATGGAGTGCATTCCCTCGTGGTACGGAACCGTGCCTTCGAGCGCAAGGTCATTAAAATAAAATCCATGGCCATAGGACGTTGGATTGATCACGACCGGTGATTTCGATCCGGTAACGCCTTCGATCAAGGACGTAAGATTCAGCGCAAAAGCATTATCTAGGCCCAAAACCTTTTTCGCGAGATCCGGATCGGACGTGTTGGGCAGTTGGCCGCCCGCAGCGTTTAATGCGATGTAGATATTCGGAATATGGACCGTTCCGGGCAGTGGAAGCGTCTTATTGGGGTAATTATCCGGAAAGCTGCCCTGCGAACCGAATGTCGCCGGATCGCCGCCAACATGCAGGTAATCAACATATTCGATCAAATAATTTATGAAAAAGAACGAGTTAATCTCATCCTGATGCTCCGCCGGTTCTGCAAACTGGTCCTGTTCGTTTGTCCGGGCCTCAAAGCCCGTGGGGTTGTCCTGACGGAAATGCCATGTACCGAGTGCGGCTTGTGCGAAAGGCTGTTTCGTAGCTAACGCATTATTAACTAAGGCGTGAGTACCAACGAGTGTTCCTTCCAGGCCGGTGACGCGATTTGACGGATCAAATGAACGTAGAAGAATACGCTCCTGTCCGCATGGAGTGCCGTTACAATTGCTGATAATGCTGTTGTTTTTCAGGTTGTCGTCGATCTGCGGATATTTCGGATAAACATCGGCAGTTTCCTGTCCGGGATTCGTCTGGAAATTTACAAAATCTTTTCTGGCGATCGTTTCGCCGGTGTGGGCGTCTATTGTAACCATGTACAACCCGAACGGATCGGTCGAAAACTTTCCGATTTTCCAAACGAGGCGGTAACCATCGGCCGTCGGATAAATACCGAGCGTTGGCGGCAAGTTGCTGACGGCGGACGCCTGTTGGCTCAGTAGATTGAGGCCCGGCTGAAGTAAGTTCGAAATATACGACGGTAGATTCGCCTTAAATTGATTCAGATCGGCATCTGCCAATGTAGCGGCCTGTTCGGCTGAGATGGACGGCTGCGTGTTGACCGTAACGTTTCGAAAAAACGGTCCAGACGCCATGATGACCTGCTTATTGCCGTTCATCAACAACCCGACGCCGCCATCTGTAACCGGAATACCATTAAAGGTCTGTTGAAATCGGATCAGGTTTCCGCCGAGAGCTGTCCGTTCGCTGAAGACCCGCAGGTCGTTCATGTCTGAGATACCAAAAGCGGCCGAATTCTCGGAAAGAAATGCGCGGCCCGCTTCTTCAGGTGTTCCCGCAAAGGGCTGACTCGCAAAGTCGGCGACCACATCCGGTGAACCGCCAAAATCGTTCCAACGCATCCGCATGTTTGGCGCGTTGGAAGCAGTTCTCAGTGTAGTAAGGGCTGAGAGTTGTTCGCCGGTAGCCGACCGAACGTTCGTTAAACCTTGTGCGGCGTTAAGATCGAAATCCGGTGCAGGTTTTCGATAGATTTCCTGTATGCCGGGTGTGGCGCTTGCAGCGACGTTAGAACCGCCAGACGACAGCCATAACACGGCTCCGATGGTTATAAACGAAACCGCTATTGCGAATGCTAGGCGGGTCGCCGAATTCCTTTTTGTTGTACGATTAATGCTTTTCATTTTTCCTCCAGATTTTCTAAATTTGATAAATAAGTCCCGTTAGTCGACCGCCGGTAGATCCGGTATCACGGCTAAAATTTTTGAGATTGGCGCGGCCCCATCTTGCGTGATAGGCCGCGCCTTTCCGCGTTCCTTGCCCCCCGGCCAGGAACGACATAGTTCTATCCTCCCGTCGTAAACAATTGGCGATAAGCACCGAGTTTGGATGCAAAAGTAGCCCGGTTAACTGACGTCGTCGGCTCAAATCGCGGTCCGGGTATCGCCTGATATTGTCCGGGACCGATCTGGCGAATTTCCGCCGGATATGCCTCGAACATACCGTCATTGATCGCGATCTGAACATATCCGCGAAGGTCTGTCGGAATCTGCGCATTGTCCGAGAGCGGTGTCCCGGAAAATGTAACCGTCGAGCCTGCCAAGGCTCGCGCTTCAGCGTCGTGTCCGAGTGCTCGAACGAAAGCGA
Organism: Chloracidobacterium sp.; assembly: GCA_043739565.1. Lineage (GTDB taxonomy): Bacteria > Acidobacteriota > Blastocatellia > Pyrinomonadales > Pyrinomonadaceae > OLB17. The sequence continues at coordinate 3,697 of JAYUDV010000217.1, forward strand.
CAGCAATGTCCAGCCGGTTGACCGGGCCGGTCGGGTTGAAAACGTTTCCTGAGAAACTCATCATGCCGTTCGGCACGAAGTTGTAATCCCGGAGCGTCGAACCCTTTGAGGTTATGGCTTCGGCAATCCGGGCAAGGTCACCCGTAACATCACAGAATTTCGGCGTTGCTGCGATCGATTGCCTCAACGGCGTGTTCAATACAAGCGATCTTGCGAGATCTTCACGCGTCACGGTCGAATTCGGTTTAAAGGTTCCGTCCGCATATATGTCGATCAGACGATTCTTGAGTGCAAATTCGATCTGCTGCTGCTGTGAATTTCCCTGGATGTCGGCAATTGTCGGCAGGACATATTTGACCTGAACGACGTTACCGTCGACCGGGCCGGGAGACGCGATCTGGGTCGGTGAACCCACCCCCGGAGCCGCTGACAGCCCGCTCGCACCCTTGACCTCGAGCCTCCATGTGCCGGCAACCGGATTGTTGACTACCGTCTCCCGGACGCTGCTTCCTAATACGGGGGTTGGAATGCTGGACGCACCATAGGCGACACCGTTTGGATCGTAGATCCGCATTCCGACAAAATTACCGGTTCCCGCCTGAGCGGCATTGTCGACCAGCGCGGTGACATCAAGGACACTCATCCCGGTGTCGACCGTAAAGGTCTTTGAATTGCCGGAGCCGGCACCCGATACGGTTGGGTCGAAATCTATATGAAAATTCTGAATTG
>JAYUDV010000218.1:0-1567 GCA_043739565.1 Chloracidobacterium sp.
CGACAAACCCGCCGAGGCCGATAAACGTGAGCAAAGGAGCGACCCACCAGCCATCTTTACGCATTGTCTGCCCAAAACCGCGTCGTGTTATCGAAACCAAATTAGATGCCATAAAAAAGGGTCGCCATAAACTCAACCTAACGTATAATTTATCCGAAAAACAGTTAAAGTTTTACGCCAAATCTCACTTTAAGTCAAACAAATGACAAATTTACGCCTATTAAGCTGCGCGGCCGTATATTTCTGTCATTTCGCGAAGTTTATCGACGATGCCGCCGTCCAGGTCCGCGTCCCTCAGCCGCCATTGCCAGTTTGGGCCATTACCAGCGGGGACGTTCATTCTGGCATTGTTTCCTAATCCGAGAATGTCTTGCGCCGGTACGAAGGCCGTGTCAGCGACGGATTGAAAACATGCGGCGATCATATCCCAATGCACTCCGCGGCCATTTGACCGCAGATATTTCCGGCAGAGAGCACGCTGGTTTTTATCGGCGGACTTATACCAACCGGCCGCAGTTTCATTATCGTGCGTACCCGTGTAGGCAACGCAATTTCGGACATAATTGTGCGGCAGGTGAAAGTCGTGCGGATTGCCGCCAAAGCCGTATTGCAATATCCGCATTCCCGGAATACCGAAAGTATCGCGGAGATGTTCCACTTCGGGCGTCATAGCTCCCAGATCCTCAGCGATAAACGGTAGGTCGCCCAATGCATTTTTTAACGCTGCCAGCAATTCACCACCCGGAACTTCGGCCCAAGTGCCGTTCTCAGCCGTCTTGTCGCCAGCCGGAACTTCCCACATTCTCGCGAAGCCGATAAAATGATCGATCCGCACGATATCTACGGACGTTAGTGCAAATCCCATCCGGGCGATCCACCATTCAAATCCGTCGCTGCGCATCGCGTCCCAATTGTGGATCGGATTGCCCCAACGCTGTCCGGTCGAGGAGAAATAGTCAGGCGGAACGCCGGATACGACCTGGGGCGAGCCGTCTGCGTTTAACCTGAATTTGCTTTGATTACACCAGACGTCGACGGAATCAAGCGCAACAAAAATAGGCACATCGCCTATAATCCTGATCCCGTTTGCATTCGCGTATTTCCTCAGGGCCAGCCATTGCCGAAAAAAAAGAAACTGATAGAATTTTTCAGCCTCGATCACGGCACTCAAATCCCGTTTGGCAGACTCTAATGCATCAGCGCCGCGTAATTTCAAAGGCTCGTCCCATTCGAACCACGGTTTTTGATACTGGGCTGACTTTACGGCGCGATAGAGAGCAAAATCGTCGAGCCACCAGGCATTTTCAGATGAAAATGTGTCAAATTCACCGCTGAGGGCGTGATTCTCCGACTCACGAAACCTCTCAAATGCGGCGGGCAATATCCAGTTTTTCCATTCATACACCCAGCCGAAATCCACATGAGCGGTCGGAAAATCCGGTTTTTGCTCTATGTGATGACGGTCGAGCAACCCGTCGTCCACCAATCTTTCCGGCGAGATGAGGAGCATATTTCCGGCAAATGCCGAATCGGACGAATAAGGCGAATCACCATAGCCCGTCGGGCT
>JAYUDV010000219.1:0-10926 GCA_043739565.1 Chloracidobacterium sp.
TTCGATTGTTCGGGCGTCCGCCGATCCCAATCGCCCGCGGGCGGAAAATAGATCTTTTGGGCAAATCCAAACTGCGCGAAAATGAGCAGCAAAAACAGATATGACGAGTAGAGACGAAGCGAATATCTGCTATTCATAAGTTTATGTCCTCGATGCGCGAATGATGTCGGCAAAAACTCCCGCCGCCGTCACGTCGGCTCCCGCACCCGCACCTTTTATCACGAGCGGCTGTTCCAAATAGCGGTTTGTGTAGAAAAGGACCGCGTTATCCTTGCCCGAAAGATTGGCAAAATTATGATCGGGGCCGATCGATTGCAGACCGACAGACGCCTTTCCGCCATCGAACGACGCAATGTATTTCAGCGTCAGATCCTGATCGCGAGCGCTGTCAAGCAACCTGCGGAAATGCTCGTCATGCCGCTCAAGCTCGACATAAAAATCATCGACGCTGCCCGTCAGACATGACTCAGGCAAAAATCCGGCGTTCGCAATGTCGTCCATTTCGACACGATGTCCGGCTTCGCGTGCAAGGATTAATATCTTGCGGGCAACGTCCGTTCCGCTCAGGTCTAGTCTCGGATCCGGCTCGGTGTAACCTTGCGTTTGCGCCTGACGAACAACATCGGCAAACTTGTGTGAGCCATCGTAATGATTAAAAACAAAATTAAGCGTGCCCGACAGTACGGCCTCGATGCGATTTACCTTATCGCCGCTGCGGAGTAGGTCGTTAAGCGTATTTATAACCGGCAGACCGGCTCCGACGTTTGTTTCAAAGAAAAAATTTGTGCCGAATTCGCGGGCCAGAGCTTTTAGGTGCGAGTATTTTTGGTACTCCGACGAAGCGGCGATCTTATTGCACGCGATGACAGAAATGCTTTTTGCCAGCAGCTTGGGATAGGTCTCCACGACTTCCGCGTTTGCGGTTACATCAACAAACACCGAATTGCGAAGGTTTTGCTCGATGATCGAGTCGGTAAAAACCGTGATCTTCATCTCGTCGGCGGCGCTTAAATCGGCCGAATACGATTCGAGATCGACGCCTTCGCCCGCCAGCAGGCCGCGTTTGCTATTGGCGATGCCGACGACGCGGATATTCAGCCGCATCTCGTCGAGCAGGTGCCGATGCTGTGTGCGAATCTGATCGATCAGCTTGCCGCCGACCGTACCGACGCCGACGATAAAGACGTTGATCTGTTTGTTGCCGTCGGAGAAAAACTCCTCGTGCAGCGTATTGACAGCCTTTTGCACGTCTTTTGACGAAATGATCGCCGAGATATTTCGCTCACTTGATCCTTGGGCAATGGCGTGGATATTGATCCCATTATGGCCTAATGTAGTGAACATTTTACCGCTGACGCCGGTGTGCGCTTTCATATTGTCGCCGACGAGGGCGAGGATCGAGAATCCGTTCTCAACCTTTAGTGGGTTGATCTTGCCCCTTTGTATTTCGAATTCGAACTCGGTATCGACACATTGCTTTGCCAGCTCGCCGGATTTCTCATCGATCGCGACACAGATCGAGTGCTCAGACGAGCTTTGGGTAATGAGAATGACGTTGATCGCCGCCCGCGATAATGCGTCAAAAAGCCGCTTGGAAAAGCCCGGAATACCTATCATTCCGCTGCCTTCGAGGCTCAAAACGGTGACCTTGTCGATGCTTGTGATACCGCGGATCATATCTTTTTCCGCAGCCGATTCGGCCTCGATCAGCGTACCGTTATGCCCGGGATCAAACGTATTCTTAATGAAGATCGGTATACCTTTTGCCATTACGGGCTGTATGGTTGGCGGGTAGATCACCTTGGCGCCGAAATGCGAGAGCTCCATCGCCTCGTGATATGTGATATGCGATATCTGCCGGACGTTGCGGACAAATCGCGGATCAGCCGTCATCATTCCCGATACGTCGGTCCAAATTTCGAGCACGTCGGCGTCAACCGCTGCCGCTATTATCGACGCCGTATAGTCCGAACCGCCGCGTCCTAATGTCGTCGTGTAGCCGGCGGAATCCGATGAAATAAAGCCGGGGAAAATACGTAGTTTTACCGTTGATTTTTCAATGTTTTCTTTGATGCGGCGGTTGGTTTCCGCGAAATCGACTGAGGCAAATCCATGATTGGAATCGGTGCGGATAAGCAGCCGGCTGTCAGTCCATTCATTGTCCAATCCAATGGAGGTTAGCTTTGCCGAGACAATCCGCGACGAAACCATTTCGCCAAAGCTCAAAATGCGGTCGAGCGTTTTTGGCGAAAGCTCTCGCACAAGGCGTACGCCCTCGCAAAGGTTTTCAAGCTCATTTAACGTAGTCTCGACAAAATCCAACATGGGCAAATGCGAATCATCATCAAAGAGTTTGCGAATTGTCTCGATATGCCGTTGGCCGATATCGCTGAGAATTTCGATATAGCCGTCATCGCCCCGTTCGGCTGATCTTCCGGCTTCGATCAGAGAATCGGTCGTTCCATGCATTGCCGAAAGCACGACCGCGCATTCAGATAATTCGGCCGCATCGCGAATTATCGTGACTACCTTTTCTATTGTCTCGACGCTCGCGACTGACGAGCCGCCAAATTTTAGAACTTTCATATCCTGCTCAACAAAATCTCACGCAAAGCGTCGTAATTGTCACCCATCTCAATACTGACCTTTTCTTTTGATAGTAGATCGTTTACCGATGCCGGTACCGGCCCGCGCGTCCCGATTATCTCATTTACTGAATCGAATTTCACAGGATGGGCCGTTTCCAGGAATATGCCACTCTGCTCCGGATGACGCTCCAAATGGTCGGCCAAGGCACGATATCCAACTGCGCCATGCGGGTCGAGAATGTAGCCGTGCTTTTCATAAACCTCGCGCATCGTGGCGGCCGTGGTCTCATCCGTGACACTGACGGCTTCGAGCACGCCCTTAAGATTGAGAAAGTCGTTGTCGAATATCTCCAATATTCTTACAAAGTTACTCGGTGCTCCCACATCCATTGCGTTAGATAGCGTGGCAACCGATTGACGAGGCTCGTAATCGGCTGTTTGTAAAAATCGAGGCACGACGTCGTTTGCGTTGCATGCGGCAATAAACTTCTTCACCGGCAATCCTGAGATGTGAGCGAAAATACCAGCCGCGAGATTTCCAAAATTTCCGCTCGGTACCGAGATCACCGGCGGGTTGCCCTGCCATTGTTTCAAAGCGTAGAAATAATAAAACTGCTGCGGCAGCCATCGGGCAACATTAATGGAATTTGCCGATGTTAAATTAACGCGGCTTTGCAGATCGGCGTCCGCGAGCGCTCTTTTCGCGAGAGCCTGACAATCGTCAAATGTGCCGTGTAATTCCAATGTAGTTACATTTCCGCCGAGCGTTGTCAATTGTAATTCCTGTACCTTACTGACCTTTCCCTTTGGATATAAAATTACAACCTCGATGCCGTCGACACCGTGAAATCCGGCCGCAACGGCACCACCTGTGTCACCCGACGTAGCGACAATAACGATTGTTTTCTCCGCCACATCACGGGAAAAATACCGCAGGCATCGGCTCATAAAGCGGGCACCAACATCCTTAAAAGCAAGTGTCGGCCCGTGGAAAAGCTCGAGCGTTGATATACGACCAGTAAGGGAAATGAGTGGGAATTCAAAATTAACAGTCTCGGAGCAGATCTCAAACAGAATATCGTCCGGTATTTCGTCGGCAATATATGGACGTATAACGTCAAAAGCTATCTGCTCGTTCAAACCAGATTTGAAACCAGTAAAAAACTCAACTGAAAGCTTTGCAATTTCCGACGGAAAGTAGAGGCCTCCGTCGTCTGGTTGGCCATTCAAAACAGCCTCGCGGAATGAGATATGAGGCGACTTTCGGTTTGTGCTAAAGTAGTGCATCGATGACTAAATTGGGCGAAATAGTTGACACTAAATCATATAACGGTTTGTCTCGTTTCCTAAAGTTATGGACGAAGTAACGGTTTTGGCGCCCGCAACGGTTTCGAATGTCGTCTGCGGTTTCGACTGTCTCGGCTTTGCATTGTCAGAGCCGTTTGATGAGATGACGGTTCGCAAGACCGATGAGCGAACCGCTCGAATAATACACCGCGACAATTACGGCCTGCCGACCGACCCGACGCGAAATGTTGCCGGCATCGCCTTGCTTGCGATGCTCGACACCATCGATGCGGATTTTGGTTTTGAGGTCGAGATAACAAAACATATCAAGCCGGGCAGCGGCATCGGTTCGAGCGCGGCGAGCGCTTGCGGTGCGGTCGTCGCGGCAAACCGTCTGATCGACGACCGCTTTTCAAAACTCGAACTCGTCGAATTCGCCATGGCCGGCGAGATGCTCGCGTCGGGTTCCCGCCACGCCGACAATCTCGCGCCGTGTATCTACGGCGGCTTTACGCTTGTCCGCTCGACTGAACCGTTGGATATTGTGGAGCTGGAGTTTCCGCCGTTATTCGCAACGGTCATTCATCCGCAGATCGAGATCAAAACGTCAGAGGCCAGAGCAATGTTGCCTCAGCAAGTGCCGCTGAAAGAAGCCATCCGCAACTGGAGCAATCTCGGCTCGCTCGTCGCCGCTCTCGCAAACGGCGATTACGGCCTGATCGCGCGTTCGATGGAGGACACAATAGTCGAGCCGATCCGCAAATCGCTAATCCCCAAATTTGACAAAGTTAAATCTGCTTGTCTGGATGCCGGAGCTCTCGGCGGCGGCATTTCCGGTTCCGGGCCGTCGATTTTTATGCTTAGTCGGACGAAGGAAGAGGCTGAAAATGTAAAGAGTGCAATGCACCGCGTTTATTCGGAAACCAATATTGATATCAATATTTATGTTTCGGTTATAAGTTCGGACAGCGTGAGATTATGCTGAATCATCCTATATAAATAGAATACTACTACTGATGAACGGTAAAAAGAATGCCATCTATAAAAGAATCTCTCAATGCCTTTTTGTGCTGTTGGCACTGAGTTTTATTTTCTATAAGAATTTAAATGGCCAGGTAAAATTGGAAACAACGCTGTTAGGGATGGTGTATTCCCGCGGTGATGCAGAACTCAAAGCAGTGGACTTGAATCTAAAATTGAGTTTTTCAAATAAAGGGGACGTGCCGGTTTTGATTTACAAGAACAAGTTCATAATTTCGCATATAGGGGTTAGTAGGTTAGACGATGGGGTAGTCGAACAAAGCTCCACGTTGACAATGGTCTCAGATAGAACAGCAGATATAAATAAAATCGCTCTTAAAGATTTCGTTATCCTTAAAAAGAATCAGATTTACAATACTCGGATAAAGGTAAGACTGTTTGTTCCATACGAATCGAACAAACAAATTGCAGGATCCGTCCGCCTTGGAAAACATGTGATAATGATAATGGTTTATAATTGGGATTGGGAACAAGAGGAAAGTATTGCAAAACAAAACGAGTTACGAAAATATGGTGAAATACTAACCAAATTAGTGAGATCCGAGCCGATGCCATTTGAAATAAAGTGACTTAGACCAATCCTATGTTGACGAGAGAATTAGAAGAAACATTAAGCTTTGCGGTCGATGAGGCAGTCAAGCACAAGCACGAGTTTGTGACGCTTGAGCATCTGCTTTTTGCGTTGCTTGAGGATTCGTCGGCGCGTGAAATATTGTTCAATTGTGGAGCCGAGATAGACGAGATCGGACGCGCGTTGCACGAGTATTTTGAGAATGTAATCGAAAAAATGCCCGAAGGCTACAAAGGAATGCCGGAGCTGACCTCGACATTTCAGTCAACGATCTCGTACGCCGTTTTGCAAGCTGAGGGCAGTGGACAGGGAGCGGTGGACGGCGGCAACATACTCGCTTCGATGTATCAGGCGGAGCAGTCTTACGCGATATATCTGCTTCTGCAGCAGGGAGTTACGCGTCTCGATATACTTAATTACATCTCGCACGGTATTTCAAAGGTCGACTCGAATGATCCGTTGCCCGATGGCGTCGATGCCGAAGAATTGGACGCTCCAGGCACACAACAGCGTAAGAAACCGCTCGAAAGTTTTACCGTCGAGCTTGTCGCGAAAGCTGCAAATGGCGAGATTGACCCGATCGTCGGACGCATGGCTGAGATCGAGCGCACGATCCAGATACTGTGCCGCCGCAAGAAAAATAATCCTCTTTATGTAGGTGAGCCGGGCGTCGGCAAAACCGCGTTGGCCGAGGGCTTGGCGCTAAAGATCAGCGAGGGCGATGTGCCGGAGGTTTTGCAGGGTGCAAAGGTTTTCGCTCTCGATATGGGAGCCGTGCTTGCCGGTACACGGTATCGCGGCGATTTTGAGCAACGATTTAAGGCGATCATCAACGACATTAAAAAAGAGGAGAATGCGATCCTTTTTATTGATGAAATTCACACGATCGTCGGTGCCGGAGCCGTTTCGGGCGGTTCGATGGATGCGTCGAATATTCTGAAACCCGCACTCGCGGCCGGTGACCTGCGGTGCATCGGCTCGACGACACATGCCGAATACAAAGCCGCGTTTGACCGTGACCGTGCACTTGCCCGGCGATTTCAGCGGATCGATATTAATGAGCCAACCATTGACGAGACTTACCAGATACTCAAGGGCCTAAAGAGATTTTACGAACAGCATCACGGCGTAAAATACGGCAACGACAGCTTACGAACTGCCGCCGAGCTTGCCGGAAAGTACATTAACGACCGCTTTCTGCCGGACAAAGCAATAGATGTGATCGATGAGGTGGGTGCATCCGTTAAACTGCTGCCAGCAGGCCGCCGACCTAAAAAAGTTACGGTGCAGATGGTCGAAAACACTATCGCCCGGATGGCGAAAATTCCGCCCAAAACTGTGGTCGGGGATGAAAGACAAAGGCTTAAGACTTTGCGCGACGACATTAAGAAGGCGATCTTTGGCCAGAACGAAGCGATCGACAAGATAGTTGACGCCATTCAGATCTCGCGTGCCGGGCTCGGGGCGCAAGAGAAACCGGTCGGCTCTTTTCTTTTCTCCGGCCCAACCGGAGTCGGAAAAACCGAGGTCTCAAAACAGCTGGCTGAAATACTTGGCGTCGAATTTATCCGCTTTGATATGAGCGAATATGCCGAGCCGCACACCGTATCGCGTCTGATCGGCGCTCCGCCAGGATACGTCGGCTTCGATCAGGGCGGGCTGCTCACCGAGGCGATAATGCGGACGCCACATGCTGTTCTGGTGCTTGACGAGATCGAAAAGGCGCACCCGAATTTATTTAATCTGTTATTGCAGGTGATGGACTCGGCGACGCTGACCGATAATAACGGCAAAAAGGCGGACTTTCGCAACGTAATTCTTATTATGACGACTAATGCCGGTGCTCGCGAGCTTTCATCCGGCGGCATGGGATTTCGCAATTCTTCGGATACAAAAGGCAATGCAAAAGGCGTGATCGAACGGACGTTCACGCCGGAGTTTCGCAACCGTCTCGATGCGTGGGTACCGTTTAAGGCTCTCGATATGGACGTCATCAAGCTGATCGTCGATAAATTTATCAACGAACTCAACGGCCAGCTTGCCGAAAAACGTGTGCTTGTAAAATTAACCGAAAATGCTCGCGAATGGCTTGCGAAAAACGGTTTTGACTCGCGTTACGGGGCCCGGCCCATGTCGCGACTTATCCACGAAAAGATCAAGCAGCCACTCGCGAGCGAGATTCTCTTTGGTAAATTGGCCGATGGCGGCAGCGTTGTGGTTGAAGCTGGCGAAGAAGATCTGCACTTAAACTTTAACGAACCGCAGCCCGTGGTGGTTGCCTAAACCTAAATAGAAGATGAACACAGACGTTCTCATCGTCGGCGCCGGGCCCACGGGTCTCGCGTTGGCGTGCCAATTTATTCGGTACGACATTGATTTTATCATTATCGATAAAAAGGAGACGACAACGCCGTATTCCAAAGCGATCGGCGTTCAGGCTCGAACGCTTGAGATATATGAGCAGATCGGTCTTGCGGATAAGCTCATTGCGCAAGGCGCGATCGTCGAAAAGGTCCGGATGTTTGCCGGCGGAAAGGGGCGGGGCGAGGCCGAATTTAAGGAACTTGGTAAAGGTCTAAGCCCGTATCCTTATGTGCTCATCGTCGAACAGGGAAAGCACGAGACTCTGCTATACGACTATATCAAGTCCCGCGGCAAGGACGTGCAATGGCAAACCGAGTTTGCGAGTTTTACGCAAAACGAGGCAGGCGTTACAGCTTCGCTCAAAAACGTTACGGGCGAAACCGATACAATAAACGCAAAATATATGGCCGCATGCGACGGTGCCAAGAGTCTCACGCATCACGCGCTTGGACTGGAATTTGCCGGCAGCACATTTGAACGAATGTTTTACGTGGCCGATGTCCATCTCGACTGGGCATTTGGCCATGACGCGCTTCAGGTCTTTCTGATGAAAAACTCGCTGTTGGCCTTTTTTCCAATGGTTGGTGAAAAGCGATTCCGCATCGTCGGAACGTTTCCCGAGGAATTTAACAAGGACGAGGGCGACATTCTCTATGAGGAGATCGAAGAGCGTATCAAGCTCGACACCGAACTCGATCTGGATATTACTAACGTCAATTGGTTCTCGACGTATAAGGTACACACTCGTCACGTCGATAAATTCTCCGTCGGACGTTGCTTTCTGGCCGGTGACGCCGCGCATATTCACTCGCCAGCAGGTGCGCAGGGGATGAATACTGGCATTCAAGATGGTTATAACCTCGCATGGAAACTGGCCTTCGTATTAAAAGGGAAAGCGAGCGGTGAGCTACTCAACACCTATAACGAGGAACGCCTTCCCAACGCAGAAACTCTGACAAAAACGACAGACCGCTTTTTCGGACTTGTCGCAAGCCCGGAACCGCTGCTCGTCTTTACGCGGCTGTACATTTTCCCTTATGTCGCGCAGTTTATGTTCAGCCTAGACGCTGTCAAGCGGTTTGTGTTTCCGCGCATCTCGCAGATCGGGATCAACTATCGCGGTAGATCGCTAAGTCAGGACAACGGCAGCTTTACCGTCAAAGCCGGCGACCGGATGCCGTATTTTGAGGTCGAGGGCGCGAGCATTTATGACCGGCTGCGCGATCCCGTATTTCATCTGATCGTATTTTTCGACGGGAAAAAAGAAATTCCGCCGCTGCCCGACGACCCGATGCAGGAATGGACCCGCGTTATTGACAGCTCGATCATCTCTCTCTACCCAAACGTCACCGAGATCTTTGGCGTGAGCGAATCATTCTTTATACTGCTGAGACCTGACAACTATATCGGTCTGATCTCGAACAAATTCTCTCCGGACCTGATACGAAAATATCTGAACCTTGTCAGCCGGTGACCTGGATCAATTGTCTCCGATCGGATCGCCCGGCGGTGCTGCAAGCGGCATAGTCTGCTTACGCGGTGCGTCGGGTCGTGTCAGGAACCGCTCGATGTCATCGGCCGTCGCCCGGTAATGCGCGGCGTTGTCACCGATCTGCGTACCGGTTTTGAGCTTTGCGAGCAATGAGCGCAATGCTTCGGTCGCGACGGAGCGGACTTGCGGATGGGCGTTTCCGTTTGCCGCTAGATCCATTAGTCGCGAGACTGTCAGGCTTTGGACGGCGCGTTGGACAGCGGCCTGATTCGCGTTAACCGAATAGGGCGTTCCCCATGTCGCTTTGATAAGAGCGTCAACGACCTCGTGAAAGTGCGGATTCGCGCGATTCCGCGCATTAAAATCGATCATCCTCGCCGCCCGGCTTGGTTCGAGCAATCCGCTGATCGTCAGATCGGCGGCGATCTCGGCCGCTCCGATAGCATCGAAAAGCGGAGTCGTGTGTTTTGCAAAAAGCTCAGAGCGTTCCGAATCGAAACCATAAGCTCGCGGCGGGATCAGCTTCAATATATCGTCCGAAATTACCAATTCTTCTGGCTTTATCGTGTCCAATGCCGCCAGAAGCGCGTCGCGCTGACGCTGTGCCGGGACGATCTCGCGGACCTGTTTTGGGTCTGGCCCGTTATCCGTTCGAACCGCGAAAGTGTAATAAACGCCGCCTAGTGATTTGATCGCAGCGGTCAGTTGATAGCGGTGATGCAGATAGAGCGGGAGAAATTTATTCTCAAGCTCGGACAGCGGAGCGCCTTTTTCTATGTTTTGAATGCCGAATTGGTTCAAACCGATGCGGCGGACCTGCATTTCGTGTTTGAGCATCGCAACCGGGTCGGGGCCGTTGTCCCAGAGATTTGCACGCGGATCGGCGCCGCTTGCTGGCCGCGCGTCGGCGTCTGTGAGAAAGAGCATTCCGCTCGCCGTTCCATCGCGAAGGATCTTGTCGAGCTCGGCGGCCTCGTTTTGGCCGGGAGCAAACTGCGAATAGCCGTATTTGATCGCGAATTTGTCATAAACGCCAATACCGACGGCATAGGCGTTTGAAAAATCGAGCTTTCCGTCCTTGATCTCGATCATCGGTGCCGGATAGTCCATCACCGAACCGCGTCCGTACGTACTTGCGGCAAAATTGTGAGCGAGGCCCAGCGTATGCCCGACCTCGTGTGCCGAAAGCTGCCGGATACGCGCCAAGAGCATCGCATCAACCTGCGTTTTTGAGTCCGCCTGCGTCAGATACTCGACATCAGGCAGCAGGGCAAAATCGCATAAATTCGCCGATGCAAATTGCGGTGCGAGGCCCGAACCGAGCAAGAAGTCCTGACGAGCACGCTGCGAGTCGAGCGTCACGTCGCCCTTTATTATCTCGCCGGTTCGCGGGTCGACTACGCTGTCGCCGATAGACCAGCCGCGTGTCGAACGGTGGACCCAGTTGATCATGTTGTAGCGAACGTCCATCGGATCGGCGTCCGGCGGCAGCACCTTGACCTGAAATCCGTTGCGAAAACCGGCCGCCTCAAACGCCTGATTCCACCACGAAGCTCCCTCGATCAAAGCGTCCTGAATATTTT
>JAYUDV010000220.1:0-1554 GCA_043739565.1 Chloracidobacterium sp.
GGCGAGGACGAAAAGAAAAAGGCCGAGATCGAGGCCCGCAACCGCCTGGACGGCCTTGTTTACAGCGTCGAGAAGACATTCGCCGAGAACAAAGATAAGGTAGATGCGGCCGCATCCGAGGAACTCGAAGCAGCTATCGCCGAATCGAAAACCGCTCTCGCGGGCAGCGAAGTCGACCCGATGAATAATGCATTCGAACGTCTGCAGACCGCTTCGCACAAGCTGGCTGAGGCTCTTTATAGTCAGACTGCATCGGAGGGCGATTCACCGCAAGAGGAACAGGCGTCATCGGCGAGTGCCGGTGCGGATGGCGATGCATCGAGTTCGACCCAGGATGATAACGTCATTGATGCGGAGTATGTAGACGTAGAAGAACCGAAAGACGAAGAGAAGAAGTAGAGAATGTGTTATAAACTATGAGCGATGGTGGATAACTCACCGCTCATTCTTAGAGCTATGACGGTACTGATTAATATAGTTAATATAGACGAAACTACGTTGGCGGAAGTCGACGAAAACATTCGAGTTCTGCATCAAAATCGCGAAGAAGTTTTTCGGCAAGGTTTTCTCGATTTGGCCGCCAAGTTAAAACGTGAAGCTGAAGTTGCTCGTCAGTATGCCGACGCTTATCGCAAACATCCCCAGACTGCGGAAGAGGTCGAAGAATGGGCTGAGATTCAGGAGTGGGGAGATTGATAGTTCAGGGCGACATTTACTGGGTAACTTTTAATAAGCCGGATAAGCGACGTCCGGTTTTAATTTTGACTCGAACCACCGCAGCCCGTGAGTTAAATGCCGTTGTTGTCGCTGCTATTACCACAACAATTCGTGAGGTCGAATCGCAGGTATTATTGGGCGTTGAAGACGGGATGCCGGAAGATTGTGTAGTCAACCTAGACAATATCCATACAGTCGCGAAGACCAGACTCGAAACATATATCACGCATGTTCCCCCTTCGAAAATGATTGAAGTATTCAAAGCGATCAAGTTTGCCTTCGGATTTGAGAAATAAGTGGCAAAAAAGGATTACTACCAAATATTGGGCGTCAAAAAGGACGCAAAGGCGGACGAGATCAAGAAATCGTATCGCCGTCTCGCGCGCAAATATCATCCGGATGTAAATCCGAACGACAAAGGTAGCGAGGATAAATTTAAAGAGGTTCAAGAGGCTTACGACGTTCTTTCGGACGAGAAAAAACGTAAGGTTTTTGACCGTTTTGGTTATTACGCAGACAATTTGGACGCCGATTCGCCTTTCAGCTCGGGAGCGTCGAGCGGCGGCACGGCGGGTGGCGGATTCGATTTTTCAGGCTTTGATTTTTCCCAGACGCCGGGCCAGTCAAGCGCCGGCGGGTCGAGTTTTCGCGATATTTTTTCCGACCTTTTTGGCGGCAGCGGTGGCGGAACCCGCACGGCGCCTGAGCCGCCGAGGCCAATGCCGAAGAAAGGCCGCGACATTGAGATCCCTCTGGCTTTGAGTTTTGAGGAAGCATTTACAGGGCTCACGACCAACATTACCGTTAACCGCTCGGAGCAATGTTCGCGTTGCCAGG
>JAYUDV010000221.1:0-10894 GCA_043739565.1 Chloracidobacterium sp.
CCCGAACCTGTTCCGCCGCATAGACCTATGATCATAAAAAATACCTTAACCGATTCTCGAAACAATTCGCCGTAGCAGGTCCTTGAAAATCTCGGCGACCTGCGCTCCGGTTTCCATCACTTCTTCGTGATTGATCGGCTCGTCGCTCATGCCGGCGGCGAGGTTGGTGATGCATGAAATGCCGAGGACGCGCGTGCCCTGATGACGGGCCGCAATCGCCTCGGGAACCGTTGACATACCGACCGCGTCGGCACCTATTTCGCGAAACATCCGTATCTCGGCTGGTGTCTCATACGTCGGGCCGGAAAGCGCACAGTAGATGCCCCGATTCATAAAATCTATCGGTGTTTCGTCGATTCCCTTTTCAAATCGCTCATGTGCGATCGCTTTTGCCTCATCGAGGGCGATCTGCTGAAATTCGCGGTCGTAAACATCGCTCATATCGGGGAATCGCGGACCAAAGCGTTTGTCATTGGCACCGCGCAGCGGATTTACGCCCATACAGTTGAGGTGGTCCGAGATCAGCATCAGGCTGCCCGGCTGCATGTCCGAATTAAGGCTGCCGGCAGCGTTGGTCAGGATCAAATTTTCGACACCCATCAGGCCGAAGGCGCGAACCGGGAGCATCACCTGCTCCATTTCGTAGCCTTCGTAATAATGAAAACGTCCCTGCTGGACGGCAACCGCAACACCGCCGATCTCGCCCAAGACAAGCTGTCCGGCGTGCCCTTCGACCGTCGAGCGGGCAAATCCCGGTATTTGCTCGTAGGGAATTTTAACGGCGTTCGCCAATTCATCGGCAAACGCCCCCAATCCGCTGCCAAGCACGATCGCCGTCCCGACCTTGCCCGCGTATTTACTTCCAATAAATGCAGCCGCCTCAGCGGCTTTTTCGTATGACATTTGAATAAATAATTACTCACAAACCTAGCCAAAAACGAACCGTATTCTCAATTTCTGACAATTGTGTTGGGATTAGCGATCCGAGTTTGCGAATGAGTTTGGCATGAGGAATCGTCACCAGGTTCTGTGCATCAAATCCGCCTTCTCGCAAAAACCGAATTTTTAGCTTAACTTCAAAACGCGAATTGCGCAGGCTTGTGGTGTGCGGGACGAGCGTCGTCAAAGCTCGGTCTTCGTCAGCGGCGGGAATGCTCAAGACCAAACACGGACGAACCTTTGCCGCATACCCCAGATCAACAAGCCAAACCTCCCCACGATTAGGATTTGGCATCTATTGCCTCTAACCGGTCGAGTTCAAGGAAAAGTTCTTCGGCGCTTGCGACAAGTTCATCATCCGATACCGAAGGCGTTTCGATCTCCAGATGACGCCGCAAGATTATTTTCGTAATCTCTTTTTGCTCGGTTGTTGGCAACCGGTCAAAAGTAGAAATTATATTTTGTGCTGTTTGTGTCATTATATTTTATTGGTCAAAGCCTTCCCCTCTCCAAACGTATAAATACCTTTGACTTTATCGTTAAGAAATTCGAATGAATCATTTCCTGACATTTGGTTTTCCTCAAACCCTTCGAGCGGGGCATCGAAATCCTCTGACATTTTTATCAAACCTTCAGCGCTTCCCGCCTTTCGACGCTTTTTTGAGTTGCCGTTTGATTCGTTATCTTCATAAAGAACAATTACCCGCACGCGGCTCGGTGCATTGTCCGGCAAATTTTCATCCAAAACAATTTGATGATTCGCGTTATTTGTTCCGGTTGTTTCGATCGCAGTCAGCATCGCCAAATTCCTCCGCCTCGATTTTACTACAGATTAAGATAAGTCAGAATGTCTGCACCAATGGCTTAAAATATTTTCGCGGTCAAATAACAGGGAGCCTCCGTAAAACATATCTCATTCAACCTGCGACTAATTCTCTTTTCTATAAGGAATCCCAAGCGCTTTTGGTGCTCGCGATAAACCGATAAATCCCGCGAGAACGATTATCGTCAGGACATATGGGATCATTTGGATGAACTGAACTGGGATGTCCTCTCCTGACGGCATCTTTACTACTCCCTGCATCTGTATGGATAGGGCCTCGGTAAAGCCGAAGAAAAGACATGCGAACAGCACCGGGATCGGCTTCCATTTTGCCAGAATCAGCGCCGCGAGAGCGATGTAGCCGCGTCCAGCCGTCATCCCGCGTGTGAAGAGGGACGACTGGCCGATCGAGAGATATGCACCGCCGCCAGCCGCCAAGACGCCGGACAAAATAACGGCGATATACCGCAGACGAATAACGTTGACACCGGCGGCATCGGCTGCCTCGGGATTTTCGCCGGCGGCGCGAATACGCAGGCCAAACGGTGTTTTATAAAGTACGTACCAGCAGACCGGCACTAAAATAAAGGCCAGGATCGAGGCAATCGAAATGCGATTGTAAAAATTTGGCAGCAAATACTCTCGCGCGATCTGCTGGGTCGAGCCTGCCGAATCGTACAAACGACTGCTGATAACGGCGGGCAGTCCCAGCATAAGCATACTGATCGCAAATCCGGCGACCACCTGATCTGCCTCAAACTTGATTACGGCTACGGCAAATATCATGGCAACGAAAGCTCCTGCAACGAGCCCGGCAATAAAGCCGAGGTACGGGTTGTGGAGTTCGTAAGTGGCGACGGCAGCCGTAAATGCTCCGGTAAGCATTAACCCCTCAAGCGCGATATTTATGACCCCGGCTCGCTCAGAGAACATGCCGCCCAACGCCGCAAAGATCAACGGCGTAGCACTACGTATCATTGAAAAAAGCAGAATGAGTAAAAATGCCGGTGTAAAAAGCTCGCCCATTTTATTTCCTCGTATATCTCTGCAGCGAAGCGACAAATATGATGATTATTGCTTCCAAAACCTCGACCAGGTCTTTCGACACATATTTGGTCTCGATATCGACAAAGATCTCGCCGCGTTTTAGAACCGCGAAAAATATTGCGGCGATGAAAATTCCCAGCGGATGATTGCGACCAAGCAGCGCGACCGCGATCCCGAGATAGCCCCAGCCGTCCGAGAAACCGTCGTAATAGTTGTAGCGATAACCCAAAACCTCGCCGATCGCGACCATTCCGGCCAGCCCGCCGGAGATCGTCATAGCAATAATGATTTGCTTTTTGGGCGATATGCCGCCATATTCGGCCGCCGCCGGATTTTCGCCAACGGCTCGCAGCTCGTAACCCCATTTTGTCTTCCACAAAAAGATGTATACGAGCACACACATTAAGATCGCCAACAGAAAAGCGACACTCAGTGGCACAAAATCTGGCATGCCCGGAATGAACTGGCTGATCCGTGGAATGTGTGCGCCTTTGCCGATCTCGGCGGTCTGTAAGATCGGATCACCGGGAATCTTGTAAAAATATTGCGTTAGGTAACTGACCAGCGCTATTCCGATAAAATTCAGCATGATCGTGTTGATCACTTCGTGCGAGCCAAATTTTGCTTTTAATATTCCCGGAATCGCCCCCCAAATGCCGCCGGCGATCACAGCCGTAAGGATACATACCAACACCAGCAGTACCGAGGGCAAGCTGTACCACGACCAATCTTCTTGTTTGCCAAAGATTGTTACGATCGTACCGCCAAATTTGATGCCAACCCACGCGGTGGCAAAGGCCGCGACATAGAGCTGTCCCTCGGCACCGATATTCAGCAGACCGCATCGAAATGCCACCGCCACCGCAAGGCCCGTAAATATGAGCGGCGTCGCGATAAAAAGCGTGTAGCCAAGATCGTTCAGCGAGCCAAACGAATTGCCGATGAGCTGATAAAAGGTTGTAAACGGATTGTCGCCGATCAATAGGACAATGATCCCGCCGACGACAAACGCAGCAAAGACAGCAACCAGAGGCCATAGAACTTCTCGAAGAATTTTCATTGTTCGCAGCTAAAGTAATTTCAAAAAGCCAGCCTGTTCAAAATGCCGGTCGGCAGTGAGAGTTTCGTTAATTCCGAATTGCTCCATGACAACGAAGCTGATGCAATCCACGATTCCCCACGCTTTATCCGACCTTTCGGAGTATAGCTTCCAGCCTGATTCGAGAAGAGTCGGAGTCATCGAAATAAGTTCGATTCGCTCCGGACCCGAGATACGCTCGACCAGTTTAAGCGCCATTCCGCGCGTCCGGACGCTAGTAGAGTGCATTACCAGTTTCAAGCAGAACTCCGTCATGGGTGACGAGACCATGCCCCGGAGCAATCGATTCGAGATAAGTTTTAAGCGCATTTTCGTGGTGATAATCTGAGCTTAATAATAGGGCCAGCCACCCGAATGTATCGACAAAAACCTTTTTCATCTTTCAGTTTGCTTGGGCAAGCCGTAGAGGTAATAGTCTATATTCTCGGCAAAATCCGAAATACCAATGTCCATCGCAAGATCCGGTATAGTTTCCGCAGGGTCTTTATCTTTTTCGGACTTGAATATGATCTCGCCTCTCTCGCCCTCTTCCAGATCAACCTTGTGAATGGGGCGAAACACACCATTCTCATAAATCGCATCAACATTTGTCATAACTCTACCCTCGGCATTAGAATTCGTGCCTGCATAATATAACCGATAATTGAGGTAAAAGTCACCCGAAGACTACATTAGCAGCATTTCCGAAAAACTCAAGACCACTTTACTTGACAGAAAGACACTCATATTTTATTATTATTAGAGACTAAGCACGAGGTGTTTTTTAATGAAATTTGACAGATTTACAATCCGTGGTCAAGAGGCGGTGCAAGAAGCTATTACCGTCGCTGAAAAAAATGAAAATCAGCAGGTTGAGCCTGAGCATCTGCTCGCCGCGATGCTCGAGCAAAAGGACGGAGTGGTCAAGCCCGTTCTGGGAAAGATCGGGGCGAACGCTCAAAGCGTCGTGACCGAGGTGCAGGCGGCGATCGAAAAATTTCCTAAAGTGTCTGGCGGGCAACAGTATTTCAGCTCACGGACGAACACGATCTTTCAGGACGCTCAGAAAGAAGCCGAAAAGATGCAGGACGAATATATGTCGACCGAGCATCTGTTGATCGCCGTCGCGGCGGAAAAAGCAGGCGACGCCGGTCGCATATTGCGTTCGAACGGTATTTCAAAGGAAGATCTCGAAAAGGTAATCACTGACATGCGCGGCGGCTCGCGAATAACCGATCAAAACGCAGAGGAAAATTTTCAGGCGCTCGATAAATATGCACAGGATCTGACCGAACTTGCCCGGAAAGGCAAGCTTGATCCGGTGATCGGGCGCGATGACGAGATCCGCCGGACAATTCAGATACTTTCGCGACGAACAAAAAACAATCCGGTACTGATTGGCGAACCCGGCGTCGGCAAAACGGCGATTGTCGAAGGCCTGGCTCAGCGTATCGTTTCGGGCGACGTGCCAGAAACGCTGAAGAATAAACGGCTCGTCTCGCTTGATCTCGGATCGATGCTTGCGGGTGCTAAATATCGCGGCGAATTTGAGGATCGCTTGAAAGCCGTGCTCAAAGAGATCGAAAAGGCCGAAGGCCAGATTATATTATTTATTGACGAGCTCCACACGCTGGTCGGAGCCGGAGCCTCGGAAGGTGCGATAGACGCTTCGAACATGTTAAAGCCGACGCTTGCACGAGGAACGCTCCGTGCAGTGGGCGCAACAACATTAGCCGAATATCAAAAATACATTGAGAAAGACAAGGCTCTCGAACGCCGTTTCCAGCAGGTTTATGTCGGCGAACCGTCGGTCGAGGATACGATTGCGATCCTCCGAGGGTTGAAAGAACGCTACGAGGTTCATCACGGCGTTCGAATAAAGGACGCGGCGATCGTCGCGGCGGCAACGCTCTCAAATCGATACATCACGGACAGGTTTTTACCCGACAAGGCTATCGACCTGATAGACGAAGCCGCCTCGCGTATCCGCATCGAGATCGACAGCCTGCCGCAGGAGATCGATGTGCTGGAACGCGAGATCCTGCAGCTCGAGATCGAGCGTCAGGCATTGACCCGCGAAACAGACGAAAAATCCAAATCGCGACTTAATGATATTGAGAAACGTATTGCCGATCTCAACGAAAAATCGTCGGCGATGAAAGCCAAATGGCAGTCCGAAAAAGAAGAGATCGAAAAAATGCGTACCGCCAAAGGGCAGCTCGAACAGGCCAAACTTGAGCTCGAACAGGCTCGACAGGCCGGTGATCTGACCAAGGCGGCCGAGATACAGTACGGGCGAATACCGGAACTCGAAAAGCTGCTCGAATCCGAACAGGAACATCTCGCCGAGCTCCAGCAAGACGGCGTTTTCCTTAAAGAAGAGGTTGACGAAGAGGATGTCGCGGAGATCGTTGCCAAGTGGACCGGTGTGCCGGTGACAAAAATGCTCGCTGGGGAAATGCAAAAGCTGGTCGAAATGGAATCGGGCCTGCGCCGGCGCGTTATCGGTCAGGACGAGGCTCTTGAGGCAGTTGCTAATGCCGTTCGACGGGCGCGAGCCGGTTTGCAAGACCCGAATCGTCCCGTTGGTTCGTTCATATTTCTTGGGCCGACCGGAGTCGGAAAGACCGAGACCGCCCGCGCCCTCGCCGAATTTTTATTCGACGACGAGCGGGCGATGGTGCGGCTCGATATGTCGGAATATATGGAGAAACATGCCGTCGCACGCATGATCGGTGCGCCGCCGGGATACGTCGGTTACGAGGAAGGCGGACAGTTGACCGAAGCCGTCCGGCGTCGGCCTTACTCGGTCGTGCTTTTCGACGAGATCGAAAAAGCGCATCCAGACGTATTCAATTTGCTGCTTCAAATTTTGGACGACGGGCGTTTGACGGACTCGAAGGGACGTGTCGTGGATTTCAAAAACACTGTTTTGATAATGACGTCGAACCTGGGTTCGCGCGAGATACAAGCCTCAGTCGAAAACCCGCTTGCCGATCGTGACATCCGTGCAGATGTGTTACAGGTCCTTCGCGACCACTTCAAGCCCGAGTTTCTGAACCGGATTGACGATATCGTCGTTTTCAAACAGCTAACCCGCGAACAGATCTCGACGATTATCGACGTTCAGCTAGAAAAACTCCGCAAGAATCTCGAGGAACGCGGCATCGCGATCGAACTCGACGAATCCGCGAAAGAGCTGCTCGTTGCCGAAGGTTACGACCCCGTTTATGGTGCCCGGCCGCTGAAACGTGCGATACAGACGTTGATCCAGAATCCGCTGGCTGTCAGCCTGCTTAAAGGCGACATCGCCAGCGGCCAGACAATTCGCGTAACGGCGGAAAATGGTGAAATGAGATTCACTCCCGCGACCGGTGGGCAGAAGGACGTGAAAGTTTGAATTAAATAGTTTTGAGTTCCTGATTTCAGGGGCCTTGTCACTTAAGTTTGCCGACTAAAGTTGGAACTCAAATCGAGGCTTTCATAATCGCGTCGCGAGATTTACTATCTATATATAGTGTTTAAGAAAAGAAAGATGAACGAAGAAGAGATGATATTCGACGAGTCAGGCGAAGAAAAAATTCCCGTCAGTGACAAGCGTCGATTTAACGCCGATGGCGATATGGTTGCCGAAGCCGAAAAGCCGACTGGGCCGGTGAAATCCGCAATTGAGATCGAGCTTGAGTCGAAGCTCAAGACCGAAACGACGCGCCGTGAGGCAGCCGAGTCGAAGCTGGTCGGCGTTCAAGTTAAATTCGAAGAAGCCAAGGCAAATTTAGAACGGGAAACTTCGGAGATGCGTGCCAGGCTGATGAAAACCCTCGAGGACCGTGGAAAACAGGCGCAGTTTAACTTTTTGACAACGCTGCTTCCCGTTCTGGACAATCTTAATCTCGCTGTCGCCGCCAGCGAAACCGACCCGTCAGTCGAGCATCTGCGGGATGGCGTGATCGGCACGGCTCGCTCGTTTGAACATGCTTTGATCGATGTCGGTGTCGAACCGGTTGATTCGGTCGGTGTCGATTTCGATCCAGAAATTCATGAGGCGGTCGATACAGTATCGGTGGATAAGGAAAGCGACGGCCGTGTAGTGGCCGAGTACGCCCGCGGATACCGGTTTGGCGGCAAACTGCTTCGCCCGGCTCGCGTTCAGGTGGGGAAGGGTTTGTGAAAGCAACTACAGAGTAAGTAATATGGAAGGCACCCTATTATGAATCAAGAACTGTTGAGAGCGGACGAACTTGGCATCAAGCTGGAGATTGCCGGTAATTTGGCAATATGGGAGGCGTCGCCCGTCTATAAACACCAAAAAGCCGTCGATCGGATTCGCGGATCGCTTAAAAAAATGGCGTCAAAAGACTGTGCTTGTCTGGATATAGCCGATGTTTATGTATCTTTTCCCGACGGCTCATTGATGCGGCCCGATATTTCTGTTTTTTGCATTGAGCCGACGGAAGAGGAGGAAGCTATCAAACAAGTTCCCGAGGCGGTCATCGAAGTTATCAGCAAAAAATACGAAGCAAAGGATTTAGAGATTTCACCTCCGATTTATCTTGCGAATGGCGTAAAAGATGTCGTCGTATTCAATCCCTACACTGCGGAAGTTTTTCATTTTCGGAGCGGTGAAGTGCTAAGTTTCACCTCGCCCACGCAAATCGAATTTAGCTGCGGCTGTAGTTGCGAAGTTTAAGAGGGAAATGTGGCCCCGGTTTTTGCGGAACTCCGGACGCTCGGCAAAAAATTCTATTCTCGATTCTTTTTGAAGTGTTATGATTAGGTTTAGGCATATCTCCTCCCGTCCGCCGGCATCCAAGTTTCGGGTTTTACAATAAGTTTTATGGCAGATATAGACGCATACAAAGATAAATTTAGCGAGAGTGGGCAGCGAATATTGGAAACAGCCTTAGGCGAATCCAAGAAGCGTGATCAGAATTACGTCTCGATCGAGCACATTCTGCATGCGATCACTTTTGAGGAAGATGATCTATTCACCGCAACGATGCGCGATCTGGCCGTTGATCCGCGTTCGGTAAAATTGCTGATCGAAAAACGGATGGAAAATGGCCGTCAGCATTCCGGCAAAGGCTATCGCATCGCCCCGGAAACGACCGAGCTTTTCAAACGCGCGATGGATCGGGCGCGTTCACAGGGCCGCCGCGTTATCGACGCCGCCGATATTTTTTACGTTCTTTCAAATGACGAACGAAGCGTCCTGAACGACGTTCTGCAAAATCTGGGAGTGCCCTCCGACGAGGTTGCGCAGAGCGCCCGAACACGGATCCGGAAGCGTGAAAAAGAAGATGAACGCGTCCGGCAAAAATACGAATTACCCTCGTTTCTTCGCCATTTTGGCGTCTCGCTAAACAAACTTGCCCGCCAGGATAAGATCCCGCCGACGATCGGCCGCGAACAGGAGATCCGGCAAATGATCGAGATCCTTTCGCATCGCGAACGGTCTAATTCGCCGATGCTCGTTGGTGAGCCCGGCGTCGGAAAAACGGCGGTGGTCGAGGGCTTGGCCCGTCTCATCGAACTCGAACCCGAAAAACTGCCGGCTCGGCTTCGCGATTCGCACATTGTCCAATTGCAGATGGGCGGGCTGGTCGCCGGAACGATGCTGCGAGGCATGTTTGAGGAACGGATAAAGGGCATCATTGACGAGGTCAAGGAAAAGACCAACATCATTCTCTTCATCGATGAGGCTCACACTATAATCGGCGCCGGAGCGGCGATGGGAACGACGTCGGACGCGGCAAATATGTTCAAATCAGCTCTCGCGCGCGGCGAGCTGCGTATTATCGGGGCCACAACGATCACGGAATACAAGGAATATATTAGCGACGACGAGGCTCTCGCGAGGCGTTTCAGGCTTGTAAAGGTTGATGAGCCGACGATCGACGAAACAAAGGCGATTCTGTTGGGCTTGCGGCCTCGTTTAGAGAAAAATTATTCGGTCACGATCTCGGATGAGGCTATCAATACGGCTCTCGAAATGTCGCCGAAATACATCCGCAATCTCCATCTGCCGGACAAAGCCATCGGCTGGCTCGACACGGCATCGGTCAAGGTTGAGATCAGTGAGCCGACGGAGCTTATCGTTCGGCCCGAGCATATAATCGACGTCATTTCACAGGAATCGCGAATTCCAAAGGACATGATCTATCGCGACACGTCCGATAGATTCTCGGCTATGGAAGCCGATCTCGGAAAACGCGTCGTTGGGCAATTGGACGCGGTTCGCGCGGTAGCCGAGCGGCTGCGGCTGAATAAGGGCCCGCTCAAAGACAATCATTTCGCGCCCGATGGCGTGCTGCTCTTTCTCGGCCCCACCGGTGTTGGTAAAACGGAGCTTGCCAAGGCTGTCGCCGAATTTATGTTTGGCGACGAGAGCAAGATGGTCCGCATCGATATGAGCGAATACGGTGACGGCACAATCGGCATCGAAAAACTGATCGGTATGCCGCGTGGCATCGTCGGATCGGAGCGCGGTGGCTTGCTGACGGAACAGCTTCGCGATAATCCTTATACAGTTCTGCTGCTCGACGAGGTTGAAAAAGCTTCGCCGTATCTGATGAACATCTTCCTACAGGCTTTTGACGAGGGATGGATCACGGATGGCCGCGGCAAGAAAGTTTACCTGTCGGACGCGATCGTCATTATGACGTCAAATCTCGGCTCGGAAAACTTTAAGAAATACGAATCGCCGCTCGGTTTCGGCCAGCAAGCGCTCGGCAGCGTTAAGCAGATAAAGGGCGATGTGATGAAGGCGGCCGAGACTCGTTTTACACCCGAATTTCGTAACCGCATCGACGAGATCATTATCTTTTCGCCGCTGACCAAGGAAGAGGTTCGCGAGATCGCTAAGCTCTACTTGGCCAAGATCCAGCGGAACATGGAGCGTCAAGGTAAGGTCGTCGAGATTACCGATTCGGCTCTCGATCTGCTCACCGAAAAAGGTTTCAGCCCGGCCTACGGCGCCCGATTCCTAAAACGCCACATCGATCAAA
>JAYUDV010000222.1:0-1552 GCA_043739565.1 Chloracidobacterium sp.
ATTCTAAAAATCATCGGTGCAAAGCCGCGACGGACGATCCGGCTCGCGATATGGAACGGTGAGGAACAGGGCCTGTTTGGATCGGCAAACTGGGTCAAGAAAAACCTTGCCGGGGACGAGAACAAAGCCGCCCGCGACAAATTTGACGTTTATTTTAATCTCGACCCCGGCACCGGCCCGATCTATGGCTGGTATCTCGAAAATAACGCCGCTGTAAAACCGATCTTCGACGCCTGGCTTGCACCTTTTAAGGATCTCGGAGCACGAAAGAACATTATTCAGGCGATCGGCAATACCGATCACGTTTCCTACAACAAAGCCGGTGTTTTGGGCTTTAACGCCGTTCAGGATTACGACCTCTACGACACCCGCATCCATCACACAAACATGGACACTTTTGAGCGCGTAAAACCCGCCGATTTGCAGCAATGCGCTATAGTCCTAGCATCTTTCGCCTATCACGCGGCAATGCGCTCCGAAAAGATACCGTCGGGCTCTGCAAAATAGTTTAGAGCGGTTACGGATTGCGTGTATGGTAATAATTTGCATAGATGGCGCAAATTGGGTAAGATTTGGATATGAAAGCATATTCCAATGATTTACGGCGTCGGATAATTGAGAGGATTCAGGAGAACGAAGAATCGCAGGTGGCAATCGCTGAGCATTTTTCGGTTTCAGTCTCGTTTGTGGAGAAACTGTGGCAGAGGTTTCGGGAAACGGGTAGTTTTGAGGCAAAGCCGCACACGGGGGGACGTGAGCGGTTGTTGAAGGATTATGAAGAATTGATTCGTGCCGAAGTGAAAGCCCAAAGCGACATCACTTTGGCGGAACTGGTTGAAAAGGTGGCCGCAAAAGGTGGGGCGAGCGGGAAACTGAAGGTTGGCGTGATGACGATGTGTGACGAACTGCAGCGGCTGAAGTTGCGGCGAAAAAAAAACGGTTTACGCCGAGGAGCGTGATACGGAGCGGGTTCAGGCAAGACGCCGTGAGTATCAGACGGAAATTGCTGGCGAGATGGTTTCGCGGATTAAGTTTTTGGACGAAGCGGGCAGCAATATTGCGATGACGCCGCGATACGGACGTGCTAAGCCTGGCGAGCGGGTCATTGAAAGTACCCCGCGTGGGTTACGGTGAAAACATAACGATGTTAGCGGCCATCTCGCTTTCCGGGATCGATGCACCGATGACAATTGAAGGGGCAGTCGACGGACTTGTTTTCAAAACCTATGTCGAGCAGGTACTGGCCCCGACGCTCGATCCGGGTGATATCATCGTCATGGATAATCTCGGTGCTCACAAAGTCGCCGGCGTGACAGAAGCGATTGAGGCAAGAGGTGCAAAATTGATCTTTCTGCCACCCTATTCACCGGACTTGAATCCGATTGAAAAATGCTGGTCGAAGATCAAGACTTTCTTACGAGCCGCAAAGCCACGAACGCGGGAAATACTCGAACAGGCACTAAAAGAGGTCCTGCTCCTAATCACCCCCAAGGACGCCGCCGGCTGGTTCACCAGTTGCGGCTATCCCGTATAGTGATGCCGTAACCGCTCT
>JAYUDV010000223.1:0-25782 GCA_043739565.1 Chloracidobacterium sp.
ATCAACAAAATTATCACCAAATCCCGACGCCGATTATCTAAATTTGAGGTCGTAGTCGGTTCAGGAATTTGAAAGTTGGTTTTTCAAAGAACCCTAGTAGAGAACGTGATAGCCGATATTGTTCGACCCGGCGGTAATTACGGCCTTTCCAGCACCAATCGCGAACTTAAATACCTGCATCGCAACACTGTCCTTTAGCTTCCCAACCTCGACGATATCGTTAGGCTGGAGCAAGATATCTTTCTCCTTGCCTGTTTTTATCCGATCGTAGTTTGCGGTAATCTCTTCACGGCCCTTAATAGAATTAGGATCGGCATTCGGTTTCAGACGATATATCTTTATTTCCTTTGTTTTCGCACCATCTTTGAGGCCTCCGATCTTCGCGATCGCCTCGGTCAGCGTGAGGCCATCCTCTTTCAGGTAAATACCCTGAGGTACCACAACTTCACCAGTTACGAAAACCGGAACCGCTCTGTGAACCTGAATTACATCTCCAGGCAAAATAACGGGATTTGAATCTTCCTTTCCAAGTCTCAGATTGTTGAGGCTGTAGATTCTCGATGGGACGTCGGTCGGGTCCGATGACCCCGATTTCCAGTTGCTGTCGTCACCCGGGTCGGAACACATCGGCGGCGTCGTGCGAAATACCTGGATAGTACCCCCGGCTTCTTCCCTAACACCACCAGCCAGCGAAATAAATTCCATCAGCGTCGCCTTTCGATACAGGTCGACTTTCGTCGGTAGGTTAACTTCACCATAGATCATGGCGGGCGGGCGGCTGTTTTTCTTGATCTGGAGGTTGATCTGCGGATCCCTAAGATATTTACCCAGTAGGCCCGAAATATCGGTCCGAAGCTGTTTCTCCGTTCGGCATTTAGCCATAACCGCCTGGTCAGAGAAAGGAACCTCGATCTTCCCATCCTCATTGACAGTAGCCACAAAATCAAACTGCTGCTCACCCAGCACTTTAGCGTTTACCTCGTCACCTGGCCCTAGTAAGTAACCCTTTGAGGTAGGTATGTTTTGGGGTAACGTCGTGGCCGTTAAGGGCAGAGCCTGCGCGAAAGCCGACGCATAGAAAAGAATCGAAATAATTACTGCAAATAAGAATGTAATTTTCATGGTTAAAACCTCGAACTGCTTTATAGAATCAGAGTTTAACGCAACAACGACTTTGATACAATCCCTTTGCGGCCTAGCTGAAACTTTGTCTTGGATGACTCAGGCTCCATTTGGGTTTGTCGTTCGTTTGACATTGTTGTTGACATGGATGGTTTTATAGCTGTAATTTCAAGAAATGAGCCAACCAAAAATCACCAAAAATCGAATCTCCAGCAAGGCAGCGAGCTTTACCGAATCGGTCATCCGCGAGATGACGCGTGAGGCCCTAAAATATAAGGCCGTAAATCTCGGCCAGGGATTCCCCGATTTTGCCGCTCCCGAGGACATCAAGCAACAGGCAATGGAGGCTATAGCCGCCGACCACAACCAATATGCGATAACCTGGGGCGTGAAAGGCTTTCGCGATGCGATCGCCACCAAAACGAAATGGTTTTTGGGAATGGACATCAATCCGGAAACCGAGATCACCGTGACCTGCGGCTCAACCGAAGGGATGATAGCGGCAATGATGGCGACCGTCGACCCGGGCGAGGAAGTCGTCGTATTCGAGCCTTATTATGAAAACTACGCGCCGGACGCGATCCTCTCGGACGCAACTCCGCGGCACGTGCCGCTTTACCGCACGGACAACGGATTTGTCTTCGATCGCGAAGAGTTGCGGGCAGCTTTTAACGAAAAAACCAAAGCGATAATCATCTGCAATCCGAATAACCCGACCGGAAAGGTATTTGACCGCGAGGAACTCGAATTTATAGCCGGCCTGTGCAAAGAGTTTGACGCCTTGGCGTTTACCGACGAGATCTACGAACACATAATCTACGATCAAGTTGCGAGTCAATCCGAGGATTTTCCACTGACCACTGACCACCAACCACTGACAACTCCCCATATTTGCATGGCAAATATCGATGGTATGCGAGAGCGGACCGTCGTCGTCAATTCGCTCTCGAAGACATACTCGGTGACCGGCTGGCGGGTCGGTTACTGCATCGCGCCGCCGGACATCACGTCGGCAATCCGCAAAGTTCACGATTTCCTGACCGTCGGCGCGGCTAATCCGCTGCAACACGCCGGTGCCTATGCTCTAAGCCTGCCGCCGACCTATTACGACGAACTCCAGCGCGAATACCAAAAGAAACGCGATTTTATTGTGCCGGTTCTGCAAAATGCGGGATTCAAATGCGATCTCCCAGACGGCGCATATTACGTGATGTGCGATATTTCGGAATTTGGCTTTGCTAACGACATCGAGTTTACAAAACACCTGATCCGCGAGGTCGGCGTCGCCGTTGTGCCCGGCTCGTCCTTTTACCATGACCCAACTCTCGGTTCGCAGATGGTGCGTTTTTGCTTTTGCAAAAAGGATGAAACGCTTGAGGCAGCGGCTGAAAGGCTCGAAAAATTGGAACGCGGATTTGGCGGATAGGCACGGATTCATTTTGGTGATCAGATCAGCCGAAAATCCGGGTTATTTTTCCGCCGCCAGACAAAGCCGTCCAGCACATAATGCGTCAGTTGCGGCAATGCGAGCAGCGGCGCGACGAAAACCTTAATATTTGTCCAGTCCCAATCGCCGCCAAAAAGCCATTGCCGCTCATGCCAGACGCCGCGATGCCAAAAAAGCTCCTCAATGTATGCTAGAGCCCAAAGCGTCGCCAAAAACACTAGCAAATTCGACGAAAGCGTCCGATACACGCGGCCCGTCGAATCGCGCCGCATCCTGGCATAAACATAGATAAGCGCAAAATACGGCACGCCGTGGATGATCACGTTCGTCACGGTAAACGCGTAGTCCGAATTGAAATAGACGATGCCGACGTACCAGCAAATGGCAGTCGTCGCGACAACAATGTCTTTGCCGATATTGAGAAAGCCGACTGTGACATAAAGATAGACGGATTTCGCAAAATACGCGGTCAATGCAAGTACGTAAACAGGAAAGAGCAGGGTTTCAACGACGGAAGGGATTGAAATAAAATCATTTTGCACAAACCATTGGAAATTACGCGGCAGCCGCGTCATCCAAAATGCGAGCGGATAAACCGACGCGAGATAAACCGCGACGGCGTCGACCCACCAAGTCCAACGCGCCGTCTCATTGAGCTTTCGGCGATACAACGCGACCCAACCATATTGCTGACGGACAAAATGAAAAACCGCGACAGCCGCCAGCGACTTCCAAAAGACAAGTTCGCCCTCGGAATACAACGCGACGCCAATCGCGTAACCGAAAACCGGCACGAGTAAATAAAGCCAAAACCGCCGCTTGAACTCTTCTTTATCGAAATAGACGCGGAAACTAGTTGACCAAACATGAGCCACGTCGATAAACAATACGGCCATTACCCACGTCCACTCCGGCGATTCGCCGTTTAGGATCCCCAACTGTCCACCAACAGCAAGCAGCAATAACGCTGCCACGGCGCTCCCCAAAAAGACCGTTAGATCGATTTGACGGGAAAAGAGCCACGGTTTGGATGTTCTAACGGCTGTATGTGAAATCACTTTCCTTTCTTGCGACGGTCAATAAAGCGAACTTTCGTGTATCGCTTAACCCGATTTGTCGTGAAGTGTTGTTTAATTTTTTCTATGGTGTCTTTCCTGACTTTTGTATTAAAACTTCCCTTTTCCAAGGTTAAAAACAACATGCTCTTAATCATTTGCACTTCGTCATATCGATTAAACGACAGAGCAAAACAAAGCAATCCGACGAAACGGGGTAACTTAAATGAAAGCAAACGTTGCATCTGCTTATCGACCATGGCACCGGGAAACCAATCGTATGTAATTAAATCAAAGTCGTCTGGGTTAAATTCTTTATTCCCATTAGGAACATGGATGTTTAATGGTGACTTAACAGCCATTATTTCAGTCCGGAATTCTGGAGGCAATGGCTCCGGCACGCAAACGTGAATAAGTCCAATAAGGGGGAAACCGTCCTCGATTAGACCTTTGATTTGAGTTCTTCCGAAGGAATTTGCGTTTCGGTTCGGATTATCGATCGTTGGTCTAACTACCTTAACCTCAAAGGCTGCTGACTCTTCAAAAAAGATATTTGTTCCCTGGTAAGGAACAAGCAAAACGTCAACGTCGCCTGGTTTTCCTAGTCTCGTAAGTTTTAATTCTTCCCTACGAATCATCTTTGAAAAGTAAACTCCTTCATACCTTCCGAGATTTCTCTTTGAATACGGATTTAGAACATTTTGAAAAGGAGCTAGGTCGGTTCTCTTATTGTTTTGTAGAAACTTGTCTAGAAACAAGTCTATTAGCTCTTCTTCCGAAACTTTCTTGGGAACGAACTCAAAAGCAATTTTATCGATTGCCATATCTAAGGAC
Organism: Chloracidobacterium sp.; assembly: GCA_043739565.1. GTDB lineage: Bacteria > Acidobacteriota > Blastocatellia > Pyrinomonadales > Pyrinomonadaceae > OLB17. Next base: position 4,459 of record JAYUDV010000223.1, read on the forward strand.
CTCGGTTACAGAGCGCAGTCCATGATAAAACGCTTCTTCAAAAAGCGCGACGCCGCTCAGGTCGGTATGTGCGAAGTGAATGTTACGAAATGGTTTAATTGCCTTTTCGCGGATGCCGCTCCAGATAAAATTCGGCCTTGGAGAAATCATCGCGTGTCCCCAACGCATCACGTCGAGCCGTGTCGTGAGTTCGTAAATGTCGGGGTGAGCTCGCAAAAGATCGGTCAGACACACGTCGGCGAGTTGTTTCCAGTCGTAGTTGAACAGCGTCGTCCGGCCATTCGGCTCGGCACACATCGGATAATAATACGTGAGTATCGTCGGTCCGTAATCGATGCCTTTCTGATGCGTCGCGGTCACGTAACCAAGCGACGGGCTTTCGTACAAAACATTGTCCCACGCGAGCGGAAAATCTTTAGCAAAGCGAGGCTTTGGCCTGTCTTTTAGAAAAAGATTGGCGACAAACCATGCGTTGTGCTGAAACTCGCCGGCGGCAAACGGCGGATTTTCGCGAAAGCCCCGAATTACAAACGGAGCCGTAAAGACGGGAGCTGCGTAAATAACCTTTTCGCAGTGAATCCCGCGAAGCTCGCCGGCGTCCAGACAGATCACATCGACGCCTTTCTCGTTCGGAATGACTGACACGACCATCTGCGATCGGCGGACGTTGTCTTTAACCTTATCGAAAAAATGATTTACAAACTGACCGTTGCCCTCGGTACACGTGATAAAAGGTTGCGATTCGACGCCGCTCTTGCGGATACGCGAGCAAAAATAAAACAACCCGACCCACGCCGACGCCTGATCAGCTTTTAGCCCGTAATCATCACGCGTCGCATAGTCGCAATACCAGAGAAGGCGCTCAGATGTGAAACCGTTTTGACGCAGCCATTCGGCAAATGTGATTTTATCTAGCGTTGTGACGACGGTGTCGTCCGAACACATCTTCAACGGCACGACAAACGCTCGTCGTCCGCGTGCATCCCGCCAGTTGACCCAGTAATCGATATGTTTCTGAAACTCCGCAAACTGCCGCTTGTCATCCTCGCTCGCCCCGGCGTTGAGATAAAGGCCCTCATACCAACGGCCCTTGTAAAAAAGGCGCTCCTCAGGTTCGCGGCACAGAAACTGCTCTTTGACTACAACCTCGCCTACCGAATCACGCCCTTCGAGCAGTGACATCTCGTCCAGCAACGATATCAGCTCCGTATTCTCCTGAAACGGAACCGGCAAATAATGTGCCCCCCACGGATAATCTACCGGTTCACCGCGCCCGCTACGCGCCGTGCCGCCGATCTCTTTTTCAAGCTCGAGCAGGACAAAATCGCTGAAGTTTTCTTTTTTTAATCTCCACGCCGCCGTCAATCCCGCCACGCCACCGCCAATGATAGCGACCTTCTTTGTTTCCCATTTATCGGCAGCAACCTCAAAATTTCGGTTTTCGCGCAGAACATGGCCCAACGAAACGCTCTGCCCTACAATCTCGCCCTCCGGAAATTTATTACTTGTACCCGATTCGCACGCGGCCATTGCGAACGGCGCGCCCAGAAATATTGTGAACAGTTCGCGGCGGGTAAGGTTCATCATTGCTCGACCCGTCTCCACTCCGCCTCGTAGTATCTGACCAACGACTGATTATCTAAACGGTTTACCTCGATCTCTTCATCGGGACGCGACGTATCGCTTGGGAATTCGAACATCGATGCAAATGAATTGTCATTTAGAAAACGGAGCTCGATGTTCGCGGGCGGTTTGAGGGGTGTTTCAAATGGCTGAAGTTTCGCGAGAGCATATCCCCAAATGCCAAAGCTGGGCACGGTCGTCTGATACGGTTTGACCGTGAATCCGACCGATTCGAGCGTTTTAACAATACACCAGAACGATTTACGGGCGACGAGCGGTGAGGTGGTTTGAATAACGACGGATGAATCGGGTTTTAGTTTGGATTTCAGAAGATTGTAAAAACGGGTCGTGTAGAGCTTGCCCAAAGCAAAATTGTTCGGGTCCGGAAAATCGACAATCGCGACGTCAAAAGGCTCGGTTTGCGTATTGTCGAGCCACACGAAAGCGTCCGCATTTGTTACATGAACGCGCGGGTCGTCAAACGAATGCCGATTCAATTCACCTAGCGCCGGTACAGCCGACGAAACTTTCGTCATGTCCGGGTCGAGATCAACGAGTTGGATAAACTCCACCGATGGATATTTTTCAATCTCGCGCAAGGCAAGGCCGTCGCCGCCGCCGAGCACCAGAATGCGTTTTGCGTCACCCTGAAAGGACGCAAACGCAGGATGGACGAGCGCCTCGTGATAGCGGTATTCGTCAAACGAATTGAACTGCAGATTGCCGTTCAGAAACAGTGCGTAGCCGGTTTTGCCTTTAGTCACGACGATCCGCTGATACGGAGAGCTTTTGGTGTAAATAATATTGTCGACAAAGAGCGCATCTTCTGCCATCGTGGTCAATTTATCGGCCTTGATAAACGCGATCACGAGCAGGGCGAGGATGATAAAGCCCTTGATCCGCATAAACGTGACGTTTCGCTTGATGAGCGGCAGCAGCAGCCACGTGCCCCAAATTCCGACCGATGCGTTGAACATGCCGAACAGCAGCGAAGTGCGATTCAAGCCGAGTTTTGGAACCAGAAATATCGGGAACAGCAGCGAGGCGGCCAGGGCGCCGATGTAATCAAACGCTAGAACCCGTGAAACGAGGTCTTTGAAATCGAGTTCGTCTTTCAAGATCCGCATCAGCAGTGGAATCTCGAGGCCGACGAGTACGCCGATAAGAAAAACCACGCCGTAGAGTACGATGCTGAAATATGAAAGGTGTGCGAACGTGAGAAACAGCAGCGGAGCCGAAAATCCGCCGATCACCGCAACGCCGAGCTCCACCTCGACAAACGTGTCCGCTATATTTTTCTCGATAAATCGCGACAGCCACGATCCGACGCCCATCGCAAAAAGATAAATGCCTATAATTATCGAAAATTGTGTAACAGAATCGCCAAGGACGTAGCTTGAAAGCGTTCCCGCGAGCAACTCATAAATGAGGCCGCAGGTCGCGATAACAAAGACGTTGAGGAATAAGAGCGGAGCGCGTTTCATAATATGAGACGCAGAGATGACGAGACGCGCCCGTTGCGGCGAAAGCTCACCGTGTCTCCGCGTCACTCAGGTCCCGCGTCCGTTTTCTAGCCGTGGACAGCTGCCGAAATGATCAGTGCGACGCCAATTATTACGGCTCCGATGATGATTGCAAGCGACGTATTTTGATCGTCTTCGATCTCTTTCTTGACCGAAAATGGAGCAACCAACACGATGATCAGGAAAGCAAGGGCAAATACCACCAGGCCAAAGGCAACAAATATAACTGTCGTTTCGATAGTGGACCAAAGCTTGTCCAACTCAACGGCGAGCCCCAGCACCGGGGCGATCGTTAACAAATTCAACATTATTTTCCTCCATGAAACCCTGAATAAAAGAACGGCACTCCCAAACGCGAGTGGCTGCCGGAATTAGCCAATTCCCAGCCCGACCAAGATGCGGCGCCATAAAACAGCAGTACGCCAAAACCGAATACGAGATAGAGTTTTTTTAACATTTCATCACCTAATCGTCGCTCGAAGAACCCGAATCACCGGAGTCGGTCGATTTCGCGGATCCACTCGAACTAAACATGCTGTCCTTCCAACGACCCGATTCGAATGACATTTTACGAAACAGTCCGAGCACAGGCACAATCAACAAAATAATCAACGCGAAGCAAAAATTGACACCGCGATTGACGTTTTGCTCAACCTTTACCGATACAGGCATCTGTGCCTGCCAGTTTTGCCATGTTCCATGAACTTGCAGCGTATATCTTCCACCAGGCAATGATGAAAGAGTCGCATCCGTCGATTTGCCGCCCTCGGTCCATGACTCACCATCATCGACGCCGCTGTAGTATTCAATCGGTACGTTAATTTCTTCGGCGATAGCGCCGGTCTGTTCGTTAACAAGATCGACATCAAGATCAGCCCATGAATTATCAACTTGCGCTCCCGCCGTGATGCGGACGTTGCCATTTGCTTTTATATCAAACGGCTGACTCGATACAGTTTGTTCCGTGGTCGCATTTGCCATCGGCGGCAGCATAATTTGCTGATTGAGAACACTTTTCGTCAACCCGCTCAACGGGATCATAAACACCGCCACGATAAACAGCAGCAGCAACGGCAACGCTCCCCATGTGTAATAAAATCGGCCCGTAAACGGCTGATTTGGCGCGATGCCCCACGGTTTCGGCAAACCGGTTATTCCAAAGATCTTTTCGATCTCGTCATTGGTCATATAGGTGCCGAGCGACCAATTTATTTCGTTTTGGCTTATCTCCTGCGAGAGCATTAGCGGCGGCGAAACATAGTCGACGGCTCGAACGGTCTCGCCCTGTTCGACACGCCAGTAAAATTCACCTTTGACGTATTCGACAACCGCCGGGGCGTCTTGGAAAATTTTGAATTGCCGGCCGTTGTAACCGACGGCCATCGGAATACCGCCGGGTGTCGGATTTGATATGTCCGCCGGATTTACCGGTTCGACAAAATTCCAATGGTTATCCGAATGCACCAGCCAGCGGAAACCCGTCATCGGATTGTAGAGCAGATATTCGTGCCAGAAATACTTGATGCCCTCGATGGTCACGCTGCGAACGACGGCACCGATTATCTTGTATTTAACGTCTCCCGAAAACGTGCCCTCGGCACCAATCGGCGCAATGAAATCGGGCTGGTCCGGCGGCGGATTGAGCGCCTTGAGGTATGTGAGATTGCCCTGATTGACGTCGAGCAGCGAGTTGCAATTTGGACAAGTAACGCGTTCAGCTTTGTCAGGGGCGTTCAATGTAAGTGGGCCGCCGCAATTCGGGCATCCCATACCGGCCACCGAAACCGTGCGAGCCTCGCGCTGAACCGGCTTAGCGTCACCGAGCCCGATCTCGTCGAGCGTCACCTGGCTGCCGACAAAAACCCACGGCGGCTCCATGCTGTAATCGATTGTAGCAAAGGCGTTGTTCTTGCCAGCGAGATCGGCGTAGGCAAATTTCTCACCTGGCGAAAGCTTGTATGGTATCTCGCCATCGGCGGCAACCGACGTGCCATGGCCTCGTTCCTGCACCATCAGCGGCGTTGGGCCGGGTATCTCGGCGACAACCTGCCCGAGCTGTAGCCCGTCAAATGTCGGCAGCACGACGCCTTGCGGCAGCGGCTGGTAAAATGTCAGGTAAAAATGCCCCTGAGCCTCGGCCAGCCATCCGACCCAGCCGTTTGAAAACGTCGCATACCACTCGTCCCAGTAGCCGCCAAGCTCATGCCGAAGCTGCGCGCGGCCGGTCAGCTCAAACCGCGTTTCCTTGTAAGTTCCTTTTAGGCCAAGCTTTAGCGGCGATTCGGAATCGGCTATTTCAGCCACCTTGCCGAGATCTTCGAGCGCGCGGTCGTTACGAGCAATGGCGGAACGGCAAAACGGACAGACAACGACGATCGTCGAACCCGCCGTAAACTCGATAGGCCCCGCACACGACGGGCAATTTGCCTTTAGCACGCTCATCGCTCGCCTCCGGCAGCCGTCAATCCTGGGTTTTGGCTTTTAAGTTTTGGATTTGAAAATCCGTCGTGCTGATTACCGCGTTCGATCCGTGTTACAACCACGATGTCCGCCCCAAGGACCTGCTTTAAATTCTCTTCCCAATCCCACGCGGGGCGTACACGACAGCAGTAAAGATTGAATGTGGCGGTTTGGTGTTCGGGATAGGTGTGGCAGGCCAGATGAGACTCGGTTAGGGCGACCAGCCCTGTGACGCCACCTTCGCCTTCGAATTTGTGCCAGACCGAGCCTACGGCCTTCAAACCGAGATCCGCTATAACGCCGGATAAAACGGAGCGAAGAGTCGATTCGTCGCGCAGAGCCGCTCGGTCACAGCCTGTCGCTTCAATTAGCCATTCCGTTCCAACGATCATCTGGTTAGGCCAAAACGCTTTACGCAAAAATTAACGGTCGAAGTAAGGAACATGCATTTAAACGCCTGCGTTATAATGCACTAGGAAGTATGTCGAACAAAACTATAGCTAAATTTTCCACTTTTGTCATATTCGTCGCAACCGCCGCCGCACTTTTTTCGGCGTGCCGTCCTGTTTCATCGGGCGGTGTCGGAAACCGTCCCAATCCGCACTTCTCTCCGCCGGTTGTAATTGGAACTATCAAGTCCGCCGACATTACGGAAAGCAGCGGCGTTGCGGCGTCGAGATGCCAAAATGGCGTACTGTGGACTCATAACGATTCCGGCGATGGCCCATTCATTTACGCCATTAATTTTGCCGGAGATAATCTCGGTACGTGGAAAATACCAAATGCGCAGAATATCGATTGGGAAGATATCGCGGCCTATAAAGACAAGAGTGGAAAATGCTTTATTTATATAGGCGAGATCGGCGATAACAAAGCGATCCGCCCGGTACACGCCATCTACCGTGTCACAGAGCCGACCGTCACACCGGCGGCGGCGAGATCGAACCGGCAAGCACCGCTCGCCTCGGAGAACGCGAACGTGATCCGTTTTAAATACCCGGATCACAATTCGAACGCCGAGACACTGATGATCGACCCTAAGACCAGTAATATTTACGTCGTGACCAAATGCGTCAGCGGCCCGGCCGGCGTGTATCGTCTCAAATCAGTATTTAGCAATGATTATGTTGTGACGGCAGAAAAGGTTGGTGAACTCTCGGTTCCCGCAATCCCAAACGGCTTTCTGACCGGCGGTGACATATCGCCCGACGGGCGGCACATGATTATTTGTGATTACACTCAGGCTTATGAATTTACGCTGCCGGACGGTGACCAAAATTTTGAAGATATTTGGAAAGAAATACCAGAAACCATCGATATCGGACTGCGAAAGCAGGGCGAGGGCGTTTGTTACAGTGCCGACGGTACGGCCATCTTTGCGACGAGTGAGGGGGAAAAATCGCCTATAATCGAAGCTAAACGAAAGGAATAAAAAAGCGCGGGACACATATGTCCCGCGCTGGATCTAAACACTCAAAGTAAATTATTGAGTAACAGTAAACTTGCCTTTGTTTTCGATCAACTGTCCGCCGACGCGGTCTTTGACTTGAACCTTCACCTCATAATCACCAACGGTTAAAAGTGTCGTCGGCAAAAGCCGCGCAAGCGTAAGGCGCTGGCCCGAATCGCTCAGACCGCTCCAATCTTCCGATTGCCGCAAAAGCTCCTTGCCGTCTTTCGTCAAAATATACAGCACGTCCACCGCCGGGCGAAGCGTTGTCTGGTCAACCTCAGCGTTATAGACCTGCATATACACGCCTACTTCCTGCCCGCGTTGGTAAACGCCCGACAAATTTGGTATCACCTTGGCATTGCCAACCACAAACATCCGGCCAATATCGCTCTCAGTCGTTGTTCTCAGCTTCGATGTCAGCACTAACGACGATGTCGACAGCTTCTTCTCGTCATAACGCGGAACGACAAACCCAATATTTTGGATGCCTTTGTTACCGGATTTAACATCGCGAACTACGACGTCCACCTTATAGGTGCCCGGCGCGAGTGCGATCGCCTTTTGATAGACGGATTTTTTGTCGCGTGTCTCGGCCAGCTCGGCGGCAGTTGCGTCTGCCGTGACTGAATCTTCAAAGATGCCGGAACGCTTGCCCGAAACCGCCGTGATGCGGCCAAAAATATTAATCGTCGCCTGTTGAAGGCCGCCGATCTGTTCAAACGTCAGTTCCTTATTTCCCGTTTGAACAGTAAATGCAGTAATTACACGATCGTCCGACTGGCGAAAGAAATCGACGCGAAGATCGAACTGGAGCGGGTTATTATCCAAAACACCCGAGTCGCCACCGGCAATTCCCTGAAGATCACCGAATTTTACCGAGGGCGGATGAAACAATCCGTTTGTGATCTCCATCCGGCGAAACATCGTATCCTGTTCGCGTTGATAATTGTTCTGCCCACCTCCGGAACCTGTAATACGGTCACCCTTGTTCGAAAGGCCTAGCTGTTCGGATGTGGTCAAACCGGCGCCGGGTACATTCTTTAACGCATCTTTTTCATTTGCGTCGCGGGCGATGCGGTATTCGCCCGTTCCGGTCGGATCGACAAACTCGATCTCGATCCCGTCGCCTACATTATCAAGATGGCGATAAAACCACGTCTCGAATGGATATGTGGTCGTTGAGCCGCCACCCTCGTAACTGGGGCGGTCATACGATCCGCCCGACGGATGCGACTCGACCGAATCGGCCTTGCCCCACGCGATGTAAATTCGGCCTCGATCCGTTTTCCAGCCGGGTATGCCTGACGCGAAATGCTCATTGGCATAGGCGATCCGTTCGTAATATTGATCGCGATATTCGTTCTCTTCCGTATCCGGATTAGGGTCGCGGCGGCGCCAAAAATTTTCAATAAAATTTTCCCGCTCTTCGTCGGTCTTTAACGCGTCAAAGGCTTTCTTCTCTTCGGGCGTGATGATGTAGAGAACGTCATTATCCTTCCATTTTTTGTAAACCGCGTTTACTTCTTTTTTTACGTTTCGCCCGTTTCCGGTCGGGTCATCGCTCGTTTTTTTGACCGGCGGCTGCGACCACACGGCGATCGCGCCAACCGCCGTGATAATGATCGCGAATACAAGGTTTCTGAACGAATTAACTTTTGACATAACGGTAAAACTCCATCTAAAAGGCCGAGATGATCGCCGCAAACTTTCCAAATTCCCAATTAAAAGATTTTAGTCCGTAACTACTTATACTTCAAGATGAAAAAAGCTTATTGAAGGTTGCACGAGCCTAATCCTAAGCCTTCAGGTTTACCTCTATGTCGGTCTGCCTCTTTTTGGCAAAAACCCATGCGATAAATATCGATACGATATAGAGGGCGATCATCGGAGCGGCAAATAGCAACATATTCGGAATATCATTAGTGGGCGAGACAACCGCCGCCACTATTAAAATCACAATCAAGGATATTTTCCACGTTCTTATCATTAATCCAGCAGTTACCAGCCCGATCCGTGCCAAAACGTACGTAATGGCAGGCATCTGGAAGATAAGTCCCATCGCCAACATTACGATCGTTATAAAGTCGAGATAGTCGTTTGCTTTGAGAAGTAATTTAAAATCATGGCCCACCCCAAGCAGGTATCGCGCCGCCGGCGGGAACAATATGTAATAGGCAAACGCGGCTCCCGCTATAAATGAAATGGATGAAAGCCCAATAAAAGGGGTTACATAAGATCGCTCATGCTTATATAAAGCGGGCGAGATGAACATCCATATTTGCCAAAGCAGCAGCGGGAGGGCAAAGGCGATCGCCGCATAAAACGACACGGTAACGTATATCATGTACGGCTCTATAGCCGTGGTAACCGTCATCCGTTCGTCGGCATCAGGCTGACTTATGGCCGTTTCGTTAAACGGGACGGGAAGCCGAACTCCTATTGGGACAATTGCGTTGTTTGTCAGTAAAGGTTCCGTCGTAAACAGACCGAGATTTCCTTGCGCATCTCGCGTCACGGTTGCATTTACGGAGGTGCCCGGGGCGATCACCGCAGGTCCAAGATTTGCAGCCTCGCCGAACATATATCGTCCGCTGTCGCCCTCTTTAAGACTGGTGATAGGTGCTACGCTCTCTGTGCCCTGTAAACCGGTAATCGGTACATTTCGACGCGAGGCCTCGTTGAGCGCCTGACGAATTGGGACGCTGAGAAAATTATAGATAGCCTCCGAAAAATAGAAACAGATCCCAAAAGCTATAACAAGTATGACCGCAGACCTGACAAGCCGCTTGCGCAGCTCGTCTATATGCTCCAGAAACGACATATGCACGCCCGGTTCGGGTTGTTTATCTTTTTCAGTTACGTCCATAGCGCGTTATAGCCAGTTTTTCTTGTCGTTTTTGTCATCCGTGATTACGGCGCGCTCAGTTTTGGAGGGTTCAGTGGTCAGAGAGGGGTCGAAACTTGCGGGGTCAATCTGCTTTATTGCCGGAGCAGAAACGATCTCGGCCGGTTCTGCGGCCGCAGTTGAATCTATGTGTGCGACGGGCTCAGCTTCGAGTGCGTTTAGGTCGAGGGCTTTTGCTTCCTCCTCAAAGTTGACCTCTCGCTGCCAGGTTTCCTTAAATTCGCTGGTCGTACTTCGAAATTCGGCCATCATCTTGCCGATCTTTCGCGCCATTTCCGGCATCTTTCTGGGTCCCAGAAAAATGAGCGCGACAACCGCGATAAGCAGCAATTCCGAAGTTCCGATGGATTCGAAGATGAATAAATACAACTAATTTACCTCGATCAAATAATTTCCACGTGCCGCAACCCTGCCAATAACAGCCGCATCGGCAATCTCGTTCAGAAACAGCTCGGCATTCGCCTCAGGCATACTTATCAGCAGCCCGCCCGCGGTCTGCGGGTCAAACAACGCGCTCTGCATCTCGCGCGACACGCTTTCCGTTATCATAACCGTTTCGCCGACATATACGCGATTGTTTTTATCACCACGCGTCAACATACCTTGCGAGATCAGTTCAAGAACGTCCGGTAATAGCATAACTACTTTAGAATCAATATTTAACGTCACACTGCTCGCTTTTGCCATTTCATAGGCATGCCCCAGCAGACCAAAACCGGTAACATCGGTGCAGGCGTTCGCTCCGACGGAGCGCATCGCTTTAGATGCCTTTACCGCCGAAGTTGTCATTGTTTTAATAACGGCGGCCTCAGTTTCCAGGCTCGCCTTGCCGTGTTTGACGGCCGTATTAATGGCACCCGTGCCGATGGGTTTTGTCAGAATAAGAACATCACCGGGTTTTGCTCCGGCATTCGTAAAAACTTTGTCCGGATGAATGATACCGGTTACGGCGTAGCCGAATTTCATCTCCTGATCGTCAACCGAATGTCCGCCGATAACAACGACGCCCTCAGCATTCATCGCCTCTTGGCCACCCTTGAGTATCTGGCCGAGAACATCCCAATCACCTTTCTGCGGATAACAAACTATCGAAAGCGCCGTCAACGGCGTGCCGCCCATCGCGTAAACATCATTTAGAGAATTTATCGCCGAGATTCGTCCATAAATTTCCGGGTCGTCGGCAACGGGAGTAAAGAAATCCACGGTTTGCACGAGCGCGATCTCTTCGCACAGACGAAAAACACCCGCATCGTCGGAATTTTCGAATCCGACGATAACGTTTTTGCTGTCTTGTAACGGAAGCTTGCTCAAAACTTGAGCAAGGTCGCTCGGCGCGAGTTTTGCCACTCAACCGGCGCTGGAAACCATTTCTGTCAGACGCTTTCGCATTTGTCGCACCTCCTATTATTTCTTTACTATCAATTGAAAAACGCGGTCGAGATCCTCGGTGCCATAATATTCGATCTCAATTTTTCCGCCCGTGCCTTTTTTGCTTGGCATGATCTTTACATTCGTATTCAACGTCCGCATCAATCTGGTTTCCGCTGCCTTGACATTTGCATCTACGCTGCGGCTAACTACTTTAGTTGCATCTATTTGCATCTTTCTAGAGCGGGTTCGTTTCACGGCTCTTTCGGTTTCACGTACCGACCAACCTGAATCGATGGCCAGATTTGCGACTTCACGTTGGATCGACGGGTCGTCCGACATCAACAACGCCCGGCCGTGACCGGCTGAAAGCCCACCTTCCTCGATAACCCGCTGGATCTCGCCCGGCAATCGCAAGAGACGCATCGAAGTGGTGATGACCGTACGTTCTTTACCGACACGGTCGGCCACCATTTCCTGCGTAAGTCCAATGTTATCAATAAGTTTACGATAAGCCTTTGCCTCCTCTATCGGGTTTAGCTCTTGGCGTTGTATGTTCTCGACTAAGGCTAGCTCGAGCAGTTTTTCATCTGAAACCTCCCTGATAACCGCTGGTATTTTTCGCAAACCGGCTCGCTGCGACGCGCGCCAACGCCGCTCGCCGGCGACGATCTGGTAACGGCTGCCGACTGCTCGAAGTACGATCGGCTGCACGACACCATTCGCGCGGATCGACTGGGCCAATTCCTCGAGGCTCGACTCCGCAAACCTGGTCCGCGGTTGTTCTGGGTTTGGTTCGATCATATCAATGTCAATCTCCCCACTCGCGGCTACCGTCCCGAGCGTCAGTTCTTCGCCCATCAACGCACTCAACCCTCGTCCAAGCGTTTGTCTAGCCATTGTTCATGATCTCCTTTGCAAGTTGCACATAGCTCTCCGCACCGCGTGACTTTGGGTCATAAAGCAAGATCGGCTTACCAAAACTAGGGGCCTCGGCCAACCGGACATTTCTCGGAATTACGGTTTTCATCACCTGTGAACCGTAAAAGTCGCGCAGATCTTTTGCTACCGCAGCCGAGAGATTAGTTCGTTCGTCGTACATAGTGAGCAGCAGTCCCTCTATAACCAGCGACGGGTTGAGTTCGCGACGAAGACGGGCAAGTGTATCAAACAGCTCGGTTACCCCCTCGAGAGCATAGTATTCGCACTGGATAGGTACCAGAAGCGAATCGGCCGCCGTCAGTCCATTTAGCGTCAAAATACCCAGAGAAGGCGGACAATCGACAATTATGTAATGAAAATACTCTTTGACATCGGCCAACAGCTCTTTTAACGCATAATTACGTTTACTGACACCAACAAGCTCAACCTCGGCACCCGCAAGATCCTTACCGGATGGCAGAACCCAAAGTGTCGCTATCTCTGTCGGTAAGACGAGATCGCGAACAGAATTGCCCAAAATAAGGGCGTCGTACAGTGTTTTGCGTGAGCCGTTCCGCGTTATGCCTGCACCTGATGTAGCATTTGCCTGCGGATCGGCGTCAACCAGTAAAACTTTTTTGCCATTAGCGGCAAGGGCAGCAGCAAGGTTAACGGCCGTCGTGGTCTTGCCGACACCGCCTTTTTGATTTGCTACCGCTATGATCTTTCCCATTGGCTGGATAAACGCGAAATTCTAAGGTAGCACAGCGGAAAACGAATATCTAGTTGGTCAAAATGTGGTACGTGCCACGTTTTGCCCTTAACAGTGTGGCACGTGCCACAATCCGAATAAATGGATCAGTTTTGCCCAGAACCGATGGGAATACAGGCGGTTAGATGCACAAGAACCGAAGAGATCGCCACCGGTGTAAGCCCTGCAATGGTGCGGATCTGGCCAAAATTACTCGGCCGTGCCCGTTCAAGGCGCTCGACCATCTCATTTGAGAGGCCGCCGACGGTATTAAACTGGAAGCTTTCGGGGACTTTCAGGCTGTCATGATGATTCACCCGCTCGGTCGCCGCTTTCTGCTTTTCGATATAACCTCTGTAGAGTGAGTCGGCCAGAGCGGTTTCAAGATCGCTTACCTTTACATCCGGGCAGATCTCTTTGGGCAGCAATCGATGGATCAATTCGGCATTGACACCCTGACGCATTGCAAGTTGCGATAGAGTTATTGAATCGCCAAGATCAACGCCGAGTATCTGCGAAATACCCGCATATTCGACCGACGAACGCTTGAAACGCGTAAAATCGAGCGTATTTCTCAGGTTTGCGATCCGGTCGCGTTTCTTATTGAATCGCTCCCAATCGATGTCACCAACCAATCCGGTTTCCCTGCCTTTTGGCGAAAGCCGCTCATCGGCATTGTCATGCCGCAACGTGAGACGCGCCTCGGCCCTCGATGTAAACAAACGATAGGGCTCATCGACGCCGTGCCGGATCAGATCGTCGGCTAAAACGCCAATATACGCTTCGTCCCGCCGCAAAATAAACGGTTTACGCTTTTGCACCGAGAAAGCGGCGTTTATTCCCGCCAAAAGGCCCTGACAGGCGGCCTCTTCGTATCCGGTGGTACCATTTATCTGTCCCGCGAGAAAAAGCCCTTCCATCCGCGTCGATTCCATTGTCGGGCGCATCTCGCGAGGATCGACAAAATCATACTCGATCGCATATCCGGGGCGGATAATCTGGACACTTTCGAAACCATCAATCATTCGCAGTAACTCAAGCTGTAATGTTGACGGCAGCGAGGTCGAAAATCCGTTTAGATAAACCTCGTTGGTATTGTGCCCTTCCGGTTCGAGAAAAAGCTGATGCCGATCCTTGTCAGCAAATTTTACGACCTTGTCCTCGATCGACGGACAATATCGCGGCCCAATGCCCTTGATCTTGCCCGAATAGAGCGGCGATTGATGCAAATTATCGCGAATCGTCTGATGAAGCCGTTCACTTGTATAACCGATAAAGCACTGAATTTGCGGCTGCTCGATCTTTTCGGTTGCGAATGAAAATGCTACCGGCTTCTCGTCGGGCGGCTGCGCTTCAAATGCATCCCAGTCAATGGTGCGGCCGTCAAGCCGCGGCGGCGTTCCGGTTTTTAACCGTCCAACGGGAAAGCCGTGCAGCTTTAGATTTTCGGCCAGCTCGATTGACGCCGGTTCGCCAGCTCGTCCGGCAGAGAACGTTTTGCGGCCAGTGTGAATGGTCCCGTTCAGAAAAGTGCCGGTCGCGATGACGACGGATTTTGCTCCGAAATTCCGCGAGTCTTGCATCTCAACGCCTATAACTCTATTGTTGTCAACAATTAGAGTTATAACAACACCTTGTCGAAGATGCAGATTGGGCGTCGCTTCCAAGACGCGCCGCATCTCAGTTCTGTAAAGGCTGCGGTCCGCCTGGGCCCGTGGCGATTGCACAGCAGGGCCGCGTGAACGGTTCAAAAGACGAAATTGTATTCCCGTCCGGTCGATAACGCGGCCCATAATACCGCCAAGAGCATCTATCTCTCGAACAACATGGCCCTTGGCAATACCGCCGACCGCCGGATTGCACGACATCTGTCCGATGAGATCGAGATTGATCGTAACGAGCGCCGTTTCGGCTCCAAGACGCGCCGAGGCCGAGGCCGCTTCGCAACCCGCGTGCCCCGCACCTATCACAATTACGTCAAAACTTTCGTCAAACATTCTAAATAACTACCTTTCTAAACCTATAAGCGGTATCCTCTGCCGACCGTGCCGTCGATAGATGCGAAAATCCCCGTCAAAAGTGAATATCGAGGATTCGCTCAACTCACTCATTCTAACCAAGCACGCATCGGCGAGTGACATCGGCACAGTTTCATACTTCTTCATAAGTGCCTTCACAGCCTCGACTTCGTCGGCAAGCGAAAAATCGATTTTAACGACTCCGTCCGCAATCATCCCTAACACCTTCTGTTGGCCCCCCGAGATTCGTTTAACCAGAAAAAGTACTTCTGTCACCACCGATTCGCAAGTGTAAAGAGGTTTCGATAACTGCCTAAACTTTGGCCAGGCCTGAATATGATGTTGATCGCGGTCACTCAGCGCTCCAACAATGGCCGCTGTATCAGCTAGAACCCTACTTATCACGTCCAAACCCTTCCATGTACTTTGGGTTAGTTGAAAGATCTGACGGAAGGCCTTTCAAACAACCCATATATTTATCCAAAATCCTATCCCAATCCTTCTCTTCCGGCTTAGTGCCGTTAGACGGACGACCATTTTTTCTACTGTTCAAGGTTTTTAGGTCAGACTCCTTAATGGCATAGCTATTGCCAATCTTCTGGGCCGGCAATTTACCGGAAACAATCAGAGCCTGAACGCGCCGCACACTGATTTTTAAACGTTCGGCAGCTTGCCTAGTTGTAATAAAACTATTCATACAGACGTATAGTAACAAGAACAAAACTATTCGTCAATACGACTACTTTCCAATGCAAAATGTTGAAAAGATGCGGGTTAGCATCTCCTCGGTTGTGGTTTCGCCGGTGATCTGGCCGAGGTATCGGAGTGCGTTGTGAAGACCGATCAGCACGATTTCTTCGCTCAATTTTTGGTTCATATGTTCGAGTGACTGCTCGATCTCAGCGGCGGTTCTGACAAGCAAGTCGTGATGCCGGGCATCCGTAACAAGAAACCCCGAATTCATAATATCCTGCGGCGAGAATGGCTGGACAACTGCGTTCCTAAGTTCGTCGAGGCCTTCGCCGGTTTTTGCCGAGATCAAAACCATTTTTGAGGGCTGATCTTCGATCTTTGACGCGAAATTCGCTGCGTCTTTGAACCCGATCTTATCGGTCTTATTTCCAACCACGATATGGCCGACGCCGTCGACCGACGACAGAATCTCGCGGTCGCTGTCGGTTAATTCCTCGCTAGCGTCGAGCAGGACGATCACAACGTCCGCGTCGGCCATTATGGCCTTTGAACGCTCGACGCCGATGCTTTCGACAGAGTCGGTCGTTTCACGCAAGCCAGCTGTATCTATGAGCGAAATCGGAATGTCGCCAATCGTGAATCGTTCGTGTATCTGATCCCGCGTTGTCCCCGCAATTTCGGTCACAATCGCCCGGTCGCTGCCCAGTAAAGCGTTGAAAAGACTCGATTTGCCGACATTTGGCCGCCCGACTATAGCGACCCGCAGGCCTTCGCGTATCAAACGCCCGGCTTGAAACGTGGCCGCGAGTTTATGCGTTTCATCGGCGATCGCAGCTAACCGATGCTTAACACTTTCGGCCTGAACTGCGGGCAGATCGTCCTCGACAAATTCGATTGCCGATTCGAGAACGACGATCACGTCCAAAAGATTATCTTTCAACGGTTGAAGCTGCCTGGAAAACTCGCCTCGGAGCTGCCGTATCGCTTGCCGCGCCGACGCCGTCGTCTGCGCATCAATCAGATCCCGGATCGCCTCCGCCTCGGAGAGGTTCATCCGACCATTTGCGAGAGCGCGAAGCGTAAACTCGCCTGCAGCCGCCATCCGTGCGTCTTGTGCCAAACAGATATCGATTACCTGCCTCAGCAAAACCGGCGAGCCGTGACAGGCAATCTCGATGACATCTTCGCCGGTAAACGAATGCGGCGCTTTGAAATATGTGATTATCGCCTCATCAATAACCTCGCAAGTTGCGGGATCTTGAAGCTGCTTGAGATGCGCCATGCGGGGCTTCGGAGAAAAGCACGGATCATCGACCAGTTTGCGAGCTATCCGCAGCGAATCGCCTCCGCTTAAACGGATCACACCGATACCGCTACGGCCTGTTGGTGTTGCGAGTGCGACTATGGTATCTGGCATCGGAGTATTTCACCACAGAGCCACAGAGAACATGGAGAATTATTAATTAAGGATTTAGCCATCAGGGAAATTGTTAGGTTGAACGATCTGCACATTTGGTTTTTTACTCTGTGCTCTCTGTGGCTCTGTGGTGATTCTCTTACTTCAGCCGGACTTGCAGACGCCGGTCGCGGCCCTCGCCAACGGATTCGGTAAAGAGATCTTCTTCTTTTTGGAGAGTCATGTGGATGATGCGTCGCTCGGTCGAATTCAACACACCGAATGTAAACGGCAGGCCGTTCTTGCGGACCTGATCGGCGGCAAATCGGGCCATAGCGTGCAGCTCGGCCTTGCGGGTCTGGCGAAATCCCTCGGCATCGACGACAAAGCGGTGTTCTCGGTCGAGTTCGCGCCCCATTGCCTGAAAGAGCAAGACCTCGAAAGCGTCGAGCAATTCGCCATTCTCCGCCAATGCGAAATGGGCATCTTCGCCGCTCAGATTGAGCCAACAACCTTCGTCCGTCCACTCGGCCGAAACGCTTAGATCGAACCGCAGGTCGGCGACAACCCCGGCTAGAAATTCTTTTGCGTTTTCACATGTTTGGTTCATAAACTTGTAAGAGTGACGCCTTTAGGTGTTTCTTCAACGTCAAGAATAACGGCTAAAGCCGTCACACTTACCTTAAGTCGTCGAAAACTTCGGCTTAACCTGCTTTGCATTCTTCGGCACCGAATCGACGATCTGGGTTCCGGGCGGAATATTTTTCTTGTTCATACGGTTAATTACGATCTGCTGGCCAAAGCTGACGATGTTGCCAAAAAACCAGTATAACAGAAGGCCCGCCGGCGCCGACCACATTACCCACAGCATCATCAGCGGCATAAAGTACATCATCATCTTTTGCTGCGTCTGCTGTTCGGGCGTAACGGTCGCGGCCTGCGGTGTAAATTTCATCGACAGGATCATCGAGATAGCGAAAGCAAATTCCAGGATGTGCCACGGGTCAGCCGCCGAAAGGTCGGGCAGCCATATAAACGTCGCCTGTCGAACCTCGAGCGAAACGGTGACCGCAGTGTAAAAAGCGATCAGCAGCGGAAACTGCAGCAACATCGGGAGGCAGCCGCCGATCGGCAGCGCGTCCTTTGTCATCTTCAACTGCTCCATTTGCAGTTGCCGCATTCGCGGGTCGTCGGTCGGCACGCCCTTTTTCTGTAGATCCTTGATTCTGTCTTGTATGTCCTTCATCTTCGGCGCGTTGCCCGAGGCCTTTTTGAAAGATCTCGACTGCGACCAGCGAAGCGGGAACAGTAGCGAATAGAATAAGAAAGTAAAGACAATGATCGCGACGCCGTAATTATGCGTCAAAGCGTTAAAGAAATTGAGTGCGTACAGGATGGGAATTGAGATTGGCTTGGTCAGCCATCTCAACCACCAGTAATTGCTGAAATTAATAAGGTTAGTGATCTCAACCGTTCGCCCGACCTCTTTGGTCAGGCCGTCGTTTAAAGATGAGAGCAAGAAATAATCCTTCGTTCCGGTAAAAACCTTCGTGACCGATCCGTCAGCCGTGATCGGCAAATAAACCGTTACGAGATGCCGCGTCTCCGTGGTCTGATAATTTCGCATCACCCACTGAAATATGCTGTTGAAATACGGCTGCGTCTGCACGTCATATTTCATTGCCCTGTATTCAACACCATTTGCCGGTGTTGCCGGGATCGCCGCCATCGCAAAATAAGCGTCGCCGACGCCCGCCCAATCGATCTTGCCTGTGTCAGCCAGCGTCGCCTGATTGTTTGCGTCAAAAGTAAAGGTAGAACCGCCCTGATGACGCTTAACATCGCCATCCACGGCCGCGACCGCTTCGGATTCGATGTGGTAGAAATTGTGATGATTGATCGCCTGGTCGCCGATGCTCGCGCCGATAAGCAGCTTTGTGTTCGGCACCGGCTGACCGCCTTTTTTGAGGCTTATGGCGAGGTCGGCAACATAGCTATCCGCCCGGAAAAGAAAGCTCTTTTTGACTTCAAAGCCGCTTGCGTCGGTCAATGTAAACTCGACCGGACGCTCCTCGCCAGCCGCGAGCGTAATGCTCTCTTGGGCGACGGAGATCTGATAGTTGCGGTCATTTACAAGAGTGTTAAGATTTTGATCGTCAGTCGATAGCCGAAACGGTATTTCACGCGGGCTGCGTGATAAAGCTTCCGGCGAGATGAGCTGCATCGGCTTTCGATCCGCGTCGCTTGAACCGTCGGCATAAATCGGGAATTCGCTTTTTGGTGATTGATTCTTAAGAATTACCCAGCTTGTCGCTAAAGCTCCCTTCGAGTCGAGTGTTACCTCATACAAAGGCGATTTGATCGTGATCGTCCGGTTGGGTGTCGAATCGATTGTTGTCGCTGCCGTTGTTGCGGGCTGCGACTGCGGAGCCTGGGACGTCGGAGTCGGCTGCGGCGTTATTGACTGTGCCGTATTTGTATTCGCCGCAACATTTGCGTTATCCGCCGCCGGTTTTTTCGGCGCGAAAAAATACGACCAGCCGAAAAGCACGACCATCGACAAAACGGCCGCGATCAGAAAACGAGATTGATTTTGATTACCAGGATTTTCCATAAAAATCAGTTGTCGGTTGTCGGTTTTTCTTTGCTGACAACTGACTACCGCCAACTGACAACTACCTGACTGGATCATGTCCGCCTTTACACAACGGTTGACATCTCAAGATACGCGTCAGGCCCATCCAAGTTCCGCGTATCGCACCATATTTCTCCACCGCCTGCTTCGCGTATTCCGAACAAGTCGGCTCAAACCGGCACGCCGGCGGAAAAAAGGGCGACAAAAACGTCTTATAAATACCCAAAAGATCTAAAACCAAAAACTTCATCCGCTTAAAACCATGTTGCCCCAACCAAAAATAATTATTGCCCGCGAATTACGCGAATAATACGAATAAGAACCGGTCTTCTATTCGCGGACATTCGCGTTATTCGCGGGCAAAATATCTTGGCTTCCGATCCGGGCCGCTATCGCCCTAAATTCGGCCAGCGGTTTTTCCAACTTTACGTTCAAAATACTTCGCCGCGCATTCAAAACCCAATCGTACTTTGTGGTGATCCTATCAAGCTCGGCCCGGCTCAATCTAAAACTTTCCCGCAAGAGCCTTTTGGCGCGATTCCGTTCATGGGCCTTGCCGATCGCTTTCTTGGTCGCCGTTATGCCCGCTCGATGCAAATTCTCTTTTGCGGGCAAAATGAAAACCGTCATAAAACGGCCTTCGAAACGCTTTCCGTGCTCGTAAACCCGAAGAAAATCCGCGCGTTTTAACAGTCGCGCGTCGGGTCGCAAGCTAAAGCCTAATAATGGTGGACTGTTAATCTCTTGCGTCCTTTCGCACGGCGGCGCTTGATCACGGCGCGTCCGTTCTTGGTCGCCATCCGTGCGCGAAAGCCGTGCTTTTTGGCGCGGCGGCGGTTGTTTGGTTGAAATGTTCTCTTCGGCATAGTTGCTCTCCATTAAATTCACCCGAAAGTGAAAACCTAAAGTTTATTGAAAAAGCTCAAATAAGTCAAAGCGATTTTGTCCAAAGAGCGCCTCTTGCAGTTGCCGCGTCGATGTCCGACAATCATATCAAATAAGGGGAGTCCTAATTATGACAATGATCAATCAGATCGAGCCGCAAGAGTGGTCGACTTTCTTAACCAGTTTTACGGCGCGAAATCGCGGGAGACGCGCGAGATTTGAGATCTTCAGCCACGGCGACTTTGCCGAAGAGGAGCAGGAAGCCTATTTTGAAAACGTTTCGATCGACGGTCCAACCGTAACGGTAAAACGCTCGTACGCTAAACACGGCGAGCAAACTACAATGACCGACGACCTAAAAAATATTCGCGGCATCTCGGTCCAATACGACACCGACAACAGCGAAGACATGCTCGAATTTACCAATGACAAAAACGAGCTGACGACCTTGCATTTCGAATCAAAAGTTGACGGCGACTCCTAAAGGCGGAAACACGACCGGTATGGAGTGTGCATACGTCAGTTTATTGATTGGTTGTTTTGTGCTTTTTCCTTTATCTCAGCCCGATCCTGAAGTTTGGTACCGCAGAACGGACAAAATATTAGGGTTCTTTGAAAAACCAACTTTCAAATTCCTGAACCGACTACGACCTCAAATTTAGATAATCGGCGTCGGGATTTGGTGATAATTTT
>JAYUDV010000224.1:0-25646 GCA_043739565.1 Chloracidobacterium sp.
CGGAGCGTTTCGAGCGCGCGCAACGTAATATCCTGTAGGTTTCCGATAGGCGTGGCGACTAGATAGAGCGTTCCCGGCATATTCAGACTATAACAAAAAATGCCCGTGTCCCCTTAGACACGGGCATCGAAGACAAGTGAATTCAAATCAATTAGAAGGGCCACCAGCTCGGTTTATTGTTGTTGCCGTTTCCCCAGCCGCCGTTGTTGTTGCGGTTGTTGCGGTTATTCCTGTTGTTGTAGCCGTTACCGTAGGTATTGGCGACGACGCGCAAATCGGACGAAATCCGGTTCCATTCATTTTGCATATAGCCATCCATGCCGGAGTTGTATAACGCCTGCTCTAATCGCGATCCCGAATCGAGTACGCGCCGAGCTTCGTCAGCACCGTTATTCGTGTTGCGGCCGTTGCCGACTCTGTTCTCCAGCCGGTTCGCATCGTCTTTGAATTTATCGGCAAGCTTTCGAATATCGCGTCGCGCTCTATCGTTATTGTACCCGCCGTAACCGCCGTTATAACTGCCTTTGCTGTAGTTCGAATGGTGGTCAATCTGCTGTTCAAAATTTCTCGACCTGTCCTTAAGATCGCGAACCACCGATCTCAGGTCACCATAGTAACCGTTGTTACCGTACCCGCCGTTGTTACCGTATCCACCGTTATTACCGTATCCACCGTTGTTATAACCACCGTTGTTGCCGCCATTGTTGCCGCCGTTGTTGTAACCGCCATTTGGGTCACGATATTGGGCGGAAGCGATGGCCGGTAAACTTAATACCAATAAGGAAAATGCCGAGATCGTTATCAAACGTTTAAATCTGTTCATTGTTTTCTCCCTTTTCATAATATCTGGGCAATGATGTGGCCATTGCTCGATATGGTTAATAGCAAAGGGTGTGCCATTCCCAATCAAAACGGCGAAGAAAAGTGAAAGCCTTGTGTTTACAAGGCTTTAGCGGGCCACTAACTTTCCGAACGGGTCAGATATATCGGCGAAAATGCATGCGTTTGTACCAAATCGTCAGGCCAATGTTGCAGATGGTTTAGTTGTCAATTACCGAGAGCTTTAGCCGCATTCAGCCGTCCGCCGCTCGCGACTTTGCCGTTAAGCGATTCTATCTTGTCGACAGACTTCAGAAGGCGTTCGCGAAGTTTTTCCATTGAAATCCTCGGCTCATTGGCGATTATCAAAGCCGCAACGCCCGAAACATACGGCGTCGCCATCGACGTTCCAGACGCCTCGCGGTATCCATCGTTGAGCCATGTCGAAAGAATGTCTTTGCCTGGAGCGGCGATATGAACGGTTTTGACGCCGAAATTGGAGAATGACGCGAGGTTGTCATTGCGGTCGAGAGCGGCGACGCTGATTACATTTGGCAGATCGTAGTTGGACGGATAATGTGCTCGGCGGTCATTGTCCGCGCCGTCGTTACCGGCCGCCGCCACAAACAATATGCCCGCCTCGCCGGCAGCGCGAATCGTGTCTTCGAGAGCTTTCGAATTTGTCGTCGATCCCCAACTCGCGCTGATGACGCGGATATTGACGCCGTGTTTTTTGCGGTCGATGGCGTAGTTGATCGCCTCGATCGCGTCATCGACCGAGCCAAAACCGCCCCGGCCCAAAAACTTGAGCGGCATGATCTTGACGTGCCAGTTGACGCCCGCGATGCCCTCGCCATTGTCGCCCTCGGCCCCGATTATGCCGGCGCAATGGGTGCCGTGGCCGTTATCGTCCATCGGGTCGGCGATCTTGTCAGTGCCGTTGAAGCCGTTAATATCATTAAATGAACCAAGCTCGTCATCCGTGTACGCGGGAACGCCCTCGGGCCGTATCCACATATTTTCGCGAAGATCGACGTGCGTAAAATCGACGCCGCTGTCGAGCACGGCGACGACAACGTCACTACTTCCCTTCGTTTTCGCCCAGGCTTTCAGAGCGTCAATATCTGCACGATCTTTGCCGCCGTCTTGTCCTTGATTATTTAGCGCCCATTGGTCGCCAAACTGAGGATCGTTAGGATGCGAGGCCGAAGGCTCGCGAAAAACCGTGTCTCTAGTCGGGTCTTTCTGAATCGGATCGTCGAGTTTTATCTGAAAATTCGGCTCCGCGTATACCACAGTGTCGCTCATCGCGGCATACTGATCGGCGACGGACTGAGGATCGGCGTTATCAAGATCGTCAATGACCGACAGGCCGCTAACCGATTCGATCTCGTCAACGAGGCGGTCGTGATTCGCCGAGGCAATGTTACGGATGCGGTCGAGGCTGACGCCGGGCTTGAAGCGAACCAAAACCTCGGGCCTTCCGTCCAATTTCGCTTTTACCGGAGTCAACTCGTCCCCGCTGCGCAGAGTCTGCTGACGTTCGGGGCCGTGAAGTGCGACTCTCCAACGCCCGATCTGCCCTAAAACTGCGGCCATCGTTATCAAAACCACGGCAATGCCGATGTGTATCCACATATTATTGCGATTCATAAGAACTACTCCAAACTCATGATTCTATGACGTAATTCGACCCGTTAAAGTTGTGCAGGCGAAGCTGATATTTATCGGCGCGATACTCGTAAGTTTTCCCGTCCGCACCGAGCGTTATCTGCCATCCGCTTGAGATCATCTGCGCCGACATCTCGCCGTTTACAGGAGACCCGAGCGACATATCGGGAAACTCTTCGTCAGAAACTCCAAATTCCTTGATTTCGCCGACGCTAATTTTTAAACGTTTTGCAAGGTCTTGTTTTGCACGTTCGGCAGCACTTTCTTTAGTAAAACTCATATACGATCCGATATTTTTAATCTTGCTCTTCTTACGAATCTAAGTCAACGAAAGTTCTTCTGGTCAAGCATTTTGTCGCTTCGCCGAAAGATTGCGCGTGATCTCAACTATGGCCGGGACGATAAAGGTCGCACACGCCACGCCTAAAATAAGGCCCGTGATGAAGCGGGAAAGGTGCGTGTTTTCCCAAATTCCAAATATCGTCAGTGACCAATCGACCGAAATTGGGATCAGCGATAGAAACAACCAGAAACGTGGGGGCGGTTCGATTTCGTCGATATTTCGCCACAGCGGGTATATAGCAAAGCCGAACAGCAGCCCAAAATACACGCCGAAACATCGCGAACAGACGCCGAATTGCTCGCCCTCGATGTGTAGCGACCGCGCGGAGATCTGATGGCAAATATAGCCGAAAAATTGGTAAAGAGGTGATGAAATGGCGACAACGCCGTTTGCCTTAGCAAGCGGCGCGGCAAGTATCAGCAAAACCCAAACCAAAACAACAGCCAAACCGATATTCCAGACCCGGAAAGCCTGTTTTCTCATGAGCGCGGCAATATCGCTTGGAATATACTTTTCGGCAGGTTTGGTCACAATGCGATGGTACGAGTGACGCCTTTAGGCGTTATCTGGACGCATAAAGGCGTCACTCTTACTTAAAGCCTTTTCAGTTTCTAGAATGTGACGGGTCGTTTGTATAACCGTGTCCGGATTCAATGAGATCGAATTGATGCCGCGTTTGACTAAAAACTCAGCAAATTCAGGATAGTCAGACGGCGCCTGGCCGCAGATGCCGATCTTTTTACCCGCCCTTTTGGCGGCATCGATGGCCATCGCGACCATTTTCTCGACCGCTCCGTTTCGCTCGTCAAAAAGGTGAGCGACCATCTCGGAATCGCGGTCGAGGCCCAACGCAAGCTGTGTCAGATCGTTAGACCCGATCGAATAGCCGTCAAAAACTTCGAGGAATTCGTCAGCAAATACGACGTTTGCCGGCAGTTCGCACATCGCATATATTTCAAGGTCGTTTTCCCCTTGTTTTAGGCCGTGTTCGGCCATCAACGCAATTACTTTTTTACCTTCTTCTACAGTACGGCAAAACGGGATCATCGGTTTGATGTTTATCAGGCCCATATCCTCGCGGGCTCGCAGCAACGCGAGACATTCGAGACGGAAACCGGCCTTATACCGGTCGTCGTAATAGCGCGACGCACCGCGAAAACCGATCATTGGATTCTCTTCGATCGGCTCAAATTCCTTTCCGCCGATCAGCATTGCGTATTCGTTGGATTTGAAATCCGACATGCGGACGATCACTGGTTTTGGATAAAAGGCCGCCGCGATCCGACCGACGCCTTCCGAGAGCGCCCGGACAAAAAACTCTTTGGGATCTTCTTCCATAATCCGGCCGGCGATGGTCTCGATATCAGCCTTGTTTTTTAGATTCGGATAATTCACCAGAGCCATCGGGTGAATACCGATGTGGTTGTTGATTATGAATTCGAGCCGGGCGAGACCGACGCCGTCATTTGGCAGACGCGAGACCGCAAATGCGTGATCGGGGTCGCCGACGTTCATTAATACCTGTGTCCGCGGTCGCTCTTTATCCGTTATCTTTTGCTTTTCGATCTTAAAATCGATCTTGCCGTAATAAATATTTCCCCGATCTCCCTCGGCGCAACTTACCGTTATATCCGTGCCCGTGCGGATTTTCTCAGTCGCGTTGCCCGTGCCGACAATACACGGAATCCCGAGTTCGCGGCTGATGATCGCGCTGTGACAAGTGCGGCCACCGCGTTCGGTAACGATCGCCGACGCGCGTTTCATTATCGGCTCCCAAGCCGGGTCGGTCATGGACGTGACTAGTATCTCGCCCGGTTGAAACGTTCGCAGTTTTGCCGGGTCAAGCAGCACATGGGCCTTGCCGTGACCGATCTTTTCGCCAACCGCGACACCGCTGACGAGCGGAGCTCCGTGAATGCCTGTCAGCTTATATTTTTCGATGTAATTAGTGGTATTTTGCGTATGGACGGTTTCGGGCCTCGCCTGAAGTATGAAAAGCTCCCCCGTGATGCCGTCCTTGGCCCATTCGATGTCCATCGGCTGGCTTTTGCCGGCACGTTTCGAGTAGTGATCTTCGATCTTGCAGGCCCAATCGGCAAGCTGCAAAACCTCAAAACCCGCTAGGCAAAAACGGTTTCGCTGTGTTTCGACCACGTCGCGCACCTGCGTACCTGTGCCGTCATCGGCAAAGACCATCTTGACCTCTTTAACACCGAGCTTTCGGGTAATAATAGGCCGAAAGCCGAGCTTTAGCGTCGGTTTGAAAACGATCCATTCGTCCGGCGTCGCCATTCCCTGCACCACCGCTTCGCCGAGTCCCCAGGCACCGTTGATCACCACCGCCTCGCGAAATCCGCTCTCGGTATCGAGCGTAAACATCACACCCGAACACGCGATATCGGAGCGCACCATCGGCTGGATCCCGATCGAGAGAGCAACGTCGAAATGGTCAAAATCCTTAGCGGTACGGTACGAAATTGCCCTGTCTGTCCAGAGTGAGGCATAACATTCGTGACACGCCTCGATAAGCCGCGATTCGCCCTCCACATTCAATATTGTGTCCTGCTGGCCAGCAAAAGATGCGTCCGGCAGATCCTCGGCCGTCGCTGACGAGCGGACGGCTACCGCAAACGTCTTTTTACCGATCCGTTTTCCAAGATCGCCGTAAGCCGCTATGATCGCGGTCTCGACATCCTTTGGAAACGGCGTTTCGAGCATCAACGAGCGTGCCTCGTTGCCGACGCGGGCGAGTTCGTCAAGGTCATTGACATCCAGCCCTTTTAGCAGGGCTTTTAGTTTTTTTCGGAGACTGTCTGTTTCGAGCAGCAGATTGTATGCATGAGTCGTCGTCGAAAACCCGTCAACCGCGCGCACGCCCTGAGTCGTCAATTCGCGAAAAAGTTCACCGAGGCTCGAACATTTGCCGCCGACGAGCGCGACATCATCTGCGGTGACTTCGCTTAGATCGAGTACGTATGGTTTTGAATCAAGCATCTGATTATTTAGCCGCAAAAGAGCACGGGAGACGCAAAAGTAAGAAAATGACGAAAATTACCTATCCGTTTTATTTTGCGCTTTTTGCGCCTTATCGCGGCGATCATTTCTTAAAAACGAATCACGGCATCCGGCCCGCCTTCGACGTGGACGGTATCAACAAATCGAATGCTCTTTGAATCGGTTGTCATAACCACGGAATGCGTTCGTTTGCCCGAACCAAAAAATCTAACGCCGCGCAGCAGTGAGCCATCCGTGACGCCCGTGGCCGCAAAAATGATCTTTTTGCCGGGAGCGAGATCGTTTGTGTCATATATCTTGTTCGGGTCGGTAATGCCCATCTCGTTGAGCCGCCGCATAACCTCCGCCTCGGGCGGCACCTTCGATTTATCGACACCTAGCCGTTCGGGATCCCAAACAAGTTTCGCCAGGATCTCGCCGTTAAGGCATTTCATCGCCGCGGCGGTTATAACGCCCTCGGGCGCTCCGCCGATGCCCATCAACGCGTGAATGTTCGTCCCCGCAACCGCAGCCGAGATTCCCGCCGAAAGATCGCCGTCCGAGATGAGACGGATGCGGGCACCGGCCGCCCGCACCTCGTCGACGAGCGCTTTGTGGCGGCTCCTGTCGAGACACATGACCGTCAAATCTTCGACGTCACGCCCCAACCGGCGGGCAATGTTTTTGAGATTTTCGGTCACCGGTGCATCGATATCGACGGCGCCTCGGCACGACGGGCCGACGACGATCTTGTCCATGTAGATGTCCGGCGCGTAGAGCAGTCCGCCGCGTTCGGCAGCGGCGAGCACGGCAATCGCGTTATTAGCGCCGAGCGCGCAAAGATTGGTACCCTCGAGCGGATCAACGGCAATATCGACCTCGGGAAATTCGGCCCGCGCCTCCTCCGAAAAAATGCCGCCGCCCACTTCCTCGCCGATATAGAGCATCGGAGCCTCGTCGCGTTCGCCCTCGCCGATGACGATCCGGCCGCGCATCGGCACAGTGTCCATCACCTCGCGCATGGCTTCGACCGCTACATGATCGGAATATTTGCGGTCGCCTTGACCCATAGTCTTAGCGGATTCGATAGCCGCAGCCTCGGTCACACGCAAGAAATCCAGCGACAATTCGCGTTCAGCTTTAATATTTTTCATCTAGTTTCCCTATGCCTTGCCGGACCAATTTAACTTCGATTAGTGAAGGCATTTTATCACTTGTCCGTAGCGATTTGACAAGTTAGCCTTCGGAAATTAAGGTTTTAATTTGCTACTCGCGCCCAAACCGAGGAGATTTCGAATCTAATGACCTATATTGTCACCACGCCGTGCGTCAATTGTAAATATACCGATTGCGCCGCCGTTTGTCCGGTCGAGGCTTTTCACGAAACACCCGACAGGCTCCTGATCAACCCCGATACGTGCATCGATTGCGACGCCTGTCTGCCGGAATGTCCGGTCGAAGCGATCTATTCCGATATGTCCTATCCCGAGGAATACGCCGACTGGATGGAGAAAAACGCCGAAGCGGAAAACTATCCGATCATCAGCACAAAGGTTCCGGCTCTAATGGGTCCCGGATGTACGGGGCCTCCGGAATAGTGTGACGAGTCATGGTAAAATTGGAAGAGCGGTTTTTGGCCGCTCTTTTTTATTTCCTCCTGACTCCATTCGACTACTAGCGAGCAAAGCATACGGACGGCTTGATAAAAAACGTTGCAAAGAGGAACTTTAGGATGTTTAAATGTATATTAAGATCGGAATTTCCGGTAACTCCGATCTGAAAAATAATTATGCTCGACACAGTGGCCACAAGCACGAGTATAAATCCTCACGGCGGCGAAGAGGCTCGGATGAAAGTGCTTGTTTTATTCGGAACCCGCCCCGAGGCTATCAAACTCGCGCCTGTCATTCACGAGCTCCGAAAAAAACATTTCCAGACGATCGTCGTTTCGTCGAATCAGCATAAACAATTGCTGCTGCCGTTTCTCGAAACACTCGAGATCGACACCGATTTTGACCTTGACGTAATGCGAAATAACCAGTCGCCAACCGACGTTTGCTCGCGCGTAATGGCAAAACTCGACAAGATCCTTGCCAAGCAAAAACCCGATCTCATTCTAGTACAAGGAGATACGACGACAACATTGGCCGGTGCAATGGCGGGTTTTTACCGCCGAATACCGGTCGGGCACGTCGAGGCGGGGCTTCGCTCAGGCAATCTAATGAGCCCTTTTCCGGAAGAAATGAATCGCCGTCTGGTATCGCAGATTGCGTCATTTCATTTTGCGGCCACCGAAAAAAATCGGAGAAATTTGCTCGCCGAGGATGTGCCGAGCGAGAAGGTTTTTGTGACCGGCAATCCCGTCGTCGACTCGCTTAAATCGATGCTCAAAAATTTGAAGGTCGATCCGGCAATAACGCAATTGATCAAGGATACAGAGGGCAAGAAGCGGCTCCTTTTGACCACGCATCGCCGTGAGAGCTTCGGGCCGACAATGACAGCCAACCTCAAGGTCATCGGCGATTTTGTCGAAAAGCGAAAAAATGTGTGTTTGTTTTTCCCGGTTCACCCGAATCCGAATGTAAAAAACATCGCAAAATCGATCCTCGGTGGACGCGAACGCATATTCTTGTTGGAGCCGCTCGACTATTCGGACTTTTTAGCTATTATGAAATCCGCCTGGCTGATCTTGTCAGATTCGGGCGGTGTTCAGGAGGAAGCTCCTACCCTTGGAAAACCGTTGCTTGTTTTGCGTGAGAATACCGAAAGGCCAGAGGCAATACGTTCGGGCGTTGCAAAGCTCGTCGGTAGCAGCCCCGGCTCACTGAAACAGTTTTTGGAAGAAAACTATTCGGTCGAGACTTGGATCAAGTCGATCAAAGAAGTAGCTAATCCTTTCGGCGACGGTAAGTCGGCGGCACGAATAGTCAAGATCATCGAAGAAAAACTGGCCTCGAAGCGACTAGCAGCTAAAGCTGCCCAAGGCAGTCTTTTCTAAACCCTAAATGGATCCCTTACCGAAAAGCAATAAACATCTGCTCACCATTTTGGTCGAGGACTATTTCCACGTCGGTGCGTTTGAAAACCTCATCCAGCAGCGAAACTGGTCAAACTTTGAGCCGCGTTACGAAAAGAATACGCACAAGACGCTCGACCTGCTTGACCGGCATAACACAAAAGCAACATTTTTTGTGCTTGGCTGGATCGCCGAGCGAAATCCCGGCCTAATACGAGAGATCGTCTCGCGCGGGCACGAGGTGGCGAGTCGCGGATTCTATCATCGCAGTTTGAAAAACCTCACCGACGAGGAATTTCGGGAGGACTTACGCCGTACTAACCGGGTAATCGAAGACGCCGGCGGCCAAAAGGTCATAGGCTATCGGGCCGCCGAAAAACTGGCCTTCGATAAGAATGAATGGATATTGGATGTGCTCGCTGATGAGGGTTTCGTCTACGATGCGTCGTTTTTGCCGACGAAAAAGACCGAAAAGGCCAAACGTATGTCCCATCAGGTGCATACGAGCGGCAATGTGATCTGGGAATTTCCGTATGCTACACGCGATCTGGGCCTCGGCCTGCTGCCGATCTCAGGCGGCAATTATTTCAGGCAAATTCCGTACACGCTCATGCGGCACGCGGTGCGAAGCTGGCACGAACGGACGGACGCGCCATTTGTTTTTTATTTCCACGTTTGGGAACTTGACCCGGAACAGCCGCGTATCTCCGCCGCGTCAAACTACAATCGCATCCGTCACTATCGAAAGCTCGACAAGATGGAATGGATCATTAACGAGCATCTCGACCTATACGATTGCGTCGGTGTAGCCGAACATCTTGGACTAACCGAGGAAATTCACGCCAATGTTTTAAACCATGTTGCGGAAGGCCGACCGTTGGAGATTCAAAATCCGAAGTCGAAGCGGCAAACGCCGGTCTCGATCGTCATTCCCTGCTACAACGAACAGGAATCATTGCCCTATCTCGCAAATACGTTGCGTGCGGTCGAGGCCAATTTAAGCGAAAACGGGTACAAACCGAGTGTGATCTTTGTCGACGACCGTAGCAAGGACGAGACTTTTAATGTCCTGCAAGAGCTTTTTGGAAAGCAAAAAAACGTCAGTATCCTGAGGCACGAGACGAACCAGGGTGTCGCGGCAGGCATCATGACCGGACTGCGGGCGGCCGGGACCGAGATCGTCTGTTCGATGGATTGCGACTGCACCTACGACCCGCACGAGCTTTTGAACATGCTGCCGCTGATGACAGAAAAGGTTGACCTCGTGACGGCTTCGCCGTATCATAAAGATGGCGGCGTGCGAAACGTCCCCGGTTGGCGTTTATTCCTTTCACGCGGCGCGTCGTTTCTATACCGTCGTGTTC
The DNA here is from genome assembly GCA_043739565.1 of Chloracidobacterium sp. Taxonomy (GTDB): domain Bacteria; phylum Acidobacteriota; class Blastocatellia; order Pyrinomonadales; family Pyrinomonadaceae; genus OLB17. The sequence continues at coordinate 10,208 of JAYUDV010000224.1, forward strand.
TCCGATCAAAACTCGCTACTTACACCAGTTGTTTCCGCATTTACAGGCGGGGTTCGTTTGCCGGAATGGAACTGCGCGAGTCAGGTTTCCTGGGCGTCGCCGAGATGCTCGGCCGTCTCGATCTTAGCGGCGGAAAGATCGTTGAATTCCCATCTGTGCTCGAAGTTCGGTTATTTGGCATTTCAAAAATGAAAACGGCAAAGACCGTCGTCGGGCATCTCAAACTGCTTTCACACCTCTCAAATTTGCGTTGGTTTCGGAAATCCGATGCGATTGAACCTTCTTTACGGGAAGAGAAACTCAAAGTAGTTTCTGAAAATTCTACAGACTAAAACTATATATATGACACCAGTTACACAAGCGGAAAGGCTCATGATGCTGCCTTCCGATCAGGATGCGTCCGGACGGACGTTTGGCGAGGAAGAAATACGTTACGTTACCGAAGTATTAAAGAGCGGAACGCTGACGACCACCAAAGGCAAATTCGGCAAAATGCTCGAAAAAGCGTTTGCCGAGAAATTTGGCGCGAAGTACGCGTATGCCTGTACCTCCGGTTCGGCGGCGATACATATCGCGGTCGCAACGGTCAATCCAAATCCGGGCGACGAGATCATCACGACCTCAATCACCGATATGGGAGCATTGACGCCCCTCATGTATCGCGGTGTAGTTCCTGTTTTTGCCGAGGTCGACCCTAAGACGTTGAATGTCACAGCGGAAACGGTTCGGGCAAAGATCAGCGAACGCACAAAAGCGATCATAGTCACGCATCTGTTCGGCAATCCATGTGTAATGGAACCGATCATGGCTTTGGCTAAAGAGCATAATTTGCCCGTGATCGAAGATTCGGCACAGACATTCCTTGCAAAATGCGGCGACAAATTTGCCGGCACGATCGGCGACATCGGCTGTTTTAGCTTTCAACAAGGCAAGCACATGACCACCGGCGAAGGCGGCATGGTCGTCACCAATGACGAAAAGATCGCCCGCAAGATGTTCCTGTACATCAACAAAGCATTTGGATATGGCGATGCCAATGCGGATCACTACTTCATGGCTTTAAACTATCGCGTCAGTGAACTTCAAGCTGCGGTTGCCCTCGGCCAGCTTGAAAAACTGGAAACATGCGTCGCAAACCGCCAAAAGACTGCTGCGATGTTAGAAGAACTTCTGAGCGGTATAGACGGTATCGAAACGCCAGTGATTGCTGCGGGCGCGACGCACGTTTACTGGAAATATTGTCTCACGGTCGATGACTCGAAGATTGAAGGCGGATCGGTCGGCATGGCCAATTTGCTCAAGGAAAAGAATATTTTCTCGGCTCCGCGTTACATTGTGAAACCGGCGTTTATGTGCCAAGTCTTTCAGGAAAAGAACACGCTCGGCGACAGCCATTTTCCGTTCAATCTCGCCCGGACAGGCGCAGTCGATTACGAAATGGAAAATTATCCGCTAACGGCTAAGGCCTTGCACGATGTGCTTGTTCTGCCTTGGAACGAGAAATACACCGACGAGCATGTCCGTTATATTGCAGACAACGTCCGCATCGCGGCCTCGAAGCTCAGAAAATGATTTGCACCACAGAGTCACAGAGAACACTGAGTTTTAAAAACTTTATTTCTCCTAACTCTGTGTTCTCTGTGACTCTGTGGTGAATATTTATTATGAAAAAACTTAAATTTGGACTAGTTGGAGCGGGCGGCATCGCCCAGACATACGCTCAGGCCTTTAACGAGAGCAATTGTTGCGATCTAGTCGCGGTAGCCGACGTTCGCGAGGAAGCGGCGAATGCTTTGGCCGAGATCGTCGGTGGAAAGGCGTACAGCGACTATAAACAGCTTGCGGATGTGGAACTCGACGCTCTGATCGTCGCGACGCCGCCGAGTACGCATCCCGAGATCGCGTGTTTCTTTATGGAGCGCGGAACACCCGTCCTTTGCGAAAAGCCTCTTTGTTTGAGCGTCGCCGAGGCGGAAAAAATGATAGCCACGGCAGTCGCGAACAATGTCCTTTTCACAATGGCGTCGAAATTTCGCTATTGCAACGATGTGGTCAAAGCCAAAGGCATTTTGGCGTCGGGCACGCTCGGCGATGTGCTGCAATTTGAAAATGCTTTCACGGCAAAGGTCGATATGTCGCAGCGTTGGAATTCGAATGCGGCGATGTCGGGCGGCGGCGTTCTCATTGATAATGGAACCCACTCGGTAGACATTATCCGGTATTTTATTGGCTCAATTGACTCTGTTCTTGTGGTTGACGCCGGTGGAGCGCAAGGTTTGTCGGTTGACGAAAACGTCAAGATGTTTGCCAAGACAAAAAATAATGTCATCGCAAGCGTTGATCTGACCTGGGGAATTAACAAGGAACTCCCCTATTTTATCAGTATTTTTGGTACGAATGGATCTCTTCATATCGGATGGCGTGAGTCGAAATACAAGCTCAATTCAAATCCGGATTGGACAGTTTTTGGTAAAGGCTATGACAAGGTCGCCTCTTTCAAAGGCAAGATCGAGAATTTCGCCGGTGCGCTTCGCGGTGAAGAAGAGCTTTATATCAAACCCGAAGATGCGCTTGCATCGGTCCGTGTGATCGAAGCGGCTTACAAATCACTCAATCAGAACCTCTGGCAGCCGGTCGTCGAAAAGGCGGTCGCTGCGAAGTGAAGCAAAGGCGGAAACACGCCCGGTAGGGAGTGTGCCCGCGTTTAATCTCTATGACCAGAATTCATCCGACGGCGATCATCGAAGTTAATGTCACACTCGGCGAAGGCACGAGCGTCTGGGACAATGTGCACATTCGCCACGGAGCGTCCATTGGTGACGAATGCATCGTCGGCGAAAAAAGCTATATCGCTTACGACGTAAAGATCGGCAATCGCGTAAAGATAAACGCGATGGTCTATATCTGTGCAGCGGTCACGATCGAGGACGGCGTGATGATCTCGGCGGGGACGACGTTTACTAACGACCGCTTTCCGCGTGCGACTTTCCCCGATCTTAAATTGCTGCGGCCAAGCGAACCCGACGAGCACACATTGCCTACTCTCGTTCGCGAAGGCTCGACCATCGGCGCCGGTTGTATTATCGGCAACGATCTTGAGATCGGACGTTGGGCGATGGTCGGGATGGGTTCGGTCGTGACGAAGTCGGTGCCTGATTTTCATCTCGTTTTGGGTGCGCCCGCCCGGTCGGTCGGTGCCGTCTGCAAATGCGGTCAACTTTTTCATAAATTCGCGGACGACGACCATGGGACCTTTGGCTGCGAATGTGGCTTGGACTACGAGATCCACGGCCAAGCGGTGAAAGAGATCGCGTAGCCAAATTACGTCTCGCGTGAGTGCCAATCATGCAAAACCTGGAATTACTGCATCAGAGAATGTCACGGACGCATTTGCCCGCGCTAGACGGTCTTCGCTTCTGTGCGGTTTTTCTCGTCATTATTTATCACTCCGGATTTGAGAATGTTCCCGGCGGCAACGGCGTAATGCTGTTTTTTGTGCTCAGCGGGTTTCTGATCACATGGCTACTGCTGAAAGAGAACGAATCAACCGGAACGATCTCGCTTAAAGGCTTTTTCAAACGCCGTGTGCTGCGTATTTTCCCGGCGTTTTACGCCTACGCCTTTTTGACGCTGGGTTTCCTGATAATAACTGGCCGTAACGTGCCATGGGGCCACGCAATAAGCTCGATATTTTATTTCAGCAATTATTACAGCGCATTTAATCCGGATTCGAATAACGCTTTTAGCCACACATGGTCTCTGGCGATCGAGGAACAGTTTTATCTGTTTTTTCCGCTACTGTTTTTGCTCTTTTGCCGCAATCTCAAACATCTCAAATTAGTGATCTGCGGGATGATTCTCGCGACTTGGATCTGGCGAATTATTCTCATATTTGGCTTTAACGCCAGCGGCGGTTATGTCTACAGCGCGTTTGACACGCGTCTCGATAATTTACTGGTCGGATGCCTGCTCGCGGTCGTGCTGCGTGAGCGTTCGCTTGTCTGGCTGTGGAATGTTTTGTTAAAAAATGCGTTTGTGCCGCTCGCGACCATCTCACTACTCGCGGTTTCGATCTACTTTAGCCTCAGCAGCGTTACATATAAATCGACTGTCGGATTTGCCGTCGAGCCGATACTAATGGCCGTGCTAATCACGCAAATGATGACGTTTTCAGCAAACAATCTCTGGAAATGGCTAGACTGGCGGCCTGTAAAATTTCTGGGTCTTTTGTCCTATTCGCTCTATTTATATCAACAGCTCACGACATCGTTCGTGGCTGATCACATGGCTGAGTTTCCAGCAATTGTCCGGGTCGCGGCTACGGTCGTTATGACTGTTTTCGCGGCGGCGCTTTCGTACTATCTGGTCGAAGTGCCGTTTTTGAAATTAAAGACAATGTCGTTGAGCCGGATGTTCACGGAAACCCGGACGCAGATAACAGCCGCGTTTGAGCGGCGAACGGCAAATAAAGTTTAGAAATGACTCCTCAACGCAAAAATTTAGAAGTACAAAATATTGCGATCGTCGGCTCCGGCTTTCTCGGCATGACACTCGCGTTGCGTCTGGCCAAATCAGGTAAACGCATCACTCTTTTTGAATCTGCAAATGAGATCGGCGGCCTCGCTTCGGCGTGGGAGATTGGCGATGTTACGTGGGATAAGCATTATCACGTCACGCTCGCGTCGGACACATTCACGCGGAAAATCGTCGAAGAGCTGGGCCTCGGCGACGAGTTTAATTGGGTCGAGACAAAGACAGGTTTTTACACCGATGGAGAGCTGGTGTCGATGTCCGACACGATGGAATTTCTCAAATTTCCGCCACTCGGCCTCGTCAGTAAACTGCGTTTGGGTGCGACCATCTTTTACGCATCGCGGGTCAAGAATTGGAAACATCTAGAAAAGATCTCAGTCGAAAAATGGCTGACTAGGCTTTCGGGCAAAAAGACATTTGAAAAGATCTGGAAACCGCTGCTGCAAGCAAAACTGGGCGAGGCATACAACGATACGTCCGCCGCATTTATCTGGTCAACGATCCAGCGAATGTACGCCGCGAGAAATTCGGGCCTCAAAAAAGAATTGTTTGGTTATGTTCGCGGCGGTTATGCACGCGTTCTCGAGCGGTTCGGCGAAGAATTACTTGAAAACGGGGTTGAGATCAGGCTGAATTCACGCGTTGATTCAATCGAAAAACTAGAAAACGGCAAAATCCGTGTCGCAATGGCCGCAGCCCGCCGGCACAGGGACGTAAAACCACGGATTGTGGCTCAAAAGACGAAATACGCAGAATTTCAAGCGACAGTGGCTGTCGTCCCGGGTTTTTCGGGAGCGTTTCTGTCGGAACCCGATCACCGCGCAGATCGGATCGTTCCATTTCCCAGTACCCGAACAAGCGATACATTCGACAAGGTGATATTGACCTGTCCGTCGAATGTTGCCTCCAAAATGGCTCCGCAGCTTACCAAAGCCGAAAAGCAGGATCTCGAAAATATTCGATACCAGGGCATCGTATGCGCCTCAGTTTTGATGAAATGCTCGCTGTCGCGTTTTTATGTGACGAACATTACGGACGAGACTCCGTTTACCGGCGTGATCGAGATGTCGGCGCTCGTCGATAAAAAAGAATTTGGACGTAACGCTCTCGTTTATTTGCCAAAATACGTCGCACCGGATGACAAATTATTCGAGAAAACCGACGAAGAGGTCGAACACCTTTTCCTGAACGGCCTGGAAAAAATGTATCCCCATTTTAGACGAAAAGATGTGCTCGCGTTTAAGGTTTCGCGCGTTCGTCAGGTATTTCCGCTCCCGGTGTTAAATTACTCGCGTGATCTGCCGGATATGCAAACCTCGATCGACGGCTTATATGTCGTCAACTCCTCGCATATCGTCAACGGCACCCTGAATGTCAACGAAACCGTTCAGCTTGCGGAGAGTTTCGTTAAAGATTTATAGCCGCAAAAAAGCTCAAAAGGCTTTTTTGCGATTTTTGCGCCTTTTCGCGGCAATCACTCTTATGAAACAGATTGCGAGCTTATCGCTCGACCTCGACAATCAATGGTCTTACATGAAGACGCACGGTGATGCGGGTTGGGAGACATTTCCGTCGTATCTCGATGTGGTTGTCCCGCGCGTGCTCAAATTCCTCAGCGAGCGAGATCTCAGGATCACATTTTTCATCGTCGGACAGGATGCCGCACTCGAAAAAAATCGCAAAGCTATCGCCTCGATCGCCGCAGCCGGCCACGAGATCGGCAACCACAGCTTTAACCATGAGCCGTGGCTGCATCTGTATTCAAAGCAGGAGCTGATCGAAGAATTTGAAAAGACCGAGACGGCTTTAATGGATGTTACCGGCAAGTGTCCCGTCGGTTTTCGCGGGCCTGGGTATAGCCTCAGCCCGACTGTGTTGGAGGTTTTAGCCGAGCGTGGATACGAATACGACTGCTCCACGCTGCCAACCTATATTGCACCTTTAGCGCGTGCTTATTACTTTTTCAAATCGCCCGAAATGACCGACGAAGAGCGCGAAAAGCGGAAAAAGCTGTTTGGAAAGCTGTCCGACGGATTCCAGAGCCTGAAGCCTCACTTTATCGAGGCCGCCGGCAAAAGCATAGTCGAGATCCCGGTAACGACATTCCCGATAGTCAAAACGCCGATCCATGCGAGCTATCTGATCTTTATGTCAACGTTTTCGCCGCTTGCTGCAAGCGCGTATTGGAAATCAGCACTGGCGATGTGCCGGGCGACGGGCGTGCAGCCTTCGCTGCTGCTTCATCCACTAGATTTTTTGAGCGGTGAGGATATTTCCGAATTAAAGTTTTTCCCGGGCATGAATATGCCGATAGAGCGGAAATTAGAGCTTGTCAGCGGCTTTCTAAAGGCTTATACCGATTCATTTGACGTGGTAACGATGCGTCAGCACGCCGATACGTTCAAAAATAACTTGGCTCTCGAGCCGGGGAGAACCGCGGTTTTATTGTGAAAGCGATCGACATCGAACAACCACTTTCTTTCACCGTCGGTCAGAACTTGCGCGGCCTGTTAGTAGAAATGCGTCCGCAGGAATGGACCAAGAATCTACTCGTCTTTTCGGGCGTCATATTTTCCAAATCATTAACTGACATCAATAATCTCTGGATCAGCTTGCTCGGTTTTGCCATTTTTTGCGCGGCGAGCAGCAGCATCTATCTGCTCAATGATCTCTGCGACCTGCAGGCAGACCGTGAGCATCCCATAAAGCGAAACCGGCCGCTTGCGTCCGGGGTCCTCAATATTAATCTTGTCCGCGTCGCTATGCTCATGCTTTTTCTGATGGCGACTATCGGCAGCTATGCCCTCAACCGCTCGTTTGCATTCGTGATCGCGCTGTATTTGTTAACGTGTATCGCCTACTCGCTGAGATTAAAGGACATCGTAATCCTCGATGTGATCCTGATCGCAAGCGGTTTCGTCCTGCGGGCGATCTCCGGTGCGGTCCTTATCAGCGTTCCCCCTTCCGAGTGGCTCGTCCTTTGCACCTCGATGGTGGCGTTATTAATTGGGTTTGGAAAACGTCGGCACGAAATCGTCCTTTTAGAAGAAAATGCCGCTTCACACCGTCCCAGCCTGGGTGATTACTCTATAGAATTCCTCAATTCTATAATGAATATCTGTGCCGGTGCGGCCCTCGTTACCTACGCACTCTACACACGCTCAGATGAGACTGTCGCACGGGTCGGTTCCAACGGGATGCTGGTCACGATTCCATTTGTCGTCTACGGCGTATTTCGCTACCTTTTTCTGATCTATAACCGCAAGGCTGGCGGCGATCCGGTACAAATCCTGCTGCATGACCGGCCGACGCTGTTAAACCTTCTTCTCTGGATACTCACGGTTGGATTGGTGATCTATCTGCCCAAACTCTGGCATATCGGATGAACCCGTCAAAGATCCTTATTATCATTATTTTCCTGGCGGCCGCTTTACTTCGGTTCGCCGATGTTTTTCGCCCGATAAATCAGGCGTCGTGGCGAGAATGCGATCTCGGGGCCGTATCGCGAAATTTTGTTTCGGAAGGTATGAATCCGCTCTACCCGCGGATCGACTGGCGTGGCGATGGTCCGGGCTACGCCGAGATGGAATTGCCGCTTTATCCGTGGCTGACTGCAGTCACATACAAGGTTTTTGGCGTTCACGATAATATCGGACGCGTGTGGGCTTTCCTCTTTTCGCTCGGAGCGATGTTTTTCTTCTTTCGGCTCGCCCGCGAGTACCTGAGTATTTTTGCGTCAACCGTTGCGTTTGCGTTTTTTGCGCTAAATCCTCTGATGGTCCAGACCGCTACGTCGCTCCAGCCTGAGGGCTTGATGATCTTCACGTATATCGCGGCGGTTTATTATTTTCTAAAATGGCTCATGGACGCCCGCAACCTGGATTTCTGGGCGACACTGGGGTTTACGGCCCTGACTTTGTTATCTAAAGCTCCGGCCGCCCACATTGGCCTATTTTTTGGCATTTTATTGATCGAGAAATTTGGGTGGACGGTTTTTCGGCAGGCGAAAGTTTGGATTTTCGGGGTACTTAGCATTTTGCCGTCGGCTCTGTGGTATTTTCACGCAAAGAATCTCTGGATAACCTATGGCAACTCTCTCGGCGTTTCGAACGAATATCACTGGGTCGGCTGGGATTTTTTCACTGACGGGGAATTCGTCTCGGGCATTTTACGCGCTGAATTCGTTTACGTCTGGATCTCATTTGGGTTAATAGTTGGCGCATTCGCAGTCTGGCGCGGCTACGGCGAGGCAACGGCAAAACACGCGCTGCTGTGGCTCGCGTCAATTTTCGCGTTTTACATCGTCGCGGCCCGCACAACGTCCGAGGGCTGGGCGAATTATTATCACGTCTTTAGCATTCCGCCGGTTGCCCTTCTTTTTGGATTTGGCATAAAAAAATTGTGGGATTACGCACGAGAATTCACCGATTCGTATAGTCGTCGTGGTCTCTCCGCAAATTTAGGGCGTATCGTTATTTTCTTCGTTGTGATCGCCGCGATCTTTGCGTCGCTGATTGTCGAGGCAAAACAGGTGCGGGCGGATTTCCTCGGGCATCGCGTCGACGATTCCGCAAATGCCTGTGCGGAAAAAATAAAACCCGCGCTAAAAAATGACGGCTTGATCGTCGCATCGGGCGGCCACTGCGTAGATAAAAACGCCTATCCCTTAGCCTACAACGCGTCCTACATGTTTTATTGGCTCGAACGAAAGGGGTGGAATGTCTGCGTTGAAGAGCAGTCGATGGATAAGATCCGAGTATTGGAGACGAAAGGCGCAAGGTATTTCATTGCCCAAAAGTCAATGCTCGCCGGAAAACCGGGATTTGACTCCGAACTGCTGCAAGCGTATCCAATAGCGTCCGAGTGCAATGAATTTTACGCATTCGATTTGACGCGGCGACCTTGATTCAATTAACTAGTCTCAACCCATGCACGGACTATCGGATAAATCGAAAGCATTTTATGTCATTCTGCTGATAGCTCTGCATCTGGCGATCGTCTTGCCACTCGCATATTGGCTCAACATCTGGGCCGATGAGGCGTCCACGCTCTACACGACACAGCACGGAATCCTTAACGCTATACAGCACGCAGCAACCGACGAAAAACAAGCCCCGCTTTATTTTTGGATAATGAGCTTATGGCGTACGATTAACGACTCTATCTTTTTCGCCCGTCTATTTTCAGTAATTTGCAGTGTGGCCGCGATCAAATTGTTTTCGGGTTTAGCTCAACGCTTTTTTCAATCGCGTGCCGCGCTCCTGGCCACGGCTTTTTTTGCTTTGCATCCTTTTCTGATTTGGGCGAGCCTAGAAATCAGGGTCTACGCGGCCGTAATATTGCTTTCAATACTCATTATAAGATTTTTTGTAAGTGAATTTTATGACCATAAGGAAAAACACCGGCATGCGCAAAGAGGTATTTTTTTACTTTTGGCGATAACGGCACTCTATACAAATTATTACCTCGCCTTCCTGCTCGCGGGATTATTTGCCGCCTTGCTAATAACCCGAAAATGGCGTGATGCCCGAGATTATGGCTTCGTGATGGTTGTCGCGGGACTCGCATTCATACCGCAGCTATTGGTCGTTCGATCGCAGATTGCGACCAACACCAGTGGTTTTCAGGATGAGAGATCGGTGATCGAAGGCTTACGCCTGTTATGGCATCATTTTTTAACCTTTGTACTTCCGGCAGGGATATTTCCGTATGGTGATGGATCGCCGATTTTGGTACTTCGACTTTGGATCGTCAGAGTTGCGATCGTCGTACTGGTTATTTTCGCGGTACGATATCGCCGCTCCCTGACAACCCTTACGTCGGCGCTGGCCGCAATTGTATTTGTTGTCTTTGCGGGTCTGTTCGCCGCATATTTTCAACTTGGACCGGATTTTGTTGAGATCCGGCATACGTCGGTTCTTTTTGTTCCGCTTATACTTTTTATCGCCTCGTTTTTCGTCGATCTATTTCGCCGAAACACCAGTCAAGCAAATGGTTTAGGCCGATTTACGATTCCGGCTGCAGGATTATTGGTTTTACTATCGTTTTCCTTCTCGCTTGTGGCTCTTTATCCGAACATGGTGAAACGCGGTGACTGGGAACGGGTCGGCAAATTTATCGAGCAAAACGAGGTGGCAAACCAGCCAATCGTTATTTTTACAACATTCGACGTGCTTGCATTGCCTTACTACTACCACGGCGCGAACCAAATATTACCGGATGAGAAATTTTTTGCTTTCGAGCCGGAGGCGGCTTTCGGCAGCGAAAACAGTCTGAAACTGCAAACGGAGTTTGTTATATCCAAAATACCCGCCGATTCGGAATCTATTTGGCTGGTCGTAAATGAAAAATGCCTCACAACCGACGCCTGCGTTCCATTGGAAAATTTTGTTCAGGCAAACTACACTATTGAAAAGGAACATGAATTTTATCTCGAAAAGGTTTTCTTTCTACGAAAAAAACAACAATGATCGAAACCACCGACCCTAAAAACATGGATAAGCCAACGGCAAGATGCGCGGAATGTGACCGCGAGGTCGAGCATTACAACACCTTTCTATCACCGACCAACGAGCACCGCATCGTCTGCTGGGAATGCACCGGACGCGACGAAAAAGGCTTTAACGCAAAGCGCGACTTTCGCCGCGATGCTCGTTCCGGCGTAATTCCGAGGTAGAAATGGCGGTTAGAAATATCACGGAATATCCCGAAGAGGTCCTTGCCGGAGTGGGCAAGCCCGTGACGAAATTTGATAAGGATCTCGCGGATCTTTGCGCCGATATGTTCGAAACGATGTACGACGCCGAAGGCGTAGGTCTCGCAGCTCCGCAGATCGGGCTCAATTTGCGGCTTTTCGTTATGGATTGCGAGGGCGTTAAGCTCATCGCCGCGAATCCTGAAATAATTGCGACTGACGGCGAGCAATCCAGCCAGGAAGGATGTCTCTCAATCGGCAAGCTGCCAGCCGTTGTGATCCGGCCTCAGAATGCGCGGTTAAAGGCTCAGAACGAAAAAGGCGAGTGGTTTGAACGCGACGCGACGGGATATGCCGCCCGTGCTTTTATGCATGAAACAGACCACTGCGACGGTAAACTATTTATCGACCATCTGCCAAAATTGAGACGGGAAATGGTATTAAAGAGGTTTAAGAAAGAAAAGAACTGGAAGTAATGCTATGAGACATGTCGCACTGATATTGTTTACCTCGTTATTCCTGACGGTCGAGTTGTTAGCCCAAGACAAACAGCCCGACTTGTCTGCCATGAATCAGCGGATCGCGATTCTTTATCAGCAGGGCAAGTTTGATGACGCTATCCCAATTGCGGAGAAGGTGGTTTCCGCAGAAAAGAAGGTAGCGAAAAATTCCGACGCTTATGCGTTGGCCCTCGCGAATCTGGCTCAGCTTTACAAGGAAAAAGCTAAATCGATCAGGTCAAATTTGGGGAAGTTTGAGCCAAAGAATCGCTTTGGTGCGTTGCAAGCCTCCCGGGATTCTGCGGAGAAAGCCAAAAAATATTACCGCGAAGCTCTCAACGTCCAGCGCTCCTTAAATAACGAAGAGTCCGTCGCCGCCGCTTCGTCAAAGACCGAGCTGGCCTGGATCGTTTACAACTTCCTTGTCACAGACTCGATACGCGAGAGCCGCGCCCAGATCGACGAGGCTGAAAAACTATATGCCGAAGCACTCGTCACCGAAGATAAGCTGTCGCCCGCTTCCACGGATATCGAGCTTAAAACGCTTCAGGACTACGCCGATTTTTACATGAAGTACGTCAACTTTGAAAAAGCGCTACCGCTATATGAAAAATACTTGACGGTCGCGGAAACCAAATACGGCCCAAAAAGCCGTCAGTCAATTCCCGCTCTCCGGGGGCTTGTCAATATCTATTCTTTTACCGCCCGCGATAACGAGGCAAGAGCAATACTCGATCAAATATCTGGAGTGACGGGCAAACCGGAGAATTTGGAAGTGAAATATCTCGCACTAACCGCGAGGTCGCGCGGCATTGCCAAAGTGAAGGCCGATGGTTTTAACGACATTGACCTGACCGACCTCGACAGGTCGTTTTCGGCCTCCTCTGCTCGCGCCAACCAGATCGTGCCACCTAACCAATACAAAATAAAAACCCTTGAGGTCAATATCCTTGTGAGCGAAAGCGGAGACGTTATTGAGGCTAAGGCCGCTGGCGACTCAAAGTATGACAAACAGGTCGAGGAAGCTGCGATGGCGTCCAAATTTCGCCCGTTCGTTTATAACGGCACGGCCCAAAAGCTTCGCGGAAAGGTCGTGTTTTCATACCGCGAATTCTGATCAGTTTTTTGAGAACATCGAGCGATAAACCGGCAAATTTTTATCCTCGACGGCTTTTTCCCGTTCCGTTTTTACCGGAAACGGATTTTCCGCGATCCCTATCTCGTTTAAACGCGTCTCTTCTCGAAAAAGATCAAACATTTCTGCCGCCAAAAACTCAATATCCGTCTGAACAAAAATGCGGCCGCCCACGGCAAGTTTGCCGACGACCGAATCGGCCAGTTCCCGCGTTACCATCCGCCGCTTGGCGTGACGTTTTTTAAACCACGGATCGGGAAATTGGATCGTGGCCATTTGCAGTATGCCTTCGGGAACGCCGTTCAGCAGGTGATCGAGCCACAGCATCGCGTTACAAAAAGCGTAGCGAAGATTGCTCAGATTTGCTTCGCCGGCGAGACGGTTGGCCTCAGCCACAAGCGGCTCGCGGATCTCGACGCCGAGATAATTCCAATCGGGCTGCACCTCTGCCATTCTCAACAGAAATCGACCGCGTGCGCATCCGATATCCAAATGCAGCGGTCGCGAGGCGTCGGCAAACTCCTCCGCTAAATCGACCGGCGCCGGCGATTGCCGGTAATGCGGCGAAAGCGGATTGACGTGTTGATGGACGCGAACGCGTGGCATAAAAGGTGGTGCCGAAAAGAGCAAGAGTTGTGAATGCCTAACCTCTAAACGATCCCAAACAATAGCAAAATGCTGAAAAAGCAACCGGCAATGTAAATTCCGGCTGCCGCAAGTCCGCCTATTTCGGTCAGTGAGCCGGCCTCTCGCGGATCGACATGCGGGTCGCGGGAAATTTGCAAAAATCCATAAACAGCACCTGTTATCAAGCCGCCGATATGTCCAAAATTATCGATAACCTGATAAAGAACGATCCCATAGACGAGAATAAATCCGATATTTATCAATAGGCTTTTTCGAAATGCGGGCGTGATAAAATCGCGCCGGACAAATGCGTAAACCGCGAGGTAACCGATGAGTCCGACGATGCCGCCGGATGCTCCGACCGATATTCCGTCGGGTGCCAACACGAGACTTAAAACGCCGCCGCCGAGGGCCGACAACAAAAATACGATCGCAAGATGTGCGCGGTTCGTCAGCATTTCAAAGATCTTTCCAAAGCTGTAAAACGCGTAGCCATTCATCGCGACGTGGAGCAATCCGCCGTGCATCGCGGCTCCCGTCAGGATCCGCCAATACTGATGATCCTGGAGAAAGGCAGGCTTGACGAATCCGGCTATCAAGATCGATCTGTCGAGGCCGGTATAAAATTGTACGGCCGTGACGACCGCAAACGAGGCGATCAAAACGATAGTGTAAACCGGCACGGGTGGAGGAGCCTGAGTCGCCGTCTCGCGTTGCGACGGCTTTTCCTGTTCCGAATCTTCGGTTTGATAGGTAAACGACATCCAGAAATTTCCGGCCTACATCGCAAGTCCGCCGTCGGCCTGGATCACCTGACCGGTGATGTATGTGGCGGACGGTGAAAGGACAAAACACGCAAGCTCGGCAACTTCCTGGACGTTGCCCAGGCGACCAAGCGGGATCTGAGCGAGGATCTTTTCGCGGTACTCGTCGTTCATGTCGGCCGCCATGTGTGTCTCGATCAGGCCGAGGGCTAGAGCGTTGACGGTGATCTTGCGGCTGGCGACCTCCTTGGCGAGGGCCTTTGTCAGGCCGATCATGCCGGCCTTTGACGCCGAATAATTCGTTTGGCCGAGCATCCCGACAACGCCCGAGATCGACGAGATATTAAGTATCGAGCCGCCGTGCTCATTTCGCATCATCGGCCGGACAGCAGCCTTCGAAAAATTCCATGCGCCCTTGAGATTAGCGGCGATCACCGCGTCAAAATCTTCTTCCTTCATCCGCAGGATAAGCTGGTCGCGTGTGATCCCGGCGTTATTGACGAGCAGATCGACCGAACCGAACGCCTCCTTGACCTGGCGAACAAAATCGGCGGCAGCTTCCGTATTCGTTACGTTGCACTCCGCCGCATATACCTTAACGCCAAGGCCCTCGAGATCCTTGACAAGCTGTTCTGCCTCGTCGCCCATCGTCAGGTCATTAAACGCCACGTTCGCACCGCGCCTGGCAAGCTCAAGCAAGATGGCCCTCCCGATCCCTCGTGTTCCACCCGTCACGATCGCGACGCGTCCTTCAAATTGTTTTTCGTTCATATAGCTCTATAGATCAAAAAGTATTCTTAACGATCCTCGATTTCTTTTTGTAATTATCCGACGGTGCAAGCCGTTTCGCTCATTCGATTTCGAGCGCAACTCTTAAGGCTTGATTTAATTCTTGAATCTTCGGCGGCGAAAGTGAGCCGATAAAATTGGTCAAAGCCGATTTTTGCAAACTAACAAGTTCATCGCACCGAATACAGCTATCGTGCTTTAAGCCTTCGTCGACGCCGACCTCAATTTCAAAACTTAAACCATTACAATTCGAATAAACCGGAGCACAAATTACCGATGGATATTTGCGTTCGATGAACTCCTGACGGCTGACAATCACAAACACGCGAAACCCTTTCGGATCGCGTTTCGAGGGCTTTTCCACTCTGTAAAGTTCGCCTCGTTTCACAAATCAATC
>JAYUDV010000225.1:0-1531 GCA_043739565.1 Chloracidobacterium sp.
TCTCCACGATCTTTTGAGCTTCCTCTATGGTTGCCACATTAAAAACGTACAACCCGCGATAACCCTTTTCATTTTTACCGAAAGGCCCGGCAACCGCGAGTTTGCCGTCATCCGCAAGACGGCCAATATTCGCCATATGGCCGGCAAAAATATCGTCACGTTCCTTACCTTTGAAATCGACATCTTTTGGCCCGGTTTTGAGAATCACGAAAACATAATTCTTCATCCCGTTATCATTACCGCCAAGTCTCTTGGCTAATTCAGCGTCATAATGAACTTGAACCTTTTCCACGGGCTTTTCACTTTTTTGGGCGTATGCACCACCGGACAAAGCTATCAGGGTAATAGCTGTAATCAAATATCGTGTCTCCATAAATTCGCACCTTCTATTAAATTTTTGGCAATCCAAGAATAATCAAAAGCCATAACTTCCTCAAGTTTTGTCGATCCAGTTGCCTATTCGTTTCCTACTTCATCGACCGCCTTGAAAATGAGGGCTTTGTATTTGTGATAAAGAAACGAAACTATCAGCATCAGCACCCCGAGCGAAACGAACACGGCCGTTTTTGATAACGTGTTCAAATTTTCGATATCGTATAAAAACAATTTCACCAGAGTGATCCCAAACAGTACGATAGAGCTGATGCGTAGGTGTTTGCCTCCAAAATAGATACCAAAACTAACCAGAACCAGCGAGTAAATTCCCCAGAATATGCTCAGGGCAAGCTTGTACGAACCTTTCTGTCCGGACAAATCCATCACATTGAGCAGTTCGCTGCTTAAGATGAATAAAAGCGTGATCGTAAGCAGCATTTCAAACAAAACTCGTTTCTTTTGAGCAGTCGCATATCCGGCGAGAAATGGTTGTTTGAGATATCGATAGATCGACACAAAGATCGCCGCAACAAACACGAATGATACGTAGCGGATCCCGATATGAAAGATGCCGTGTTGAAAATACTCAGCGTTCGATTGAAGCAAATAACTCTCACGAAGCTCGCTAAGCGTAAGCAGACCGGCCGAAGTAAATACGAGCAAAACCAGGAGATTCAGAGCCAGATTGACTGCGGACAAGAACACGCTTCGGAACCACGCGATATTCAACACAGCCATTACCGACAGGAATAGCATCGTGTAATTTATCTGCCACAAAATACTAAAGCTGGTCAGGTCGCCGTCCATCGCCGTCGCGGTGGCACCATACGCCGTTGTCTCTAAGCCGACCGCCGTCTTAAACCGAAGAAAATCAAAGTAGTCACCGATCTGTCCGCGAAAGGCGTTGTAAAGGACAATCGTTGCCGCAGCAGCCACGGAAAATTTGACGAGCATTCGCACATTCTCATGCAACGCGCTTTGATACCGCTCATTGCGATTAACCAGATATATCAGTGTGAAAGCAACGACGTAAAACAGCGACGTAATAAAAAAGCTGTCGAAAAACGGAAACTGCGAGGCCGTGGCAAGAACCTGATCGCGTGTGAACAGACTCTGGCCAAAATTGGTGAGCAAACCCAGGCTCGCGAGACCGATC
>JAYUDV010000226.1:0-10795 GCA_043739565.1 Chloracidobacterium sp.
CAGCGCAAGGTCGTCGGCAATGCCGAGATAATGATAAAAGTGCTCGGGTCGAGCTTTCGCCCGGTCATATTTCATGCCAGATCGGACGCGAACGGCCTCGCTAAGGTACACATGCAGCTTCCGCACTTTGAGGCGGGCCGTGCGGCCCTGCTCGTCCGGGCAATCGTCGACGGCGAAGAGATTGAGCTCCGACGTGCCGTCACGCCCGGCTGATCAAACTTAGAAATACCTAATTCCAATTTGAAATTGCGTTAGCCAAAGCGGAAAATTGCGATAATGGCAACGATCAAAATATTACTAAATGGCGAGACGCGCGAAGCTCCGGGAGAGATCAATCTCGATCATCTGTTGGAGCTTTTCTCTCTGCCATCGCAGCGGATCGCCATCGAATTGAATAAAAACGTCATTCCACGCGCCAATTGGCCGCAAACTGCAATTGGCGATGGTGACAGGATCGAGGTCGTCCATTTCGTCGGCGGTGGTTGAGGGAGACGGTGAGAAAAGGAGTGGAGGAGATGAGGAGATTCGTCAGTCGCGTCTCCTTATCTCCTCTTCTCCTCCTTCTCGGCTCCCACTGTGGTAAATTGCCTTTATGTCGGATAATCTTCAGTTAGCAGGAACCGCTTTCACTTCGCGCCTCATCATCGGCACGGGCAAATATCGTTCGTATGACGAGATGAAAGCCGCCCATCTCGCTTCGGCCGCCGAGATGGTTACGGTCGCGGTCAATCGCGTCCCGCTCGATGGCCGTGAAGAATCATTTCTCGACCATCTCGATCCGAAAATGAAGATTCTGCCAAATACGGCCGGTTGCTACGACGCCGACCACGCGATCCGCACGGCTAGATTGGCCCGCGAAGCGCTTCGTACCGACTGGATAAAGCTCGAGGTCATCGGCGATCCGGTAACGCTGCTACCGGACAATGAGCAAACGCTCGAAGCCGCGAGAGTATTGGTCAAAGAAGGCTTTATCGTCCTGCCGTATTTCACCGACGATCTGATAATGGCGAAAAAACTCTTAGACGCAGGCTGCCCGGCCGTAATGCCGCTTGCCGCACCGATCGGTTCGGGAATGGGCGTACAAAATCCATCAAATTTGCGAATAATGCGAGAGCAGTTACCCGACGCGATAATAATCGTCGACGCCGGTGTTGGCGTCCCGTCCGACGCCGCCATCGCCATGGAACTCGGGGCAGACGCGATCTTAATGAACACCGCCATCGCCGAGGCCCGCGATCCCGCCAAAATGGCAACCGCGATGAGCTTCGCCGTCCAGGCCGGCCGCCTCGCATATCTGTCGGGCCGGATGCCAAAAAGATTGTATGCGTCGGCGTCGAGCCCGATCGAGGGAGCGATTAAGTAACTTATGGTGCGGCTTTTATTTTTTGGCGCGACTGCCGAAATTACAGGCGAGCGTGAGATTATGGTTGATGAAAGAGGTTCGTCAAGAGCGAGCGATCTATTCAAACTGATTCGTAAAAATTATCCGAAACTCGGCTCGCATCGGTTACTTTATTCGATAAATCATCAATACGCAACTGGCGACGAAGTTGTCCACGATGGCGATGAACTTTCGATTTTTACAGCAGTTTCTGGTGGATAGCATGCAGCCAAGTTTAACTTTTATCGCCCTTGTTGGATTGATTCTGAGCATCTCCCAGCTTGCTTCGGCACAACATCCGCAAACTGGCGCTGCCGGTGCGGCCGTTCCGTTTAACTTTTCAGTTGAAGAGTTTGGCCAAGTTCAAGTTAAAGATGTTGCGAAAGAAAAAGTCGACCCTTCCGATCAACCCCATATGCCATTCGATGCGCCGGAACACAAGTGTTACCACCTGGAAGAAAAGCGGCCACTACCTGCTTTGGAAAAGGGCGCGCGATACTTTTTTCCGGCGTATTCTTTTGTTTGCATAGTTCCAACCTCCGATCCCTCGGAAAGAGATTTTGCCAAAGCTTATCCGAATTTCAACAAAGCTGTGGATCAGATTAGGGATTTAATGAAAACTAAGCCGGGAAAATTTCGGCAGTTCGACGACCTATTCGATTTCCCGTATAACAACGCTGGTTGGTCGGTAAAGGCAAAAATCGAATATCTGGATTTCTCAAAGGTCTCCGGAGTATTTTTCCTGACCCAATACTCACAGGACATGACCCCAACCCCGCTCAACAATGAAGAACTGACCGCCGTCTTTCAGGGTTTAACTAAAGATGGAAAGTTCTATGTTGCAGCGCGTTTCAGTATTACTCATCCTGCGTTGCCACGCGGAATCGACTTTGTCGACGAAAAGGCGCAAGATAATTGCCTTCAATTTAAGTACCCGGCGATTGATGATTGTGTCCGAACCTATCTCAAAGCGGAGAGTAACCGATTGGAGAAGTTTTCTGATAAGGATTTTCAGCCGTCGCTGTCATCAATTAAATCTCTACTAGGCTCCATTTCTCCGAAGTAATGTCCGATTTTTGCGAACTCACAACTGAACCTCTCGACATAACATCGATAGCCCGCCGCGTAGTCCCGCCGGAGTGCGGGGCGACGGTCACGCTCGACGGTTATGTGCGTAAATTTACAAAGGAACGCGAAACGCTTTATCTCGAATACGAGGCCTACGAGCCGATGGCGGTTAAGGAAATGCAGAAGCTGATCGACGAAGCAAAAAAGCAATTTGAAATTTCAAATGTCGGCGTCGTCCACCGTTTGGGCAAGCTCGACATCGGCGAGACCAGCGTCGTTATCTCGGTCGCGGCGCCACACCGCAGAGCCGCCTTTGACGCCAGCGAATGGCTAATTCGCGAACTCAAGCGCACCGTTCCGATTTGGAAAAAAGAAGTCTACGCTGATGGCGAAGAATGGATCGAAGGCGAAAATTTGTAATGTAAATTTTATAAAAATGTCACATCGATTCTTGCTCGTCCCATCAAACTAGCATATTATTTCAGTCAAACTTTCAATTGGCGCTTTCCAGTGCGAATCCAAGGGGCAATTTTGTTTAATTTCTAATCTATTGAGGATACATCTATGCGTAATTTATTGATTTTCATGCTGGTTATTGTAATCAGCGCCGTTTCCGCCGCCGCCCAGTCGCAATCGACGACCGGCAATATTGAGGGCAGGGTCGTTGACCCCAACGGAGCCGTCGTCCCCGGCGTCTCAGTCACGGCTAAGAACCAGGACACTGGCTTTGCCAAATCCACTTCGAGCGACTCGGACGGCAATTACATTTTTGTGTTGCTGCCGCCGGGCAAATATAAGGTGGATGTGGCAAGTGTAAAAGGCTTTGCAGCCGCCACATATCAAAATGTAACTGTGACGGTCGGTGCAAAAACCTCATTAGACGTTACTTTGAACGCGGGCGGAACCGTCAACGTGGTTGATGTGAGTTCCGACGGTCAGGGCCTCGAGGCCACCCGGACGTCGATCTCAACGACGGTTGACGAACGTCGCGTTATCGGCCTTCCCGTAAACGGCCGCAATTTCCTTGAATTCGCAACGCTTACGCCGGGCATTGTTCGTGATCCCACCCGGGCCGGTGATTTGGCAGTCGGTGGACAAAAGGGAACCCTCAACAGTATTCAGATCGATGGCGCGAGCAGCGACAATACTTTTTTTGGCCAGGCGTCGGGCCGTACCGGTTCGGGCCGTGCACCATCCCAGTTTTCTATCGACACCGTTAAGGAGTTTCAGGTTAATCAAAACGGATTCTCAGCGGAGTTTGGACGTGCGGCGGGTGCGGTTATAAACGTTGTCACGAAATCGGGTACAAATAAGTTCACCGGAAGTGCTTTTGAGTACTTTCGGGATGAGTCGCTCAACGCAAACTCGCCCGTTGTTAAAGCCACGCAGGCGTCTCGCGGACAGCCGAATAAACGAAATAAAGGTCAGATAAACCAGTTTGGCGGTACGTTCGGCGGTCCGATCAAGACTGACAAAGCCTTTTTCTTCGGCGCTTATGAGGGACAGCGGTCAAAGTTGCCCAATCCGGTGATCCTTCGTTCCTTACCGTTTGCACCGGCAAACGTCCAGACGTTTCTGAACCCAAAACTCGCCTTTTACGATCTCAGTCGGAAACAAGATACGTATCTGATCAAGACCGATTTTAATATCAATAGCCGCAATCAGGTCTGGGTTCGCTTTAATCAGCAGAATTTTACGGGCACAAATTTGGAGAGCGGCGGTAACCTTAGCGCGTTTGAGCATACCGGCAACAGCTCCGTCAAAACGACATCTATTACCGGAGCATGGATCGCGACGCTCTCGCCTCGATGGTTCAATGAATTTCGGTATCAATTTTCCCGTGACCGTGAACCGGGTTTTGCCAATTCGACGGCTGCCGAAGTCACCCTTTCGGCCAACGCCGGTGGAATAAACGACGGTACGTTCAGCTTTGGGTCAAACAATTTCAGCCCTCGCGAAACCACAATCAAACGCAATCAGATCATTGACAGCCAAACCTATCTCGCTGGAAATCACTCGATCAAGTATGGCGCCGACCTGTTGTTTGACCGGATCTTCAATTTCTTTCCCGGACTGTTTGCCGGTTCGTACAGGTTTGCAAGCTACACCGCATTTTCCAACCAACTGGCAAATCCGCTTGTCCAGAGCGCCGCCCAGTACAGGCAAAGTTTTGCCGGAACGGGAACGACGGGTGCGACGACTCATCCAAACAATAGCGAATACGGATTCTTCTTTCAGGACGATTGGCGGGTTACGCCCAAATTCACGTTAAATCTCGGTGTTCGCTACGATTACCAATCGATCGCAAAACCGCCGATCCAGAATCCCAATGCGGCGTTATTGGCGGCGGGTTTTGATACTGGCTTTAGACCGAGCGATAAAAATAACATCGCACCGCGTATCGGTCTTAGTTACGCGATCAATGAAAAGACGGTCATTCGCGGCGGCTACGGCATTTATTATGCCCGCACACCCGCGATTCTGACGGGAACGGCCCACTCGCAGAATGGCATTCAGGTCGCTGCGATTGATATTAATTGCCAGTCGATACCGGCGCCGCCGATACCGTGTCCAATTTTTCCAAATGTCTTCACGAGCTTTCCTACAGGAGCATCGCCCGCGGCGCTCAATCTTTACCTTTTTAATAAAAACTACAAACAGCCTTTCACTCATCAGGCCCGCGTGCAGTTTGAGCGGGAAGTTTTCAAAAATACGACGTTTTCGGTCCAATACACGTTGTTCAAGGGGCAGAGCCTTACCCGCACGCGAAATGCAAATCTAAGTGCTCCCGTTTCAACCGTGATACCAATTTACAACGGCACCACGGCAACGGGCGACAGCTTCACGTTTATGCGATTTACAAATCCGAGGCCGATTGGCGTCTTTAATCGCATCAGCCTATTCGAAAGTTCAGCAAAATCCCTTTACAACGCGATTAGTTTTGAATTTAACCGCCGTTTTGCCAACCACTTTCAGTTCAACACGAGCTATACCTTCTCAAACGCTAAAGACAGCAAACCCGATCAAACATCTGTCGTACCGGGCGCGGATGATGGCAAGCTCGCCGAGAATCAGTTTGACCTAACGGGCGAATACGGGAGATCTGACCTGGATGTTCGACATCGCTTTATTTTTAGCCCGGTTTACGAAACTGGAACATTCGCACGCAGCGATAACCGGATCGTTCGCGCACTACTTAGTGATTATGTATTTACGGCTATCGTCCAGGCACAGTCCGGCATTGCCTATTCCGCCATTGTCGGGGGTGACCCAAATGGAGACGGCGTTTCGGGTACGGACAGGGTTCCCGGTACGAGGCGAAATCAATTTTCGACACCGCCAGCCTACATTTTTGATATGAGAATCGGACGGATAATCCGCTTTTCGGAGAAAAAACGACTGTCGCTCTTTTTAGAGGGATTTAATATATTCAATCGGTCAAACGTGCTTTTTGTAAATAACACGCAGTACAGCTTCAGCCCGGCGGGTACTGTTTCGGGTGTCCCCGTGCCGAATCGGCTTTCAACGGCTGCCACGAATTTTCAAACGCCCAGGCAGTTCTATTCGGGTTCACCCTCATTCTCTCTCAATAATTCGAGCTATAACCGCGAAGTCCAGTTGGGAATCAGATTTGATTTCTAAGACGGATGTTAGCTTTTGCTTTACAAGGACGGCACACCGAGGCCGTCCTTTTTTTATCGGATGACTTCGATAGTGAGCGTCTGCGAACCGGCGACGATATATTCGCCGGGTTGCAATTCGAGTTCGGCGATTATTGTTTGAACGGCGGGTTTTGAGCCGCCGGCTGTGCGGTCGTTATTGAGCGTGGCGAGGAACGAGGGCGGCAGATTTGGCATTTCGGTCGCGCCGATGATAGCTCCGCTACTCGTCCGCGATAGTATCGCGTAAAGCCGATCTGACCTTTTCAGGCGGTTGATCGTGCCGATAAGTTCGGCGGCCGTTTTCGGCACGAATTGCGTCAACGCCGAAATTTGCTGCACAGCGCTTCCGTCTCCTACGGCGATCGACAATGTTCCGGGAGCCGTATCTTTTGGAATCGTTACCGGGATTTTCTGGACCCGAATATTGCCCGACTCCGTTCGTGAATACGCCGCGATTTCTATCGTGTCGCCGGCCCGAATCTGATTTTTGTCAATCGAAACGCGTTCAAGGGCGGCGGTTTTGCTGCCGTCGGTCGCAACCATGTCAAGCGTAATACCAGTGACCTCCAATCCGTCAAAGCCCGCTCGGAGCAATGCCGCAAGCGGAATCGCCGGGGCCGAGGCCGCAAAAGCCGAGGCCTGCTGGCCCGTGAACCGGCGACGGATAAAGATCGAGTTTTCACCCTTAACCTTGATCTCAGCATTCATTTCGATGGTCGTTTCGCCGAGCCCGCGTTCCTGCGAGCTGAGGGCGTTGGCAACGCCGGCGTTTACGATGAGCGGTGTCAGTGTTTCATCGATCACGGACGCGAAATTCATTTCTTCGCTGTGGCCGCGACTTGTAGTCAGACGCACTTTCACGGGAATCATTTTGGGCAATTCACCCAGCCGGCCGAAGATTCCGGTCGCCCGGTCTTGCGTCATCGCACCGACCGGTGAGTCCGGTACGGCCAATTTGAATGAATTATTTGCATTCGGCACAACCGTGACGACGTGCGATTCGGACATTGGCAAATTTGTCGATCCGAGACTGAAAAAAGGATGGCCGAACGCATAAATCTTGTTGCCGTCGCGCAAGGTGACGGTTCCGGCCGCAGCGATCTGTATGTCGCCAAGCGCGAGGTGAACGACTATCGAGTCACCGCCAAGCAGCGTCGTCTCGTTTGCCCGCTTCATCGGCAAAATGGCCGAACTTCCGCCCGATGCGGCTACCGGCAAAATACCTGCGCGGACAAAGTCGGCGGCGAACAGATCGATTGTCCGTTGCGAAATGCCCGAGATTGCTACCGGCGTTGAGATCGGCATGAACGTCTGCCCGGCAACCGCCATGAGCCGCGAATCGGCCGAAAAGCCCGATGCCAGCTTATTTTGCGGGATCGAATTTTCAGGATATGCAGGCCGCCAGTTATTTGAAAGCAATTCGGCGTACGAAAATATACGCGGCTCCTTGGAGCGGTAATTTGCCGTCGGAGCACTCTCCACCGTCGAAATCATTTGCTCGATCGGCGTGATGCCGCAAATTGGCTCTTTTGCGAATGGAAAACTGTACGAAATAGCACCGACGAGCCGTCCACCGATGTACACCGGTGAGCCGGACATGCCGGCAAAAACAAAAGTCCTCTCGGCATTCGCACCGCTCAGTCGCCCGACGATCATATCCTGTTTCGGGCCGATCCAATTAGGCATAATGCCGAGTATCTCGACATTAAATTCCTCGGACGCGGTGCCGTGAAATACGGTTTTCGCGGTGCCGCGCATTCCTTCTTTTACCTCGGCCAACGGAAAGATCTGCAGCTCCGACGTCGGCGTTTCGACCGGCCGGTCGTGCCCGAAAACAATGGAGCAAACAGCGACAATTGTAAATAGAACGGCGAGAAATTTAGTGTTGTACATTGTTAAAAACTTCTTCCTTAATAGACGGCGTTTATGGTAACATTTTAACAGGTCTACTAGAAAGCCTTACATTTGTAGGCTTTCCCCATCGTTCGATGCCGGTTTCCGGCTATTCTCCACATTTATCTTTACCTGCTATGGCTAAAACCACACGTCTTTTTAAGAGTTTCTCCAGACTATTGTTTCCCGTGATCCTTTTGGTCCTTGTCGCCATCGCGGCCGGGTCCGTCTGGATGGTCTATACGACCGCCCGGCCGCTAAACTCGCGCTATCTCGTCACGCCCGACAAGTACGGGCAATTAAGCTCGCGCGCCGCCCAGGTCACCGAAGAGACGTGGTCGAATAAAGACGGAAGCTCATCGCGCGGCTGGCTGCTGCGCGGCTCGGAAAACGCTCCCGCCGTCATTCTGCTCCACAAATTTGGAGCCGACCGGTCGTACGTTTTGAATCTCGGCGTCAAGCTAAACGAATCGACAAACTTTACGGTTTTGATGCCGGATCAACGCGGCCACGGTGAAAAGCCGTCGGTCCAAAGCGCTTCATTTGGCGGCTGCGAGGCCGAAGACGCGACTGCTGGAATAGAGTTTTTGCGCAACCTGAAAACGCCGAATCAGATCGCCCTCGTCGGAAAGAATGTCGGTATCTACGGCGTCGAAATGGGAGCGATGGTGGCCGTCGCCTTAGCCGCAAAGGATCCGAATGTTAAGGCAATCGTTCTGGATTCGGTGCCGCAGGATTCGGATGGCGTTTTGAAAGAATCGGTTGATAAGCGGTTTCCGTTCGCAAGTTTTGCGACCGCAAAGCTCGCGCGACTCGGCACGTATATGTACTTTTTTGACGGCTGCTACAGGCGAGAGCCCGTTTGCGATACCGCCCGCCGTGTCGATAACCGCAACATCCTGCTGCTCGCCGGCGTCGATGCCCAGGAGTTTCAGGATTCCACGTCAAAGTTGACCAAATGTTTCCCGGCGGGCAACAAGCTCGAAGCCAGGCTCGACCTCAGCCCATCCGGTTTCAGCATCATCAACGCCTCAATGGAGCAGTCCGAAGCTTACGATCAGCGGCTGATTGACTTCTTTCGTTCATCGCTCGGTGGCTAAGACGAGGAGAAGAGGGGAAAAGGAGAGAAGGAGAAAATCCTCATCCTTTTGTTACTCTGCGACCGGTGGGGAGTACCCACAAATGCGGTCGACCGATCATTGAGATCAGCATCGAAACTATCTCATCGTAAATCTTATACAAATCCCTTGCGGTATCCCGATCAACATATTTGCACTTAACTGCAAATTCGAGCCAAGTTTGAGTTTCGGCTGACTCACCTTCAGAATCGCTTAATTTTGAGATAAATGCCGCCTCATATCGGCGCTTCCTCCATGCTTCAGCGAGATTTGCGCAAACAGAGCGGGATGAGCGTCGAATTTGATCAGTTAATGAATATGTTTCCTCTTTCGGAAAAGTTTTGGTTATTTCAAATATCGACATCGCAGCGTTGAACGCCTTTTTGTAAACAACTAGTTCTTAATGACGCGTAATTTTCATGACCTAACTCTCCTCGTCTCCTCTTCTCCTTTTCTCCTCCTCTTCCTAAAGATTGATCTTCTTTTTACTGTGCCCATTCGTTCGCAATGCGACCTGGATATCAGCGGTTTCCTCCATCTGGACGACGGCCCGCGTTAGTATTTCATTGAGATCCGTCAGCCTTTCGATAGTCGAGGTCATTTCCATCAAGGCGTATTTTTTTTCGTTATCGAAATTGAAAGCGGCGGTGATCAGAAACGATAGAGACTCGGGGTCGGCGCGCATGATTTCGGGGAATTGGCCGCGGCTGCCGCCCATTTTGAACGCGGCCCTTGCCATGCGTTCAAACCATCGAAACACCTCATCCGCGAGCGGCCCGAGCACGCCCGGATCTTCACTTTCATCCTCAAAAAATTCCACATCGCCTACAAGATACGGTTCGCCCGCATCGATATAATCGATTAGACGATAGCGGACCACGCCGAGCGTCAGTAGGTTTGAGCGCCCGTCTTCCAGCGTCTCGGAACCGCGGATCTCAGCTACGCATCCGACGGTACCGATCTCCGGTTTTTCGATGAAATCTTCCTGCGGGTCAAAGAGCGTGATCCCAAAAAGCTTGCGGTCGAGTTCGACGTCATCGAGCATCTTGCGGTATCGGTCCTCAAAAATATGCAACGGCAAAAGCTCGTTTGGCAGCATAACGAGCGGCAACGGGAAGATCGGCAAGTGGCGAATGCCGCTGACTTTGTCTAGAGCTTCGGACATAATTTTTTAGAAGAGAGACGGGGGAAAGAGGAGATGAGGAGCGACAAAAACGGGTGTCCATCGCATGACCGCTCGCACTCTCCTTTTCTCCTCTTCTACTCTTCCCCTCATCTTCTTATCTCCCCTTCTAATTTAAGAGCGATAAACTCGGCAATTTTCTGCGGTTCGTCATCGCCGAGAGCCATTCGCTTGGCCCCGATGACGGCGTCGGAGATGTCTTCGAAACGAGTCTTGTAACGATTGTCGCGGAAAACCAGATCTTCGACCACGCGGCGCTCGATCCGTTCGCGGCCGGGGTCGTCCGCTTCGTCGGACGTTTCGAGATAATCGGCCGGAACCGTGTGGTTCTTTATTCGAACGTGCAGAGCTCCGGTCATCGACATAATGTCGTCACGGACCTTTTGCATTTCGAGCAGGGAATTTGGAAACCCGAGCTGGCCTCGCAGCGATATCTCGATAATTGGCTGCGGCTTTCCGGCTTCGGCAACGCGGGCCTCGGCCTTTACCT
>JAYUDV010000227.1:0-25565 GCA_043739565.1 Chloracidobacterium sp.
GCCATGGAAGCCGAAGGCTTCACCGTTTACGAGGCCGAATGGTGGCACTTCGACTACAAAGACTGGCAAAAGTACGCGATCGGGAATCTGCGATTTGACAGGATCGGCGTGAAATGAGGTCCCTCGCGGCGAGAATCTTAGTGTCTGATTTCAAGCGGACAAAATAGGGCGATGAGATTAGTGGAAATTGAAGAAAAATTCCTCGCCACAGCTGAAAAGGGTGCGGTTTCCGCTTTACTGATGCTACCGGAGGGTTCGACCCATTTTCTTGTCCTAGGGCATGGTGCGAGTTCCAATATGCGGACGCCGATCCTTGACGGTCATCAGGTTATCTTTACCTCAGACCAAGAAAGTTATTCCGCGGGAGTCTATATAAAAAAATGAAAAATAGTTTGTTAATGTTGTTTCTGCTTGGCTTTTCGTGCCAGGTCTTTGCTCAAGCTCCGGCTAAAGGCCTTGAAGGTCCGTGGCAGGGTTTGCTCGATGCGGGTGCGACGAAGCTTCGCATAGCGTTGACCGTCACGAGATCGGAGGCCGGGACGTACGCCGGTAAATTTGAAAGCCTGGATCAGGGCGCGACCATCCCGATCGACACGGTCACGCTCAAAGGCGACGATGTGCGCTTCGAAGTAAAGGCGGCCGGGATCGTCTATGATGGCACCCTGAACAAGGAACGCATGGAGATCGCCGGGACGTTTACGCAGGGGGGCCAGACGATCCCGCTTACGTTCAAGCGAAGCGAGCAGGCAGCAGCTGCGACGCCGAAGCCAAAGTCCGACTACTCTGCGCCGGCCGACGCTCCATATACGGCAGAAGATGTATTGGTTAAGACACCAGGCGGCTTCACTCTCGCGGGAACGCTGACACTTCCTAAAAGCGCGAGCGCGTCAAAACCCGTTGGAGCGATCGTCACCATCACAGGTTCCGGACAGGAGGACCGCGACAGCGCGATCGGGCTCGAAGGATACAGGCCGTTTCGTCAGATCGCAGATTCGCTGGCACGCAGCGGCATCGCAACGCTGCGGATGGACGACCGTGAAACGGGCGCTTCTGGCGGCACGTTCAAAGGCTCGACAAGTGCGGACTTCGGAGAGGACGCCCGCGCGGGACTCGCGTATCTGCGAACGCGGCCTGAGATACGTTCCGACCGTCTCGGGGTGCTTGGCCACAGTGAGGGAGCCGTGATCACACCGATGGTAGCCGAAAAGGAACCAAAGTTGAGAGCGATCGTTCTGCTCGCCGGTGTCGCCGACCCCGCTCGCAGCGCACTCCATTTCCAGATCAAAAATCTGTACGATCACGACACTTCGCTCACGCCCGAAAAACGCGCTGATCTCATTGCCGCGATCCCTTCTAGGATCGACGGGATGATGGCCGCTGACCCGTGGATGAAGTTCTTCCTCACCTACGATCCCGCATCGACGATGCGTCGTGTGAAAACGCCGGTGCTCATCCTAACCGGTTCTAACGACCAACAAGCGGCCCCAGAGCAGGTGCCGCTGATGGAGGCCGCGTTCAAGGCAGGGGGCAACAAGGACGTGACTGCGCGCGTGCTTCCGGGACTCAACCATCTCTTGGTGCAGGACGCCGACGGCTTCCCAGGCAATTATTCAAAGCTCCCGCCGCCTGTGATAGTGCGTGCCGACGTTGTGCAAATCATCACCGACTGGCTCGTGAAGAGGTTACGATAAACCCGCTAAGCCGAGTCTAATCGTCCTGACAAATAAAAAGGGAGCTTTCGATGACTTTCGAAAGCCTCTTTTCTTTTGTTTTGAGTTGCAGAATGGTGGCACTTGTGCCGAACTGAAGCGGGTAATCTCAACCGAGAATTGATCACATGCGAAGTATGCCGATGATGCTACGGGAGTCCCTCCGATACTCTCATTTCCAGACCCGAAAAACCCAGATTTGTACAACGATAATGTATCAAGATGCCCCGCAGGGAAATAGGAAAGTTATTCAAAGCCTGTTTGATTGAACGCCCACCCAAGTAAGCCCTCTTCAGAAAGGAGAAGCGGCTTCGATCGCACTATCGAAACTTAAAGCGGTCATTAACGAATTCAAAGCGTCACTCGTGATCATAAATCCACTGTCGCGGGCAATCCGCGTGGCGGACTCACACGATAATAGAAATTTCATTTGAAAACAATCAATAGTGTAGCTCTTATAAGTTGTTGTATATATTGGAGTTATGGAGGCGGCGATCGGAATTGAACCGATGAATAAAGGTTTTGCAGACCTCTGCCTTACCACTTGGCTACGCCGCCGAAAAGGGAAGTAGGCAATTGGCTGAAAGCAGTGGGCAGTTAAAACACAATACCGCAGACTACCTTCCGCAAACTGCCTACTCCTTGAAATTGGAGCGGGAGACGAGATTTGAACTCGCGACTTCGACCTTGGCAAGGTCGCGCTCTACCACTGAGCTACTCCCGCATGGCAAATGATAATTTTACCGTTTGCGATTGATTTGTCAAGGATGCGAATTGCCTCACTAAAAATCTACTCGAAAGGGGGTCGTTGCCTCACGAAGGAAATCTACTCGAAATAAGATAGCTTTCTTTGGGTAAAAGGAGGCGAAAGAGGTGGGGTTAACAATGAGTGAGAGAAAGTCTGTGACAGAAGCGACTGCGTGGCGGTATCGGCGGTCGGGGAAGAAAGGGAAGGGGCTGATACTGGATGAGTTCGTGCAGGTGACGGGATACAACCGGGCGTACGCGCGGCATGTGCTGCGGGCTACGGGGAAGAAGGTGTACGCGGGTGCGACGCGGAGCGATGTATGTCGGGCGAGCGGGTCCTCGGGCGGTGCGACACCGGGAGTATGACGAGAAGGTACGAGAGGTGCTGAAGAAAGTTTGGAAGATACTGGATTACATTTGCGGGAAGCGACTGGTGGCGGTGCTTGGGGAAACTCTGGAGAGACTGGAGCGGTTTGGCGAGATCAGTTGTGACGCGGAGACAAGAGAGAAACTCAACCGTATTTCGGCGGCGACGATCGACCGGCTGTTGGCGGGCGAGAGGAAGAAATATCAGCTAAGGGGGCGGAGCGGGACGCGGCCCGGGAGTTTGCTCAAGAAGCAGATCCCGATGCGGACTTTTTCGGAATGGGACGAACGGAAACCGGGTTTTGTGGAGATCGATCTGGTTGGGCACGATGGCGGACAGGCTTCGGGGGAATATCTCCAAACGCTTGATGTAACTGACGTTTGCAGCGGTTGGACGGAGGTGCAGACGGTGAAGAACAAGGCCCAGGTATGGGTCTTCGAGGCTTTGAAGGATGTAAGAACGAGGCTGCCGTTTCCACTGCTCGGCATCGATTCGGACAACGGATCGGAGTTTATCAATCACCAGCTGCTCAGGTACTGCCAGAGCGAGCGGATCACCTTTACGCATTCGCGGCCCTACCGCAAGAATGACAACTGTTTTGTCGAGCAGAAGAACTACTCGGTGGTGCGCCGCCATGTCGGGTACCAGCGGCTTGACGACGAACAGCAGCAGGCGATCCTCAACGACATATATCATTACCTGCGGCTTTATGTAAACTATTTCCAGCCGTCGATGCGTCTGGCATCAAAGGAGCGAAACGGCGCGGCGGTCAAAAAGACTTACCATCCGGCCGAGACGCCTTACCGGAAACTGCTCCGGTCCGAGCATCTGACGGAGAGGCAAAAACAGAAATTGACGCGCCGATACATTGATCTAAATCCGGCCGAACTCAAACGAAGGATCGAGGCACTTCAGGAAAAACTCCTGAAAACAGCCAATCGGGCGAGGCGCGCGGGTCTCGTGCCAGGGACTCCGCGGAGTCCCTGGCACGAATCAAATAACCGCTTCTATAACCAGAAGCATTTGGAGTAGATTTTTGATGAGGCAACGACTAAACTTTCGAGTAGATTTCTTGATGAGGCAATAGGGGTTGTCTTACCGCAAAGCCGCTAATTACTGACAGTTATATCCTTAAGAAATCCCCAATCACCGCTCGGGCTGATCTTGATGTTGCCGATACGCTTATTTGAAACGACGATGTTTGCCGGATACCACAGCGGCACTAACGGAAGGTCGCCGCTCACGATCTCCCAGGTCTTAACGAAAAGCTCTTTTGATTTTGCCCGGTCGATCTCATTGATTGCATCTTCGACAGTTTTATCAACCTCTGCATTGACATAACGGCTGCGGTTACAACATGAGACGGCGCCGCCCGGAATTTTTGTCGAGCTAAACAGGTCGCGCAGGAATATCGGATCCTGATTGCCGCCGACCCATTGGCCTGTGTACATCTGATACTGACCCTGTGCCAATTGCTGACGTATCGTATTTATCTCGAGTGTCTCGATCTGAATATTGAGGCCGACCTCGTTGAGCGAACTTTGGATCACCTGAGCGTATTGATTCGTAGCGGCATTTCCCGATGCATACTTAAATATGATCGGTTCATTTTTATAACCCGCTTCCTGTAAAAGCTGCTTTGCTTTCGCCGGGTCGAAATTATATTGTTTACCCGCCGAATACGCCCATGATTGCGGCGGCAGAATCGAACTCGCAATTTTTGCCTGATCCGAAAACAGTTCGCTCACGATCTTTTGCCGGTCGATCGCGTAGCCGATAGCCTGACGGATTTTGGGGTTATTTAGCGGCGGTGCTTGCACGTTAAAAACAAGGTACTGGATATTCGAGCCGTCGAACTGATCGACTTTTAGGTTACCACTGCCGTTCATTGCTTTCAGCATATCGGGCGGCAGATTTGACGGGTTTGGCGCAATATCGACGCCGCCGGTCTGGAGTTCGGCCTGAAGGGAATTTGCGTCCGTGACGGTCTTGACCCGCAATTTTGGTATCGTCGGAGCGCCGTCCCAGTAGTCGGTGTTGGCCGTGAGTTCGACAATGTTTTGCGACGCATCAAAGCTTACAAATTTGAAGGGCCCTGAGCCAATCGGCTGGTCCTTTTGCTGTGCGGCTGTCCCCTCGGGGATGATCGGAATGGTAACGAGATTCGAGAGCAATTGATTCTTTAACGCGGGCCTTGTGACGGTAAAAACGACGGTTTTAGGATCGGGCGTTTGGATCGAAACTATGTGCGGTATGCGTTTTGTTTTCGGCTCCTCTGAGACCTTTCCCGTGCCATTTGTGTTTGCCGGTGAGGTTTGCGCGGTTGGCGAAATGACGGGTTTCGCGGCATCCGGCTTATCCACCGGAACAGTGTCGAAAAATGCACCTGCCTTGTATCCATTAGCCTTAAAAAGCTCGTCAAATGTATATTTTACGTCCGCTGCGGTTAACGTATTGCCGTTATGAAATTTGACGCCGTCATGGAGCGTAAAGGTGATCGTCTTGCCGTCTTCTGAGGTCTTAATGTCCTTCGCCAGTTCACCGACGTAATCGAAACTCTCGTTTTTCTTTACCAGCGAATTAAACATCAGCGTTCGTAAGCGTTCAGCCGACGCATCCGACGCAGTTGTGGTCAGAGTATCAAATGCAGTAAATTTCTCCGGCAAGGCGACCGTTACGGCATCGGTGGTGCGGCGGCGGCATGTGGACGCCGAAGCAAATAGCGAGAGGACAAGCATGAGAAGCAATAATTTACGCATAATTCTTTCTTTACCTTAGGCACGGTTGAGTTGCTCATTCAAGGCTGCGACCTCATTAGATAACTGTTCCAACCGTTCCAGATCGAGACAGAGCGGGTCGGAAAGTTCCTTTTTCAACCGGGCAATGCGGATTAGGGACATATCTATCCTATCTTCCGTGATCTCGCCGTGCTGGGCGGCACGCAAAACCGCGTTGTATCCATCGCGGATTGCCGTCGGATCGGCACAGATGGCGAGCATGTCCGCACCGGCCGCGACGGCCATTTTGGAGGCTTCGCCGATGCCGTAATTTTTGACAATTGCTCCCATTTTTAGATCATCCGTAATAACGAGACCCTCAAAACCCAGCTCATCGCGAAGGAGGTTTGTGACGAAGTTCTTACTTAATGAAGATGGTAAAAGTTTCCCATTTTGGTCAGTTTCCTGCAAGTTTACTTGCGGAAACGCCGCGTGCGCGATCATTATCGCCTTTGCCGCACCGGTTTTTAGCAATTCATAATAGGGAAAGAGATCTGTCGAAAACATTTCGTCACGTGTGATGTTGACCTGCGGCAATTCCTCATGCGAATCGACGTTAGCCGCTCCCAGCCCGGGGAAATGCTTGATACAACCGATGATCCCATACTGCTGGAGAGTTTCCAGAAAGCAACCGCCGAGAGTGAATGCGTCCTCTTTTGAAGTACCGTAAGCTCTTGAAAACAGGCCGTTTGTATATTTCGCACGGTCTTCGTCAACGACATCGACGACCGGAGCAAAATCCATGTTAAATCCGAGAATCCGCAGCGATTCGGCAATGATGGCCGCGATCTCGGCGGTGTCGTTCGCGTTTCGCAACTTATTTGCGGCAGGCATCGGCGTCATTATTCGCCTCAGACGGTCGACGAGGCCACCTTCCTGATCGACGCTTAGAAAGGGCTTTATGATGGATAATGAGCCGAGCTCGTCGAGCAGAAGGCGCGTCTGTTCCGCTTCGCGGATATTTCGCGCAAACAAACAAACGCCGCCCGGCGTGATCTCGGCTAAAAGCTCGTGCGTCGCTTCGTCCACCTGTGGGCCTGGTATCCCTATAAAAAATAATTGTCCGATCTTTTGTTTTAGCGGCAGGGCACGCAGTTGTTCGATCATCTACAAACTCGCAGGTTTCGTAAAAATTTGAGTTTACCAGTGAGCGCAGGTTTATTAAAGCTGTTGCGGTCGAGGCCCGAAAATACTCAGCCATTCAGTTAGCGTTGGGGTTATTTTTGCGCAGTCAAGATCAACGATTGCATTTTGGAACTCTGTCCGTATATTATTCTTTTTATCTAAACTTGTATCATGTAAATTAAGGAAATAGTTAATGATTTTACGAACTGTTTTGACCAGATTGCTTGGCGTTTTTATTTTGTTTTGGTTCGTAGGTGCCGCGCTACCGGCGATTGCACAAATCCCCTGTACCGGAAAGGACGTCCTCACCGCCAAAAGTTGTCAGGGCGACTCAAATTCGACGGATGAACAAGCTCTGTTTCAATTGGTAACCAGGTATCGATCCGCAAACGGGCGTCCGCAGATTAGGCTGTCGCCGGCATTGAGCATGGTTGCAAATCGGCATCTGATCGACCTGATGCAAAATGTCAGGGCTTTCACTCATAGTTGGAGCAATTGTCCGTACGACATAGCTATTGAGAAGACCTGGCACTGCGTCAGCGAGGCACCGCGACGACTGAATTCAGGCTACACGGGCCAGGGCTTTGAGACGCTGTACCGGACGACAACCGGCAATGCCACGCCCGCATCCGCGCTTGAGGCATGGAAAAAGAATGCCCTGCATAATTCGATCATTCTTACTCTAAACATGTTCAAGGATATGGCTTGGGATGAGGTAGGGGTTGCGGTCGATGGCCCTTATGCGGTGTTGTGGTTTGGTTCGCCGCCCGGCAAAAACGAGGCGGCCGCGAGTTTGAAGGGACTCGGACTCGGTGTCTCGTATGACCAGGCAGTTGCGGGCCTGTCTAAACTAATGACTATCGACCAAACCTCGTCGAGCGTCGAAAACAATAAGTGGCAGGGTTTTACGGCAGATAAGGGAACCAAACTAGAGATTTTCGGCAGCCGCAAAGATATTACCGAGGCCAGCGTCGCTATCTCGATGAAATTGGGAACCGATGGCAAGATGAGTTCCGAGAATCAAAAAATTCTTGTAACGTTGCTTGGAAATCTTTTCCCCGAATGGTCAGGTATTGACGACTGGATAACGCGGGCCGTCGCGGCGATCGCGGCGGATAGATCAGCGTCGCGTACAAAACTTGTCCGGAAAAATACGATAGAATTTCGCTCAGACGCACCAAATTCATTTCGCTTACGGATCGCCCCCGAATCAAAGCAGAAATATTTCGAAGTCTAACCTGTGCCTGGCTTTGGTGGTCAAACTATTTTGTCTTTGATCTTCGCCAAAAGCTGTTTTGACTCGTCCGGCGTGAGGTCGGCAATATTTACCTCGCGAAGCTCATCTATCGCTGTTTCGTTGGTTACCGCAAACAGGGAATATTGCGAAGCCATTCGACCCGCCGCCGCCTTTGCAAGCCCTTCTTTTTTTTCGTCCGCAAATACAGCCAGCTCATACTTTTCGAGCTTTTCGAGCACATTTTTTGCACGCTCGATAACCGCTCCGGGCAATCCGGCTAGTTTTGCGACCGCAATACCATAAGATTTCGACGCCTTGCCGGGCTGCATTTTATGTAGGAATACGACATCGCCGTCACGCTCGGTCGCCGTGATTTGATAATTTTTCGCGCCCGGCAGATTTTCGGCCAGCTCGGTCAATTCGTGATAATGCGTGGCAAAAAGTGTTTTGGCCGAGTGCTCGGGCGAATTATGTAAATACTCGGCGACGGCCCAAGCGATTGACAAGCCGTCGAAAGTTGACGTTCCGCGACCGATCTCATCGAGCAGGATCAGGCTTCGCGGCGTCGCATTATGCAGGATCAACGCGGTTTCGGTCATCTCGACCATAAACGTCGAGCGGCCCGACGCAAGGTCGTCCGACGCCCCGACCCGCGTCCAAATCCGGTCAAGGATTGGCAGCCGCGCCGAGGTCGCAGGTACGAACGAACCAATCTGGGCAAGGATTTGGATCAGCGCGACCTGCCGCAGAATGGTCGATTTTCCGCCCATGTTGGCGCCTGTCAGGATCAAAAGCCGGTCGGTCGAGTTATTCATCAGAATATCGTTCGGGATAAACGAACTGCCCAGAAACGCCTCGACGACCGGGTGACGTCCATTTTTGATCTCGATCTCGTCACCATCGTGCAAAATCGGGCAAACATAGTTTCGCCTGGACGCGGTTTCTGCCAAGGCGCACAAAGCGTCAAGAGTCGCGATCGCCCGTGCGGTCGATTGCAGTTTCCGCGTTTCATCACAAACTTGAGACCTGACTTGTTGAAACAGATGCGTTTCGATCTGCGTTATCCGTTCCTCGGCACCCAGAACTTTTTGCTCCCACTCTTTCAATTGTGGCGTCGTAAAGCGTTCGGCGTTGGCGAGTGTCTGCCGCCGCTCGTAATCATCGGGGGCACGCGAAACCTGTCCCTTCGATATCTCTATGTAGTAACCAAAAACGCCGTTGAACCTGATCTTCAGATTGCCTATGCCGGTGCGTGTCTTTTCCTGATCTTCGAAGGCAGCGATCGTTTGTTTCGCGGAGGTCGAAATCGCGCGAATTTCATCCAACTCCGCGTCAAATCCAAGACGTATGACGCCGCCGTCGCTCGGATTTATCGGCGGTTCGTCGGAAATAGCTCGGCTGATGAGGTCGCGGATCTCAGGCAGCTCGAAAATGTTTTCAGTAAGCACCTGCAAAAGCAATGATTTAGCATCCGAGAGCACCTGATTTATCAGCGGTGATTGTTCTATAGAGTCTCTGAGCGCGTTCAGGTCTCGCGGCGTGGCGGTGCCGAGATTCAACCGGCCGACGAGGCGTTCGAGGTCGCTGACCTCTTTCATCAGAAATCGTAGTTTATCGCGCAGAATAAGATCGGTGAGCTCCGTCACGGCGACAAGCCGCGTTTGGATCTCGCTTCGTTTTAGCGACGGCCTCAGCAGCCATTGCCTGAGGAGACGCGAACCCATTCCGGTAACTGTCTCGTCGATCACGCCAAAAAGCGTGCTCTTATTTTTATCCCCGCGCGAATCGAAGATCTCGAGATTTCGCAGCGTTACCGAGTCCAATACCATCGAATCCGACGGCTCAAAATAGCTGATCTGTGAAATATGACCGGCGGACGCGCGCTGCGTGTCCTGAGCGTATCGCAAACATGCTCCGGCCGCATTGATGGCGGATTTTCGGCCGGCGAGGCCAAATCCAGTCAGGTCAGCCACTTCCATTTGCCGTTTTAGGAGCGAATCGCAATCTCGTTCGTCAAATAACGTATCATCTAGCGGAGTTAGGGTAATTGATCGATTAGGCGTTAGATCTGGCGATTCGCGATTGTTAAAAAGGCCGGACGTGGATTCATGCCGGGCATCGGCAAACGAGTTTTGGACTAGCCTTTCCAATGATTTCGGATACAATAGCTCCCGTGTTGCATGAGCCTCGATCTCTTCGCATATCTTTGTCCAGGAATCGACTCCGATTATTTCCGTTGCGGAAAA
The DNA here is from genome assembly GCA_043739565.1 of Chloracidobacterium sp. Taxonomy (GTDB): domain Bacteria; phylum Acidobacteriota; class Blastocatellia; order Pyrinomonadales; family Pyrinomonadaceae; genus OLB17. Next base: position 10,209 of record JAYUDV010000227.1, read on the forward strand.
ATTGCCTGACGACGTCTCAAGAAATGCCGCGCCGAAGGTATCGCCGCTGCCGCAAACGGAGGCCAGGTAGACAGAATCTTTGGGTTCGACAAGCTGAGGATCGATCGCGGTTCCGGGAGTGATGACGCGGACGACCTCGCGTTTTACGAGCTTTGTGCCCTTGGTCGGCGTCTCGGTTTGTTCGCAGATCGCAACGCGATAACCTTTTCGAACCAAACGGGCAATGTAATTTGCGGCGGCATGATACGGAATACCGCACATCGGGACCGGATTGGGCGAGTCTTTATGCCTCGCGGTCAATGTTATGTTCAGTTCGCGCGAGCCAACGAGAGCGTCCTCATTGAACATCTCATAAAAATCTCCAAGCCGGAAAAAGAGAATCGTTCCCGGATAGAGTTTTTTGATCTCTAGATATTGCCGAAGCATCGGCGTTGCGGTTTCCATCCAATGTGTCGAAATGTGTTTCAAAGTTTAGCTAATTTACCGTGACTTTCAAAACATGTGTTTTCAAAGTAACGCAAATTTGATACAGTTACCGTTTGCATACTCATTGCCGAAAAGGGTTTTGTCCGTTTTACAGAACCGAATAGATGGCGATGAACCTTTTTGAACCGCCAGCCCGGCTGAAGCAATAAATAAGTTTCCTGAGAGTCGTTATGACGAAATTAAGAATTGTTTTTTTATTCTGTATTTTGATCCTTGTCAGCATTTTTTCGGCCCCGGCCCAGACCGCTAATGACCAGCTTGTTGCCGGTCTTACGCCAAAAGACGACCGCTACCGGATCGGATTTCAGGACGTTCTCACTATTCAGGTCTTTCGCCATCCCGAGCTTGAGCAGCGGGCGCCGGTTGGCCCGAGCGGTACGATCATGCTTTTCAGGTTGGATAAACCTGTAACTGCGGTATGTAAGACCGAGGGTGAGCTTGCCGCCGATATCGCGGCCGCATATAAAGCAAAATTCATCCGTGACCCTCAGGTGAAAGTCATCGTATCCGAACAAAAATCGCAGTCGATTGCGGTGATCGGGTCAGTCGTAACGCCCGGCAATTACTTTGTTAACCGTCGTTACCACCTGCTCGAATTATTGGCTCTGGCCGGCGGGCCTAATAAAGACGCCGGAACGCGGCTTTTGGTCGCCCGCACCGGCAGCCATTCCGAGTGCAAGGAAAACACCGGCACCGCCGCTGACGATGCGACGGTCGAAGTTTTGGATTTTAAGATGCGGGATGTGCAGGAAGGCAAAAAGACGCTTTGGATGCAGCCCGGTGATGTAGTTTCGGTGCTTGATTCCGACATAGTTTACGTTTACGGCAATGTTAATAAACAAGGTGCTATAAAGATTAAGGAGCCCATTACTCTTACTCAGGCAATTGTGTCGGCCGAGGGATTATTGCCCGCCGCTAAAAAGGAAAAAGTGCGTGTTTTGAGGCAGAGTGCCGGAAACGCCGAACGCACCGAGCTTGTTTTCGACCTAAATCAGATCGATAAAGGTAAGGTCAGAGATCCGTTCCTCGAACCAAACGACATCGTCGCGGTTTCGAACGACACAATGAAATCAATTCTGCGTGGTATCACGAATACTATTAAAACCACCCTACCGAGTGCGGTTTATCGAATACCAATACCATAAATTTCCGTATGAAAGATCCCCGTGAAATAATTAAGGCGCCTGCGGCCGAGTCCGCAGAAATCGAAGCTCCGTTCGAGTATCCGATTGCATTGGGCGGCCGATATCCATCGTACAGGGAATCGTCAGGCCAAGAGGGATTTCAGCTTTTAGACTATTGGCGGGCCATCCGAAAGCGATTATGGCTCGTGATCGGGATCGCCGTCCTCATGACGACGCTTACAGCGATCTACATGGCCCGAAAGCCTAATATTTATCTCGCATGGGCTCGGGTTCAGGTGGATCTAGAACAGAACAATCCCGATCTGATCACGAACGACCGGCAACGCCCAATATCGAATCCCGACCCCTCGTATTTTAATACTCAGCTCCAGTTGCTGGGCAGCGACGGTCTGCTCAGGCGCGTTATTAAGGAACATAACCTTGACGCAAATAAGGATTTTCAGCAGGCAAAAGTTGACGGCTCGGTTTCGGCGTTGCGCTCGATGCTCAAGTCAATCGGCCTGGCGAGCGACGACGGCAGATCGGCCGCGGACGACCCGGCGCTCAAGGATTCGTCCCTCGCGACATCCGAGGAGATCGCTGAGGCGGTCAGACTCGCTCCTTATGTAGAAGTTATCAAAAAGAATATCGCCATAGAGCCGGTTCGCGAGTCAAGGGCTACGAGCAAGGATACCCGGCTGATCGAGATATCTTATCGCAACTCAAACCCGGAATTGGCCGCTTATGTTGTGAACGGCGTTGCGGAAACCTTTACGCAGGCAAATCTTGAAAAACGTAATGGCACAAGCCGAAAAACAAATGATTTTTTGCAGGACAGGATTACCAGTCTGCTGACTGAAATTCAAAACGACGAACAGAAACTGGTTGATCTTACGCAAAAAGAGGGAATTCTTAAAACCGAAGGCGACCAAACCATCGTAATTGATAGATTATCCGGACTCAATAAACAACTGTTGGAGGCCGAAAACAAGAGAAAAGACGCCGAGGCCAGTTATGTAACCGTCAACGACGCGCCGGATAAGGTCAAAGCGCTCGCCGAAGAGCAAGTGGCAAGATTTACGACCGAACAGGAAAATAACATACGTGCGCTTCAGACGGATACTTTTAAGAGAATAGCCGATCTCAAACACGCTAGGATCGAGCGTCGCCAATTGTTTGAAGAAGGTGCGGATGAGATCAAGCAGATTGATGACCAGATAAAGAATTATCAGGACGCCTACGATGTCGCAGTTGGCAAATATCAAAAAGATCTTGAAAATTTCCGAGGGCGAAAAACCAAGGAATTACTTGAAAATTTGCGTACCAAATACCTCCAGGCCAAGGATCAGGAAGATAAGATCCGCGTGGATTTCAACAAGCAGTATAACGAAGCTCAGGGTCAAAATCAGGGAGCGGTAAATCTCAAACTGCTCCAACAGAATATCGATACAAACAAAGGTTTTCTGGATAATCTGCGAAAGCAGGTAAGTGGAAACGACGTCGCGGCCCAGGGGTCGGATAACAATATTAGCGTCAGCGAGGTCGCGATCCCGCCTCGAACGCCTTCGTCACCGAATCGGACGCTAACTGTCTTAGCCGCGCTATTCCTGTCGACACTTTTCGGAATGGGCCTGGCCCTTGTCCTTGAATATCTGGATGACACGATCCGCACTACGGAGGAGATCGAGAACTATCTGCAGCTTCCGGCGCTCGCGGCAATTCCGACGATTGACTCGCTGCCAAAACGGAAATTACTTTTGGTCGGAGCTAATGACGACGAAGAGGAACAGGTAAATTCGCCCTTATTGATTGCCGCCGATCCGCGTTCCGCCCTGGCCGAGGCTTACCGGCATTTGCGCACATCGATTCTGCTCTCCACCGCCGGACGCGCACCCCGCTCGCTGCTAATTACATCGAGCCTTCCGTCTGAGGGGAAAACGACGACGGCGACAAACACGGCGATCAGCCTTGCCCAAACGGGTGCCCGCGTACTTATCATTGACGCCGACATGCGTCGACCGAGGCTGCACTCGATCTTTAATGTCCAAAATGACGTTGGCCTAAGTTCGCTGCTTGCGAGCGAACTCAGCGATCGTGATATAACGAGCGCTGTCAAACAGGATGAAAAGACAAAGCTGTTTTTGATCACATCCGGCCCGATCCCGCCAAATCCCGCCGAGCTTATCGGCTCAGAACAGATGGCAAATCTGCTCGCCAGTCTCCAGACACGCTTTACACATGTGGTTATTGATTCGCCACCCATCGCGTCGTTTACAGATGGTGTTTTGATCGCTTCGATGGTTGATGGCGTGATTCTCGTCGTCCATGCCGGACATAGTTCGCGTCAGGTTGTTCGCCGCTCGAAACAGTTATTGCAGGAAATTGGAGCAAAGATCTTTGGCGTGGTGCTTAATAACGTTAATCTAAATACAAAGGACAATTATTATTACTACCAGAGCTATTACCATCACGGTAACTACGCTCATCCCGATAGAGAGGATTAGGACGGGGCCGAGAATTTTTATGAGTGAACAGGCGAGAGTTTTGGTTACGGGGGCCGGCGGGTTTATCGGAAGCCATCTTGTAACTTATCTCAAGGAAAAAGGCTACTGGGTTCGGGGCGTCGATATCAAGCGTCCCGAGTTCGGTAAAACTACGGCGGATGAATTCGCACTTCTCGATCTGAGACGATGGGAAAATTGCCTTGCTGCAACTGAAAATATCGATCATGTCTACGCCCTTGCGGCCGACATGGGCGGAATGGGGTTCATTTCGTGCCATCACGCTCAAATCCTCTATAACAACTCGCTTATTAATCTGCACACGCTCGAGGCCGCACGCGAAAACAAGATCAACCGTTATCTTTATACGAGTTCGGCTTGCATCTACCCTGAACACTTGCAGGAAGATGTCAATGTGACACCGCTTAAAGAGGACGACGCCTATCCGGCCTACCCACAGGACGCCTACGGCTGGGAAAAGCTGATCTCCGAGCGTCTTTGCATGCATTACATGGAGGATTACGGTATTGAAACGCGGACGGTCCGTTTCCACAATATCTTCGGCGAGAACGGCACATGGGACGGAGGACGCGAAAAGGCGCCCGCCGCGTTGAGCCGCAAGATCGCGATTGCCAAGTTAACCGGAAATCCCGAGATCGAGATATGGGGTGACGGCGAACAAACCCGCTCTTTTTGTTACATCGACGATTGTGTGGAGGGCATTTACCGTTTGATGCAGTCCGATTTTGCGGAACCGATAAATCTCGGACAGGATAGGATGGTGTCAATCAATCAACTGGCGGATATTATTGCGGACGCAGCCGGCGTACGGATAACCAAAAAGCACATCGACGGTCCGCAGGGTGTTCGGGGCCGGAATTCAGACAATTCAAAACTGCGCGAAGTGTTGGGTTGGGAGCCGCAGATCTCGCTCGAGATCGGCCTGACTAAAACATACGGATGGATCGAACAACAGGTCCGGAAAACCACACAACCTACGAAACCTGCGGCCGCCGCTTCAAATTAGTACTTACAAAGTTTTATTGGAACGGAGAGGTTATTCCTTAATGCTCAAAAATGTGTCGGTTATCGGTTTGGGGAAATTGGGTGCGAGCATGGCGGCAGCTTTTGCCAGTCGCGGACTCAATGTTATCGGCGTCGACGTCAACCAGTCAGCTATTGATGCTGTGAATAGCGGAAAATCACCCGTCCAGGAGACCAATCTAGACGAGACTGTCTTTGCGAACCGGGAAAGGATTCGCGCCACCTTAAGCCACGAGGAAGCTGTACTGAGTTCGGATATTTCTTTCGTGATCGTCCCAACGCCAAGTGACGACAAAGGCTCATTTTCCCTACAGTATGCGAAATGGGCTTTCAAAGAAATAGGCAAGGCCATCGGCAAAAAAAAGGGTTACCATAATGTTGTATTGACCAGCACCGTTTTGCCGGGTTCGACGCGGCAGGCACTTGTGCCGATTCTCGAAAGGGAATCCGCGAAGACTGCCGGCCAAGATTTTGGCGTTTGCTATAGTCCCGAGTTTATTGCGCTTGGGAGCATTATCAACGATTTCCTCAATCCTGATTTTACTTTGATTGGCGAACTGGATGAGCGCTCGGGCAGCCAACTTGAGGAAGTTTACTCGCGCGTTATGCTAAATGGCGCGCCATCCGCAAGGATGAGTCTGGAAAATGCGGAGCTGACAAAAATCTCCGTAAACACGTTTGTCACCACGAAGATCACCTTTGCCAACATGCTGGCGGCGATCTGTGAAAAGATACCGGGCGGAAATGTCGACATTGTTACGGATGCCCTCGGGATGGACACCCGGATAGGGCGAAAATACCTGACCGGCTCGATCGGTTACGGCGGACCGTGTTTTCCACGCGATAACGTGGCGCTGTCGTTTATCGCCGGTGAATTGGGTGTTAAGGCCGAGCTCGCCGAGACCACCGATACCATGAACCGGGCGATGGCCGAAACCATGTCGCGACGGATACTCTCAATGATTACCAAAGGATCGACCGTGGCGGTCCTCGGCTTAAGCTATAAGCCATTTTCGCACGTCACGGAAGAGTCTCAAGGTGTCGCTATTGCCCGGCATCTGTCGATGAATGGCGTTCGGATCGTTGCTTTCGACCCAATGTCAAAGGAAATGGATATTTCCGATCTACGGAGCGAAATCGTTATTCTGGATTCTGTCCGGGAATGCCTCTCACAGGCGGAAGCGGTTCTGATAACAACGCCGGACCCCGTTTTCAAGGCGCTGACCGCAGATGATTTCAGAAACGAGTGGTCCGAAGTATTGGTTTTTGACTTTTGGCGCATTCTTCGCGACAAACTAGAAGGCAAGCCGCATATAAAGTACGTTGGAGCCGGAATCAGCGAGAATGACAGCGTGAATACCGCGCGCCTAAAAACGCTGTGGTGGGGCGAATCCGGTGAGGCTCTGGGAAAGACAACCGAATGAGTAAAGCTCCGATCCGTGTTGAAATTGTCGCACCTGTCCATAACCGAAAAGCGATCACGCTCCTGTGTCTACGAAGTCTTTCGAGGATAAACTCGGAAGGGATCGATGTACATATCGTGATAGTGGATGATGGATCGACTGACGGAACTGGTGAGGCCATACGTCGCGAATTCCCGGAAGTCGAGATAGTCGACGGCAATGGCGAACTTTGGTTTACCGAAGGGACCAATCGCGGTGTTTTAACCGCTCTCAAACACGACCCTCAATTTATCTTGACAATAAACGATGACGCGGTTTTCGATTCGGAATTTCTACAATACATGGTCGCGACCGCTCAAAAATATACGCGATCGATCGTCGGCTCTCTGCTCTTACTCTGGGACACTCCGCATAAACTATTTCAAACGTCGCCCGTTTGGGATACGTGGGGCGGCGGGTGGCGTCACTGGTCGTCCCAAACGGTGTGGACGGTTCCCGCAAAGCCATGGGAAGTTGGTATTATCGTGGGCAATTGCGTTCTGATACCTGCCGCCGCATTCCGCGAATGTGGCCTGATGGACTCCAAGCGTTACCCGAACTTTGGTGATGCCGAGCACACACCGCGATTAAAAAGACTCGGCTGGCAACTTGTTATTGATCCCCGCGCCCGCGTTTTCTGCCAGCCCAACACTCCGCCGACGCGTCTGCGAAGCATGGGCATTAAGAAAATGATCTCCGCACTCGTCGTGGACATGGGAAACGGCCATAATCTGCGTCGGAGATTTTTCGCATATGTAGACGGAGCGCCGTCAAAATTCCAGGGCATCTTGGCATATATTATGTTTCTCGCCAGGTCGGTTGTTGGAAAAACCAATGAACGAGCCGAACGGGGGCAAATCCAACCCGAGGAGCCTCTCAACATTACATTCGCCTCCTCTGTCGTCGATGACTGAAAAGAAGCGCAAATTGATATTTTTTTGGACCTACCTCGAATGGGGCGGTGCGCAGATTTATTTTATCGCGATAATGAAGGTGGCTAAGCCTGATTGGGATATCGTTGTAGTTTTGCCCCGCAATTCGCCGCCTGAAATCATCGGATATCTCGACCATATAGGCGTCGGGTACGAATTTATAGACGCCCAGACTGATACTGGGCCGACACCGACTTTAAAGCGAAAACTCCGCGTACACTGGACGCACATTCGCACGCACCTGGCCAGCTACCGTTTTTTGCGCAAATGCGACTTGCCCGAGAATATTTTGCACATCGAGGTGGGACCCTGGCAATCGTTGATATTTTTGACAGCTTTATCGTTACGAGGAGCAAATGTTTTCGTCACACTGCACAATGCTCTGCCCAATTTTCCCGTCTGGCGAGTAATACTGTGGAAAGCCAGGATGCAGCTTGTTTCGAGGCTTCCCGGATTTCATATATTTACATCCAACAAAGATACCAAGAATAGATTTCGAGGATGGGTCGAAAGCGGTTTTTGGAAAAAGATCTCCGTTACCTGTACCGCCGTGAATCCGATCGAGATCAACCAGGCATTGCACTGCGAATATGACGTTAAGGCGGCAAGAAGAGGCCTCAACATCGGCGAAAAGAATTTTGTCGTCCTTTGTCTGGGACAATTCATTGATCGAAAGGGCCGATGGGCTTTTCTGGAAGGGGCAAAACTGGCACTTGAGAAAGACCCTGAAATTCAGTTTATTTGGGTAACAGCTACATTGCCGCCGCCTGCCGACACCGAACGAATAGCGGAATACGGGCTCGGCGACCGTTTTCGCCTTGTTTTATCGAAATCTATCGGTGCTACCCGACAGGACATACTGAAATTTTATCGGAACGCCGACCTCTTTGCCCTTCCGAGTTTTATCGAGGGCTTGCCGATCGCTCTTTTAGAAGCGATGGCTATGGGAATTCCGAGTATTTCGACTAATATCAATGCCATTCCCGAAGCTTTGATTGACGGTAATACAGGTATTTTGATCGAGCCAGGCGATGCTGCGGCCCTTGCTCGAAGCATTCTAAAATTAAAGACGGATCCCGCTCTGCGCGAACGACTGGCAGCCGCCGGGCGAGCGTTTGTATTGAAAAATTTTGACGAAAGGGAAGCGTCCCAGATCGCAATTGACGCCTACGAGGAGTGTTTCGCAGATGCCCGCTAAGTCGCCCAGCCGTCAAGCGAGGATCTTCAAAAACGGCATTTACAGCGCTCTATCCTGGGTTTTCCCGATAGTTTTCGCGGTAATCGTTACGCCCGTTGTCGTCCGTGGCTTGGGCAACGATATCTACGGCCTGTATGCGGTCGTCCTTGGATTTATCAGCTATTCTTTTGCATTTGGCATCGGAAAGACAGCTGCCAAATACGTTTCCGAGTACAACGCAACGGGCGAGAGCGACAAAATATCGGAAACTGTCTCAGCGGCGCTTTGGCTGAGTCTCGGCACCGGAATCGCAGGAGCGTTAATCGTCGCATTAACGGCGGAGTACATTGTTTCGAACGTCCTTCTGATTCCGCCCCAGATGCACGACACCGCACTGACCGCGTTGTATCTTGCGTGCCTAACGATCCTCGTGATGATGCTGAGCCAGGTATTTCAGTCCGTGCTGCAGGGACTACAGCGATTTGACGTGTTCGTCTTTCTCTCCAGCCTGAGCGTTTTTCTCCTGAATCTGGGAAGCGTCCTGATCGTGGTCGAGGGATACGGAGTTTTGACCTTGCTTATCTGGAACCTGATAGTCGCGGCGGCGATCGGTGCCGCTTTCTATTTCAAGGCTCGTAGATTGCTTCCCGAATTTACGTTTCGCTTTTCGATCGACGCGAATTTGTGGAAAGCGTCGATAAAATATTCATTTAGTATCATCGCTTACCAGATATTGGGAAATATTCTGCTTTTGTTCGAACGCGGACTTATCGTACGAAAGTTTGGGACACAGGCTCTCACATTTTACGTTGTGCCAATGATGGCGGGCTTTTACTTTAGCGGGTTTGTTGCGAGCCTCGTCCTGGTTCTGTTTCCGGTGATAAACGAGCTTCTCGAAGACGACGAAAGACTTACGCGGCTTTATCGGACGTCGTCGAAAATGATATTGGTGCTAACGGGTTTCTTTTTGGTAACTTCCATAGTGGGCGGTCGTGTTTTCCTCAACGTCTGGATGGGCGACGAGTTCGCACAGGCTTCGTACTGGACGTTGGTTAATCACGTATTAACGTTTAGCGTTTTATCGGTGACAATCGTTGTCTGGCAGCTAAACGAGAGCCAGAGACTTGCAAGTTTGAACGCTATCGCCACCGTTCTTTGGGTTCTCATCTCGATTCCTCTGATGATAGCGCTCGCCGACAAATGGGAGATCGCTGGCATCGCATTTGCGAGATTTGTCGGCGTGACGGTATATCTCGGTTTAATTTTTCTCGGCGAAAAAAGATTTCATGGCCGGGTTTCATACGGGTTTTGGCTCCCGACGCTTTTTCGTCTGATTGCCGCAGGGTTAGTAACTGGTGCTACCGAATGGATAACTTTTCAGGTTATTACACCGGGCTGGTTGGCACTTGCCGCCGCCGGATTGATCGGTGGCATTACATATAGCGCGATATTATTCGTGACCGGCCTCGCTCAGAAGGAAGAAAAACAAGCCTTAAAAGCCTTGGTCGATAATTGGTGGGCCGCAAAATAAGTGGAACGACGAAGGGCGCCCTTTGTTAATATAATCGAATGATCAACAACTTTCAGTTGGTGGAGCGTTTAGATTTCATCACAGATATGTGCCGTGGCAAGAAAGTGCTGCATTTAGGCTGTACGAATTCGCCGTATACTGAGGAGGCGATCTGCAACAAAATGCTGCTGCATTTCGAGCTTGAAAAGGTGACGGCCGACCTTTACGGAATTGATTCTGATCGGGACGCGATCGGTTTACTCGAGCCTCACGGGGTGAAAAACATCTACTGGGCGGATCTCGAAAATCTCGACGATCTAGACCTGCACGAAACATTTGACGTTATCGTGGCCGGTGAGATGATCGAACATCTAAACAATCCGGGCCAGTTCCTCAGCGGTATCCGTCGGTTTATGAACCCAGAATCTCGATTGCTCCTCACCACCATTAACGCGTACTGCGGAATGAGATTTTTTTATTACGGCCTTCGGGGAAAACGGGGCAAGTCTGAGCCGGTCCATCCCGACCATGTGGCGTATTATTCATATTCAACGCTGTCACTCCTCCTTAAACGGCATGACATAAACGTAGAGACATTCCTTTTCTACGATCTGGGCAGGGAGCATCGGCCACATAACCGCTGGTTTTTGAATATTCTGAACGACATATGCGTCCGCGTAGCTCCTCAGTGGGCCGATGGCATCATCGCGGTATGTCGAATTTGATCTCGGTCGATGTCATTTTCTTGCGGCGGAATAGTCGAAGGTTTAAGCTTTCGTAGAATGGCGTTATTTCAAAATACTTCCAAATTACCTCATCGACATCGGGTCTTCCGCTCCAAACTAACAGGGCGTCGAGTCTGCCGTCGTCATTTGCGAGGGCGGAATCCAATCCAGCCAACCGCTCGGCGAAAACCGGAGGCGAATCGTCGGACATAAATACGTTGGACGAAGCGAGCCGCTGCGTAAAATCGTTGTCCGCCTTACTTTTATTTCGAATAGGAAAGAGAAAATACCCGCATTCGTAATTGTCCCATGCAACCATGGTGTTGCCGATCGAGTTATACAAATTTAGCTGAGTCTCTGGCGTTGAGTGAAATCGCGGATGCTCACGATAAACCGTCACCGAGGCGATTGACCGCAGTCCGTTCATCGCCCGTCCGGCTGCAACGTATTCCGAGGCCGCCATCGTACTACGCATCGAATAATCCCATACGGCTGCTAGTTGGAAAAAAATAACGAGAATCAACAAGATTTGAGCGGTCCGTTTTAGAATGGTCGAACCCGCCGCCCGAAATAGCGGCACGACGAAGACCACGCCGCAAATAACGATCCTCTCGCGGATAATACCGCCCCGCGACAGTCCAAAATCGTCCGGGCCAAACATCGCAAGCAGTATGGAGATCAATAAGAGGATTGCAAATGGAAGATACCGGCTCGATAAACAACTGAAGATCGGCCGACGGCGGATAGTAACGAACAGCAAAAGCGTCAGAGCGGCGATCATCCATAACGCCGGCGATAATGCACCAAACCACACGTGGCGCGTCTCGACAAAGGGAAATGCCGTCTTACTGATCAATACAAAAGCATCCGCCGAACGTATCTGTGTAAACCAGCTCGCAAACGAATAAGGATCGGCCAGCGACCGCCATACCGGCGACGGGCGACTTCCGTCGTTACTGATCGCCGCATACCAAATCGCCAATGGCACTATCGGCAGCAGGCAGGCCAATGTTATGACCAAAGTTCGGAAACGCAATGACTTTTCCAATCTAAGAGCGAGGACGATGAGACTGCCGGCTAAAATTAGAAAACCCATTATGTGGCTAAAATAGGCGACGATTAATAGCAAGGTTAGTATTGCTGCGCGGCCTAGACTGAGGCGTTCGCGCCACTCCCAGTAGAGACCCAGTGTGAACGCAAAGATGATCACGCTGAAGATAAAATTATAGGACCCGGAGAGCCATAACCAATTGAATCCGACCACCGATCCAATTAGCAAACTGGTCTTAAGGCCATCGATTCCGACGGTCATAAATCGAAGCCATCCGACAGCCCCGACAACGCCCGCAAAGAGGCCGCAGACGACAATCTTTGTTGCCGTAAAAGCAGTAAAAATCTGCAAAAGAAGTGCCAAAATGATATGAACACTCGAATTCGGAATACAGATCGAATTTAGTATATATGTTTCTGAGATTATCGGATTTCCCCGCAAAACCTCCGTCATCAAATAGGCGCTTTCAATATGCGCTGAGCCGTCCTGATTCACAAAATAAGCGACGCCCCAAACCGGACTTGTGCAGGCAACGGCGAGTCCGGCGTAAAGAATCCAGACAGAAGGCTGAATAGAGCGTAACGATTTCATTTAGCGGATTATATCCGAATTAACCCGGTTAAAAAAATCCTTTACGCCGTCGCCTGCGTCATCCGGCGTTAGCGGATGCATCCAGATTCCATTTGATTCTGTTATTATTTCTTCAGGAATCGATATTCGCCGATCGCGCTGCTTTGAGATTATGTTCCAGAATGGTTTGAAGGCCCACCCGTTGCAAGCTCATTTAATCCGTAACCCGGCCGATGGAAAATCAAATCTTCGCCGGGGCGTTGTTATCATTTGGGGCGCTTTTTCGGCAACCGTTTTATTGTTCATGTGGCTAGACGGTTTTTTCGATGTCGCGGGCGGTTACTATTATCTTGTCCCGTGGTCATTTGCCACCGGCATTTTGCTGTTGCTGCCCATCATTTACCAATTCGTCAGGCGGTCATTCGACCCTTTTCATCCGCTCGTTTTCGCTTCGTGGTCTTATTTTTTCCCGGGGTTTGCGATCGGTGGATTTATCCTCGCACTCGGATATTCGCAGCCCTATTATCTATCTTTTGTCGTAGACGAGCATTATAATTTACCGCTGACGTTTGCGTACGTGATGCTCGGTTTTGGAGGGCTAATATTAGGTTTCATCATTCCATTCGGCGGGACTGCTCTAAAAACTGTCGCGGGCAAAATGCCCGTATGGGATTGGACTCCGGAACAGGTGATGAAGCCAGCTCTTTTTCTTCTCGCGATTGGCCTCGCATATACCGTCGCAGCGTTTGCGCTCGGAATATTGGGTTACCAAAAGGTTGAGGAGATCGGCAGATTTGACGGATTGATTTTTGTCTTGTCTTCGTTTTGGTTTGAGGCGAGTTTTATACTTTGGTTAGCGATATTTCGGTCAAAAAAACTAAATTTTATTCACTATGCCGTGATCGGCGTCTTGGTCGCCACTTCGCTCAGCCGGGCCGCTTTTCAGGGAAACCGCGGCAGCCTTGTAAGTATATTTATTCTGGTAGCCTTTGCCTATGGGTGTTCGGGTAAGAAAATAGGATCCAAACAAATGTTTGCGGGCGGGGCATTCGTCATACTCGCCCTGGTAATCGGGATGATCTATGGAACGGCTTTTCGGGCGATAAAAGTAACGGAAGAACGCATGGATATGGATAAATATGCCGGCGTTATCGGGGACACCGTGACTTCGATTTCCGATCAGGGAGTCTTTTCTAACATAGGCAACGGCTTTGACGCGCTGGGTGCGAGGCTCGATTCCATTACACCGCTGGCTGTCGTCGTTTCAAATTATGAAAAGCTGGGACCGTACGAGGAAGCGTACGGCATCTCGAACAATATTTGGAATGAAACGGTAGTATTCATTATTCCGCGATTTATTTGGCCAGAAAAGCCGGTGCCGACTCCGCCTGACAAATATGCGGATCTGTATTTTAATTTTCCCAATAATTCCTTCACTCTTACGCCAATGGGCGATTTACTCCGTAATTTTGGCCCGTGGGGAGTTCCGTTAGGCATGATCCTCCTCGGCTTTATTCTCCGGCTCATCTATGGATTGCTGCGAGAGGGCCAACCTTTCTCATTCTGGAAGTCAACGATGTATTTTACGCTTGTGACCTCGGTGTCGTATGAAGGCACGTACGGGCTGATCATCCCTGTCTTGGTGAAGATGGGCGTGATCTCGATCTTAGGAGTGTTGATCATTCGGTTTTTTGCGGGTCGCGGTGACGAAGGCAGTTCTGTGGCAAATGCCTAAATGGATTTTTAGGTATTTCCTTACGTGTTATTAAAAAAATGCAAATTCGGGTATTTACAAATGGATGCTTTGATCTGATTCATCCGGGCCACGTAGACTTGCTCCGGCGGGCACGCCAACTTGGCGACCGTTTGATCGTTGGCATCAACAGCGATGATTCCGTCCGAAAGATCAAGGGTGCCGGGCATCCCTTCATGGATCAAGGGTCGCGACGCGAGGTACTTCTCGGTCTAAGATGGGTCGATCAAGTGGAAATATTTGACGAGCCAACTCCGGAAAATCTTATCGAGAAAATCAAACCCGACATTTTAGTTAAGGGCGGCGATTGGAAACCGGATGAGATAATCGGGGCCGACTTTGTGCGAGCCAACGGCGGTAAGGTGTTTTCGCTTCCGCTGAAAGATGGGTTTTCCTCGTCGCGGATTGTGCGGGCGATCTTAAACGAGCCGCATTCCGGTGGTTCCGTCCCGATTTCCGGCTCGGTCGTATCCCGCACTTTAGAGCAGCATCTGGATGTTTTTAAGGATGTCCTGTCGGCACAGGTCGAGATCATTAGCGACTGCGGCGATATCCTGTATGAAACATTCGGGCGCGGCAATAAAATTTTGATCTGTGGAAACGGCGGCAGCGCCGCGGATGCTCAGCATCTCGCCGCCGAATTTGTCGGCCGTTACGAGACCGAGCGGATGGCTTTGCCGGCGATCGCCTTAACGACGGATACTTCAGCTTTGACGGCGATTTCAAACGACTATCAATTTGAAAATGTCTTTGCCCGTCAGGTTGACGCTCTGGCCCGCAACGGAGATTGCCTTATCGCGCTCAGCACGAGCGGTAATTCTCCAAACATACTTGCCGCAGTCATGGCCGCGCGCGGTAAGGGCTGCAAAGTGATCGGCCTGACCGGGAAAAACGGGAAAAAACTTGCGGGCTTGTGCGATGCATGTGTGCTGGTGCCGTCCGAGCGAACCGCCCGGATTCAGGAAGTTCACATTACGATCGCCCACATTTGGTGCGAAATCATCGACAAAAAAATTGAAGATGGTCAATTAACCATCACGAC
>JAYUDV010000228.1:0-10715 GCA_043739565.1 Chloracidobacterium sp.
TGTCCCTTTCGGATATGCCTTTGTGACCTTGAGGGATTCAAAGTCCTGAAGATCGGCTGTCGAAAGCTGGCAAAAGAAACCCTTGCGGCGCAGATCACACTCCTGACATTTATCCTGAATTCGCAAATCGTGAAGGACTTTCATCATAAATCCCGATCTATTGGCCCGCCAATGCCGTTGGAATGTATTTGTACTCCCACATATCGACACTGCTATATTTCTAGAATGCAAATAATGTTCCTCGATCGAAGAATGCGAAACTGCCATAAATGCTGTACCTTCTGCTAGATACAAAGGTGTTGGGAGGCTTGTTGATGCGTCATTTTCCTATTTCACTGCGAAAAATTTCGCAGTTTCACGACTACCCATAACATTGCTATAGGCCAAAATGGCATTACAGTGGAAGCCGCCCGACTGCCGTTCCTCTGGGGCGAGGCCTTTTGTGGAGTGGGAGACCCAAGAGATTACCTCGCTCCCCAAAAATAACTCCGGTATTTACGGGAACAGTCGACGCTCTTTTTTTAATCCAGGATTACATTACGTTTACGGTAACTTCACACATCGAAATCCTAAATACGCCGGATGAATGCGCTTTCGGCGCGGCCAAACCATGCCGTCATAGGCAATCATGTATGCATCCTCGTCATCTATTTCTGTTGCTGTCCACCAATAAATAATCTGCGAATGAATATTCCATAGGGGTGATTCCTTGTCACGGGTTATTTGATATGATGCGTTTATATTTTGCGCGTCCCACAACCCGCCACTGTTAAAGCCATGCCGCGACATTGAACGTACCGCCTCTTCGACGGTCGGCAATCGCCAGATATTTTGGGGTGTGTCTCGGATCACCTGACCATCTTCGTCAAGGTATTGGCATCGTCTATATCGCTTCATTCCAGTTCAGGCCGACGCGAGGCCAGCCTGGACCTTCGGAGGCCCACACGAGTTGAATGCCGTTGCCATTGACCAAGCGTACTCCTAGATAGTTGTCATTTATGCGCCCCGAAACGCGAACGCCGGGAACTAAACCGCAGATGACCAGGGCGATGATTGACAAACCAATGACGGTAGCAGACGCTGCTCGACGCGGCTGCGGGCGGCCAAACCAATAAAGCACAGCGAGCAACAACAAAGGTAAAGTAATAAAGACAGCAAACGTAAAATTGAACTGTTTAAGAAGGACGGGAAGCAACAAACCCAGTGAGGCATGTGCAATACTTCCGACTCGGGGGAAGAAAATCGAAAGCTGTGATAGAGCGATGGATATTAGCAAAGGGCTGAGGTATTGAACGAACATCAACCCAAGATTTGAAAGGATCGAATCGTAATACTAACCCTCGTGAAAATTCCCGATGATTCCCCAAACGGCCCAGAAAAAAGCAATAGTCGCAGATATTCCAACGGCGACCCATCCGACAAGTTGTCGCTTCACCCGACTAGCCATATATCTCGTCCTATTTGAAATAGTCAATCTTTGTGAGAAGCAGCCAAACCAGAATCAATTTGAAAGAGAGACCAAACACGAGGAAAAACACCGCAGAGCCGACGTTCAAATGCCTGCTCCCTGAGGGACAGGAACCTCGCGGTCGACAACTAAAGGGCTTGCCGCCGCCCCAGACAATGTTGTGTCTTAATCCGTGGACTCTAGACTGCCAGATATTATAAAGACGCTCCGGATTAATAAAAGCGGAAAGCAGTCGGGCAAAGGCATTATAATAAAACCTCCATCCCGCATCACCGTTCAAGATCGTTGTTTTAGATTATCTGCAAACAGGAACACCGCGCCGATCACCAGCCAGAATGAGGTTTTTAGCCAGTTCTGTGTTTGAAAATACTCAAGCGTTGCTACGCCGAAGAACAACAGGAATATCGCAAAGTTAGCACCCACATTTATTTTCTTCATAGCTACCTCCGTGTACTTCGTGTCTTTTCGCTAAATAATTTGAGAAACTTCGCCCATTAATGCGGTCTTGTCGCTACATTCATCTTGTGACTCCTGTTTGAGTGATATATCTCCTTGAATAACCTTCCTAAGTTTCTCTTCAAATAGTTTTGCGGACACGGTCAGGAAATCGTGTGCCGTCACGATACCGACAAGACGCTCGTCTTTGATTACAGGGAGGCAGCCGATGTTACGCTCGCGCATCAACTCAAGAGCCTCCAGGGTCGGCGTGTCGGGCTTGATCGTCGTGAGATCCGTTTTCATAATGTCGCGGACGATGATCGAGGAGGATGCCCCGAACTTTCCCGAAGCCAAAAGCTCGATCAGTTCGCGGTACGAAACGATACCGATCAAGTGCCCGGCGTCGTCCTCGACCGGAACGTGCCGAACGTGCCGCCAGTGCATCAGGCTCGCCGCGAGATCGAGGACATCTTCGGGGCGAACCGTGAACAGATCGACCGCCATGAACTGCTCGACAGTCTTGTAGTTGTCGATCCAGTCCGATCTTTCGGGTATCTGTGCCATAGGCCATTGGTGCAGCGGTTCTCCGCTCTCCTGATTAGATTTCATCGCAGCCGTTAGGGAGCGCAATTTAACATTTGGCTTGGCCCGTTTATCCATTCCGGCTAAAGAATTTATCATCCATCCGGCTCCGGTCTTTTCGGTTTTTACCCTTGCCTCAATGATGTCGAGAAGGCGTTCAATATCGTTCTCATCGACTCCGGCACGGCTAAGGCCTCGTCTGGCTCGCGGCAGTAATTCTTCCTGAATAAGTTTGCCGACCCGGCGGCTCTTGCCGTCCAGCCCGCGGATCTGGCCGTTCAGGCCGTATCGTGCGGCGTTAAAGAAATTGTTTTTTGCGTCGTCAAACGACATATGTTTGGTGATGTCGCCGAATTCTGCGGGAAGCTCGGTCATCAACCCTAGAAAGAATGCGGCATTCGCCATTTCGTCCACAACTGAAGGGCCGGCCGGCAAATAGCGGGCCTCGATCCGCAGGCCCGGGGCGCCTTCGATAATGCCGTAACAGGGTCGGTTCCAGCGCCAGATCGTGCCGTTGTGCAGCCGCCACGCCGCGAGCTGGGGAATACCTCCATTTGCCAGCACGTCGAGCGAATTTTCCTCGACCGCCTGGGTCAGGAGAATGCGGAAGCGGATGGCATCCTCACGAAGCACCTCAATGATCGAATCCTCGACCCAACGATCGCCGAAATTGACACGCGGCGGTTGATTTCGCTCTTTGTGGACGAGTGATCTCGTATCGGTTGCGTGCTGGAACAATGCAAGCCGCGTTTCGTGCCAAAGACGATGATTTAGCAGGAGCGGCGAATTTACCGCCGAGGCTAAGACCGGAGCCGAGATCGCCTGTGCCCAGTTGTAATATCGGACAAATTCCTTGGCACCTACCTGCAGATGGATCTGAAAACTCGTGTTGCAAAACTCGATAAATGTATCTTGAATAGTTAGTTGCAGCTCGTCGAGGCCCTTGATCTGGATATTACGGTTTTGGCCGTGCAGCTCGGTCACAACTCGGTCGATCTCGTGGTATCTGGGGTTTGGCGTCAGATTATCGTGGGTAAGGTCCGAAAGCTGAATGGTCGGCAGAATTCCGGCCAGGACCACACCTGCGTCAAATTTCCCCGCGGCTTTGCGAACAACGTCGAGGATCTCGTTGAGTTCGTCCTCCATTAATCGAAGACAATCACCTCCAAACGATCGCGGCGTAAGATTTGCTTCCAGATTGAACAGACCGATCTCCGTCGTCAGGCGGCCGTCGCGGGCCTCTTCGATCACTTCAACAACGAGCCCGGTCGGGTGCATTGCCGAATCGACAAGAAACATCTCCTGTTCGGCGCCGATCCGTCGCTCATTTTCTTCGAACATGCCGGATTCGAGCATATGTTCAAGCGCCTGAAGATCGTTGAGGACACCGAGCGTAAAGGCCCGCATCTGTTCATCGTCGTACTCGCTTGTAATATTTTTATCGCCCATAGGTGTTATATGCCTTTCCATCTAAAGGGGCCGTCGGTGTCATGCCTTCGGCGGGTTACCACCAGCTTGTTATTTATCCAGCGACGACGGCGAAATCCGAGGAGGTGAAATATCTGTAGTGGAAAAAGGCTTGCAATGCGGGTATTTACGATCAGCGTTCCAGGGTCACCGGGATTCCGGCTTACTCCCGGGAGAAGATGGATGATCTTCTGAATACCGATACGCCGCAGAATTCCCGATAACCAAAGCCAGATTCGGGCGACCTCGCGGCCAATAAAAAAACCGTCTTCACCAAGTTTTTGATAAAGCGGCATAAGTATCAGGCCCGATTCGCTTGCTGTTACGGGCCCATTTTTATCAACAGCTAAGACGTCGCCGCGATTAACCGGTTCGAAATTGTCAAAACCCGGTTTCATTTCGAATTCGTCTTCCGACGTTATCGCGTGTCGGCACCGAACCTCGAAAATTCGCGAGGCCTTTTTCCCTCCCCCGAGCAGATGTCGATAATTCTCGAGCTTCGGGATGTCGGTGGCATCGAGAATGTTGGAGTTGGTCAAGGCAAGCCATACTAGAGCCTGGTGATTTTCAACGGTCTGAGAAGACAAGTGTTGGCCGCCCTCAAAACCAAGCGTGACCGCTCCGGCATTGTTGAGGTACTCAAGCATCGTTCCGTCGAGGTGCTCTTCGATGCCCAGCAAAATGGGGACGGGAAATTTTTGAGCGAAGCTACGATTTCGCAAGGTGTCGCCTACCGTGGCAAAAGGAATTCCTTCCGATGATGTTGAGTGAAGGTCAAGAACAAATACCTCATTCATCGCCGTGATCAGGATCCTGTCGAGGATACGATCGAGCTCTGAAAGCTCACAACCCTCAGATGTGTTGAAAACCTTCTCAGCTCCCCTGCTGGACATATTATGTGGTGTCCAATGGCGGTTTAAATCGGCATTGATGAATCGCACCCTCTCTGCGAGGGCTCGAGTGTTTCCCGTGAGAAAGTAGACACGCCCCTTAAGCGAGTCTGTTATTTCAGCGAGTTTTGGAGATAGGTTTCTTAGGGCCATAGCGCCGCCAGGCTCGTTGCCGTGAAGACTGCCGACAACGATAAGCGTCGGGCCGCTCACCTTACCGATAAACGCACCGATCAGATGGTTTCCTTCTGCCATTCTGACTGGATCGACTAATACGGCTTTCCCTTTCACTAATGGATTGTTTATCCCGGTTAAATTTTCCATACATGCCTATTAACGCAATCTCTGTTCCATGAAGACGCAGCCCTTCGGCCCCAAACTTGCCGCCCTAAACGAAACCCCAGATGTAAATAGATAGCCGCGCCGGGAAATTTCCCCGGGTGCCGCGAAAAAATACGCGCTCGCTTGAAGTGAAATTGACCAATTACGGCTATTCGGTTGGCACACGTTTTGCACTTGTACCGGTGCGACCGGATTGCCAGACAGTATTTGGCACAGTCTCTAGAAATGCGAAAGTCGTCAATTTTGGATGAATTGAGGAAAATGTAATGCGAATTTTAATCGGCTTTAATGGCACTGAAGCGTCTACGGCGGCGTTGTACGATCTTAGGTATGCGGGGCTTCCCGACGAGACTGAGATCCTAGTACTTACTGTGGCGGAGGCCTGGCAGGTGCCTAAGACAGCAGTTGAAGCAAGTTGTATAGCTGCCGCGGGTGTGGCGAAGATTCGAATAGAATTTCCAAAATGGATTGTCTCAGCTGAAACGGCGACTGGCTCTCCGCCGCGAGCGTTGATAGCTCGCGCCGAAACGTTCAAGCCCGACCTTATCGTGGTGGGCGAACCTAGGCACAATCTCCACGAACACAGTATGTTTATCGGCCATACATCGCAGACGATACTTACCGAGGCGGAGTGTTCGGTCCGGATCGCAAGGGGATTCCTTAGTTCCGCGTCACATCCTGAAAGGATACTTGTGGGCTTTGACGGTTCCCCCGGCGCAATGCACGCAGTCGATTCGATTGTTTCCAGAACTTGGCCGGTCGATACTGAGGTGCGATTGCTGGTAGTTGCCGATTCCTTCGTTATGGGATCGATCGGGCGTTTTGTCCCTCAGATGACCGGCGTTGCGGTCGCGACTAAATTTGCCTCGCAGTGGGCCCAAGCACTTGCCGCGACAGCGTTGGCAAAGCTAACTGAAGCCGGTATTTTTTGCTCGGTAGAAGTACGACTCGGCCACGCAAAAGATGTAATTATCGAGGAAGCGGAAAAGTGCAATGCTGATAATATCTTTGTCGGTCCCCACTGCGCCGCAAACTCGTTTGAACGATTTTTGATCGGAAGCGTCTCCGCCGCTGTCGCCGCGCGGGCTCATTGCTCGGTCGAAGTGATAAGACAGAGCGGTCCTCCGCTCTCGGGCAGGTGACACTTGGTTTACCGACTCTGGGCGAAAACCGCAGGTCGATCGGAGATATATAGCGAGCAGGACGAGAGTTCAAAGCAGCAGGGTAGGCACGATTGGCCGTGCAAGTTCGCTTACCACCCAAAAAAACAAATTGCGGCGATGGCAGCAACCCGGCCATGTGACGGAGACTCAACAAAATAGTGCGGGGCGGCGATCAAGGCTCCAATGGTAAGCAACGAGAAAACTCAGTGTTTCATCAATGTGAATCATGAATCCGATGTTATAAATCAAAATCAACGCGCGAACGCTTGGAGATCGCGTTCGACTTTCGCCATTTCCGCTTCGTCAATCTGGTTATACGGCAATTTTGGTTTCGACGTCGATTTTGCCGAGTAGAGTCACCTTTTCCCTAGATCGATCACTCCGCCATTCGTTGTATTGACTTTTCTCTGAAGTAGTATCGTTTATTAATGCCCTGTTCGGCGCCAACACTTTGATTTGCTTAACGGCCATATGAGATACCTCTCCCGGAAGCACACACATCATGCCGGCGAAAACGAGTCCGAACGCGATGAGGCCGAAAACAACGGCTACAACCATCGAGAAAGAGCCAACCATCAAAAAGATGCCAGCCATGATCGAAAAAAGTATCCATGAAGACCAGTAAGATTTGACTAACATAATAAACACCTCCGTCAGTAGATTAATAACAGGGCAATTCCATGAATCTCCCCGCTTCGCAATATCGCAACCGCCGTGCCAACGCCGGACGCAGTAATTACGGAAGTGCTTGGTTTAGCACCTGCGGGAAAGTCCACAGAAAAGTGAATTTCCGTGAGATTTTTCACGGCCATCTTCATCGAAGCCGGTGTAGAACAGTCTTTTTGGGTATAAGTATCGTTACCCGCAGTGGAACGGTCTTTGCATTTCAATAATGCGGCATTAACTTGCTTTAGCTTAATTAGACTCTTGGAGGTAACTATGACCCGTGAATTACAAAGATCGGAGTGGAAGACATTTTTTGACGGCTTGAGCCGCGATCTTGCTGATTGGGAAACGAAAGTACAGGTCATGAATGACGACGCCGGAGCGCAGATAATGTCAGATGGATTGCCTTTTCACGGCTTGACATACGAGGACAGGTACGGCAACGAGACGATCGAACTCACCGTCGGTAAGGGTACGACGAATCACCAAACACACAACATAAACGAGCCGTTAAAGGTCGCTTTCGAGGCAAGCGGTGTCGGTCCTGGTGGAACTCTGGATATCGAGGACTCATCTGGAACGAAGACGTTGATCACGTTCATTGAGCCTTTGGCCGTAAAGGTCAAACAAGCTTCACCGACATAATCGCTGTTAGCTAAACAAAAAAATCGAGGCTTGGATACTGTTCAAGCCATAAAATTATTTACAAATTTCGGGCAGTCGCTTTGACTCCTCAGTTCTTGGCACATTCCCATTGTGATCGAGCCTGAGACTGCTCTTTAGATTGAATAACCAGACCACTGCCTTTTGGAGGATCTTGAGAAAATGAAAATATTGATAGCAACGGACGGTTCGGGTTACAGTAAGGCCGCGGTCGAAGAGTGTTGCCGCATGGTAATACAGCCCGAAAATGCCAACGTCTTAATAGTTTCGACCTATGAAGACGCACATCCGATCGGTATCGAGCCTTTTGCAATATCGGCAGAGTATTATCAGAAGCTGGTAGATGCTGTCCGAAATCAGGCTCAAATTTTTGTCGAAGAGGCCGAAAAGATTATACGTGACAAATTCCCGAAGGCTGAATTTGTGATTTCTACCGAAGTTCTGAGTGGATCGCCCGACCAGCAAATAGTCGAAAGGGCGAAGGACTGGAAAGCTGACCTGATCGTCGTCGGTTCGCACGGACGAGGATTTTGGGGCCGAATGTTAGGTTCCGTTTCGGACGGAGTGGTACATCATGCACCCTGTTCGGTTCTGGTCGTTCGCAAGTCGGCAACGCCCGCAGTTTCGTGACCTATCGTGTACGATGCCCGCTGGTTGCGGCCCCGAAACAATTGGGAATCAGGTAATCGGCGTTTAATGCAGGACTTTCTGGAGAGCTGTGATGAGCGTGTCGGCCGTAAAGGGCTTCGATAAGAAAGCACCTACATTTAGATTTCGTAGTTCGGCCGTTTGTCCGGCGCTCATCAAGCCACTCATTGCAATCACCTTTACATCCGGGTTAATTTTCTTCAACGCACGTATCAGGGCCTCTCCGTCCATGTACGGCATCGCCAGATCCGTGAGAACGGCTGCAATTTCGCCTCCATGCTGAGCGTATACCGCTACTGCATCGGTGCCGTCGGAAGCAAGCATTGTCCGATACCCAAGAACCTCTAATGTCGCCTTCGTGACGCTTCGAATATTTTCTTCATCATCCACGATGAGGATGAGCTCATTCCGGTCGGCCAAAGGTGCATTCTCAGCTTTAACGACATCGCCAATCTCATACCTATTGGCCGACGGAAGATAAACGGAAAATTGAGTTCCTCGGTCAGTCTCAGTGTATACGTCGAGAAAACCACCGTGACTCTTGACGATCGTCAAGGTGGTCGACAGTCCGAGGCCCGTCCCTTTGCCGATATCTTTAGTCGTAAAGAATGGGTCGAAAATTCGGGCCGCTACCTCGCGCGTCATTCCCGTCCCAGTGTCGCTGATCGCGAGCAGAACGAAATCCCCTGGTGTCGCATCAATATTCATTCGGGCGTAGTTTTCATCTATCGACACATTTTTTGCGGTTATTTTCAGCGTTCCGCCCGATAGCATCGCGTCCCGTGCGTTTATGCAGATATTCATCAGCACCTGATGCATTTGTGTGGGATCGGCGTCGATGGTCCAAAGCTCCGGTTGAATATCGAATTTTACGTCGATGGTCCTCGGCAGCGTCTCCTTCAATACACCTACAAGGTCTTTAATTATGTGTCTTAGCTGGACAGGCAGCCGTTCGCCCGCCATGCCCCGTGCAAATGTAAGAACCTGTTTTACAAGATCGGCACCGCGTTCGGCGTTTTCTTTCATAATCGCGAGCCAGCGAGCTGTTTCGGCATCGGGATCGCGTAGCTGTAGCATATCGACCGCCAACATTATCGGCGAAAGAATGTTGTTGAGGTCGTGTGCGATACCGCCAGCCAATGTGCCGATAGATTCCATTCGCTGCGAGCGCAACAAATGTTCTTCGGTGCGTTTCTGCTCGGTAATGTCCGTATTTGTGACGAAATAGTAGTCAGGTTCGCCTTTTTCATTTCGTACGAGCGTCCAACGGCTCATAACAATGATCTTCTCGCCAGTGCGGGTCGTTTGTCGCGATTCGGACTTCCATTCGTCAGATTTGTTAAGAGCCTCTTTAGCGTGGCGAACAAGTTCCTGGTCTTCGGCACAAAGAATATCGCTTACGCTGCGGCCGAAAGCGTCTTCCGCCGGCCATCCGTATATGCGTTCGGCGCTTTTGTTCCAGTACAGGATTTGACAGTTGAGATCGCACACGAGGATCGCGTCCTGAGCTTTATCGAGAAGTGACGCCTGTTGACGAATGCGGTCTTCCCCGAGCTTTCGTTCGGTGATCTCATATCGGATCGCAACGTACTGAAATGGTTTTTTATCCTTATCGAGAAGCGGAACGATCGTCGTATCCACCCAGTAGATCGATCCGTCCTTGGCGCGATTTCTAAGATCACCCCGCCATACCTTTCCGTTTGCGATGGTGGTCCAGATATCGCGTATAAATTCCTTCGGATGGTAGCCGGAGTTGATAATTCGATGGTCCTGGCCAATCAGTTCGTCGCGGCTGTACTGCGAAATTTCACAGAACTTGTCATTAATGAAGATAATCCGCCCGCTCTGATCGGTCATCGCGACGATGGCGGATTCGTCTAGGGCCCGCTTCAAATCGGTGAGCTCTTTTAGCGGATCTTGTTTAGCCCGACTGCGGACTTGTCTTTTCGGTTTTTCGACGGCCATTGCCTATGTGACTGCTGTTCCGGGATCGTATCCGGACTTTCTAAGCTTATATCTGAGCTGATCGCGGGAAATGTCGAGGAGCTTGGCCGCCCGCGTAAGATTGCCGCCAGACCGCTCGATCGCCTGTTTTGCCAAGTTGAATTCGACCGACTCCAGCGAAACACCCTCCACAGGAAGTGTAATAATAGCTGAACCGCCGACCATCTGGCTCGTTTGGCCGCCGAGCATATCGGCCGGCAAATGCTCTATGGTAACAATTTCACCGTCCTCCAGAATCGACGCCCGTTCGATCACATTCCTCAGTTCGCGGACATTTCCGCTCCATCGGTAATTTCTGAAAATACGTTCGACCTCCGGTGAAAAACCCCGGAGCAATTTGCCGCGGCGTTTTTGGTTAACCTTCTCAAGGTAGTGCTTTGCCAG
>JAYUDV010000229.1:0-10711 GCA_043739565.1 Chloracidobacterium sp.
TAGTTATTCGCCGATGTCAGCAGACCAAAGGTGTAGAACCCATTCGAGTCGGTCATCGTCGGACCTGACGGCACACCGGTGAGGCTGACGATCGCTCCGGAAATCGGGTTTCCATCCTCATCAACAACGCGGCCAATAACGGTCGGATCGGCGATCTCATTAACGCTGCCTTGGTTGCTGCTTGTAAAGGCGTTTCCGGCGCCGTCCAGCGCCAGGCCTAATCCCTGTAGGCCGACTGCTCCGAAGCGTGTCGAATAAACCAGCGTGTTGCCTCCGGGGGCGAACTTAGCAAGAAATGCGCCGCCAGTGGTGCCGTCGGCAGTAGCAAGAGGAAAAGCAGTGGGGAAGTTAGTCGAACTTGCAGTTAATCCAACGACATAAGCATTACCCGCTACATTCACGGCCACGGACCTGCCTTCATCATTGCTGCTGGCGCCGCTGCCGCCGAGATAAGTGGAGTAAACCAGCGCCGAACCCGCAGGGTTTAGCTTGGCCAGAAATGCATCGGTAGCGCCGGCATTGGCGGCTTGAAAGGCATTAGCGGTGGGGAAGTTCGTCGAGGTAGTAAAGCCTGTGATGTAGGCGTTACCCGCCGTATCGATCGCTATTGCCTTGCTGCCGCTAGGGACTGATTGGCCGCCGAAATCCTGACCGCTGCCGCCGAGGTAAGTCGAGTAGATGCGAGAAGCGGCACCCGAGAGATTGGTGTTGAACTTGATCACGAACGCATCAGAAGTTCCGCCGCCAAAGGTCGTTTGAAAAGCTCCCGGCGAAGTGAAGTTTGTCGAGGTTGAATTTGCATTACCGGTGATGTAGGCGTTACCGGCCGCATCCACCGCGATCGCATGGCCTTCCGCAAAGCCGGTGGGGCCAAGGTAAGTTGAATAAACCAGCGAGGCCGAGCCCGAAGCATTTGTATTCAGCTTCGTCAAGAAACCCGAGTTGAAATTGGTGGATGAGAAAGCGCTGGCCGTTATCGGAAAACCGGTGCCGGTCCGTCCCGTTACGTATGCATTGCCGGCTCCGTCTGTTCCGATTCCAAAGGCACTGGTACCCTGAGGGCTATACAGGTACGTCGAATAGCCAAGCGTTCCGTTGGCATTCAACTTCGTAACAAAACCTCCGTCGATAGTATTGTTGGTGGTCTTAGTTGCCTGAAAGGCGGTCGCGGCAGTTACGGGGAAGTCGAGTGAGGTCGTTCGGCCAGCCACATAGGCGTTGCCAGCCGCATCCACCGCGATGTCCCAGCCGTTCTCGAAACCGGAGCTACCACCCAGATATGTTGAGTAGATTAGCGCAGTACCGGTGACATTATACTTACTGATGAATACGTCCTGGGTGCCATTCAGAGTTGTCTGTATGGCATTGACCGTGGGAAAGTTGGTCGACGCGGTGCTGCCGGTCACGTAGGCATTGCCGGACGGGTCAACGGCGATGTCATTAGCGGAGTCTGCGCCGTTGCCGTCGAGCAGCGAGCTGGTAAAGACGACTACCGGATCGATTACGAGCGGGGCAGCGTGATCGTATAGCCCAAGCGTAAAACCGACTTCTTGATTTTGGATTTTAGATTTTGGACTTTGGATCGAATACGAGGCAGCGATTTCTATTCGCTCGCCTTTAATAGTTTGATAAACGACGGGCTTTTTCATCTGGACGTCGCTCCCGTTAACATGCAGGACAAGGCCGCCGGCTTCGTCGAGCTCGGCTTTGTCAGCGGTCGGAACCGCCCACCGAATCTGCGACGCATCGGCGTTTGGGGCGACTATGAAATCATATTCCAGTTGCCGCTGGTTACCGTAGTAAACCAGATCCACGCCTTCATAAACCGACCTGTAGTTCACCTTTGCGAAAGTGGCGACATTTGTTCGCCAGTTCTTTGGATCATTGCCGACGAAATAATTGCTCTTGCCGGGAAGCAGATCACGCCCTTCGACCTCCGCCGCCGGATTTGCTCCCTTTAGCTCCATCCGCAAAACATTAGTGACCGGCTTCTTTTGCGAGTCATTTGTTCGCTGCTGGAGCGAAAGAACAGTCTTGGTTGGAGCCAGAAAGAGCGTATAGCCTGAGCCGCGGGATAGAAACTGAACTTCGGCGGCTGTCTGCCCCTGATTGGCTTCGAAGCTCAGCGGCACGCGGCCATAGTCTGCCCGCAGCCCACCGGGCTCGTCAGCGTCCGGCTGACTAGCCGAGGCAATAGCAGTATCCTCTTGTATATGT
The DNA here is from genome assembly GCA_043739565.1 of Chloracidobacterium sp. Lineage (GTDB taxonomy): Bacteria > Acidobacteriota > Blastocatellia > Pyrinomonadales > Pyrinomonadaceae > OLB17. The sequence continues at coordinate 2,218 of JAYUDV010000229.1, forward strand.
GTCGCCGCCAGCCACAGCAACAGACTTGCCATTCCAAAAAACGCGAAAATTGATAATAAAAAAAACAATCGATGATTGCTTTGCTTGTTTGACGTGATAACCCTTCTAAGATTTTTCATTGCAGCTCTCCTTGTCTAAAACCTCATTTCTCCGCAGAAATTTTTCCTCTATCCATTACGCGGAAAGAAGCGTAGAATTGGCTCAAAAGTAGTTTCTTTTTTTTGGCGGATCTGTGGAGATGTTTCCATGAGCGATATCACAAGGCTTCTGGACGATTATGCTAACGGCAACCGTGCGGTACTCGATGAGCTGCTGCCGCAGGTGTATGCAGAGCTTCGCCGACTGGCGCATAGTTATCTTGCGAGTGAGCGCCAGGGTATTACTCTTCAAACGACCGCGCTTGTCCACGAAGCCTATTTAAAGCTAATCAATCAGCATTCGGTCGATTTCAAAAATCGCGGGCAGTTTTTTGCGTTGTCCGCCCAGGCGATGCGCCGGATATTGCTCGACAACGCCCGAAGCCGTGACGCCGAAAAGCGTGGCAACGGCCTTAAGATATCGCTCGAGGATATTAGCGATATCGCAGGCGACTCTAATCACGATCTTATCGAGTTGGACGCTGCTCTGACCGAGCTTGAGGCATTCGACCCGGCACAGGCGAAAATCATCGAATTGCGATATTTTGGCGGCATGACGATCGACGAAACGGCCGAAGTATTGAATATTTCGTCAGCAACAGTAAAACGCGAATGGGCAATGGCCCGGGCGTGGCTGTTTGAAAAGATCAAATGAGTGCGGATTATTGTATTTCAATCCGCACTCCGCACTCGATTGAGCCGATTTCACCCGCGATTCCGCGTAATGTCTAAAGGAGCATTATGGATTCGACCCGCTGGATAAAGATCAAAGACCTTTTCATGACGGCATTTGATCTGCCGGAGCCTGAGCGTGCTGCGTTTCTCGCCACCTGCGGCGCGGATTTGCTCCCGGAGGTGGAAAGGCTGCTGCGTGCCGATATAGACGCTGGCGAATTCATCAACGAGCCGGCGGCAGTCGACCTCGGGCTGGCTCAGGAACAAACGGTTGACCCTTACCTCGGCCAACAAATCGATTCCTACAAGATCGTTAAAGAGATCGGTCATGGCGGAATGGGGACTGTCTATCTCGCAAACCACGCCGATGACTCGTTTGATAAACAGGTTGCCCTAAAGCTGATAAAACGCGGTATGGACACGAATGCGGTCCTTAAGCGTTTTGTAATGGAGCGCCGGATTCTAGCTCAGCTCCAGCATCGCTTCATCGCAAATCTACTCGATGGCGGCTCGACCTCGGACGGCCTACCTTATTTTGTGATGGAACACGTAGAGGGAGTGCCGATCACAAAGTTCTGCGATTCTAACGAACTGTCCATCGACGAGCGTCTGGAACTTTTCCGGAAAGTTTGTTCCGCGATCTCGTATGCTCATCAGAATCTGGTCGTTCACCGCGACATCAAGCCCTCGAATATAATGGTGACTGAGGACGGTGTGCCTAAGCTGCTAGATTTCGGTATCGCGAAACTCCTCCACCCCGATTGGTCGCGCGACACAAATGAGGCGACAGCGACGATGTTTCGCGTGCTGACACCCGAATACGCAAGCCCTGAACAGATGCGCGGGGCCCCGATCACGACGACAAGCGACGTCTATTCGTTAGGCGTCGTCCTGTACGAACTGCTGTGCGGCGAGCGCCCGTTCAAACTCGAAGGCCGCATGCCGGACGAAGCGGCCCAGATTGTTTTCACTGAAGAACCAATTCGTCCCTCATCAGTAGTCAGTTCTGAGTCCAAAGCCCAAGGGAGTCAAAAGTCCAAAGTCCTAACCGACGAGAATAACGAACCACCAGCGACGAACAACGAGCAGCCGGCCAGTCCAAAATCCAAAACCCAAAATCTAAAATTGTTACGCGGCGATTTAGACAACATTATTCTAAAAACCCTCGCCAAAGAACCGGAACGCCGTTATCAATCTGTGCAGGAGCTTTCCGAAGATATCCGCCGCCATCTCGTTGGCCTGCCCGTGACCGCGACGGCAGACTCGATGGCCTATCGAATATCAAAATTTGTAAAACGGCACCGCACGGCCGCTATTGCCGGCGGGGCTATCGTTTTGATTCTTTTGGCCGCAACGGCGGTTACCTCTTGGCAGGCAAGAGTGGCGAGACGGGAGCGCGACAGGGCTGACCAGCGATTTAATCAGGTCCGGAAACTCGCCCACACTGTTTTGTTTGAATATCACGATGGTGTCGCAAAACTCGCGGGTTCGACCCCGATCCGCAAAAAAATGGTAAGTGATGCCATCGAGTATCTTGATAATCTTTCAGCGGAAAATATTGAGGACAAAGACCTGCTGCTCGAACTCGCCGACGCCTATGAAAAAGTCGGTCACGTACAGGGAAATCCGTACCAGGCAAATCTGGGTGACCAGGACGGTGCGGTCGCAAGCTATCGTAAAAGCCTGGCGATCCGCGAGACATTGTTTGTATCTAATCCGTCCGACGCGGGCATAAAATCGTCGGTAGGAGATAGTTACAACGATGTTGGAGACATGCTTTGGGCCAAGTCCGCGAGTGAGGAAGCATTGGCGAATTATAACAAGGCATCGACTATCTTCGAGGAGCTTTCAAAAGCTGAACCAACGGTAAAGAACGATCAGGGAATAGTTTATTCGCTAAACGGAATCGCCCACGTTCAGGCTCAGATGAATGACCCCGCAAGCGCGATCGAAACGTATAAAAGAGAGTTGACGATTGCCGATGCAATACTGGCAACCGAACCTGAAAACAATGCATTTCGTTACGCAGTAGCGGTCAGTTACCTGAAGCTCGGCGATACTTTCTCGGAGAAAGGTGATTACAAAACCGCTCTGGAATATCAAAATAAATCAATTGAATTTTTCTCCCAAATGTCCGAGTCCGATAAAGACGATCTCACCGCATTGCGCAGTCTGGCTCTCGCACTAGCAAACACCGCCCAATCCCTCACAGAACTGGAGCAATATCAAACCGCAGTCGAATTTAACCGAAAGGCCCTCAAAATACAGAGGCAACTGGCGGCAGTCGATCAAGGCAACATCCGGACTCAATTTGATATTGCAAATACCCTGACAAACATTGGTAGCGAGTTTATGCAGTTGAAACAACTTGATGAAGCGGCCAAAAATTTGCAAGAGGCGATATTGATCTTCAAGGAATCATTTGCAAAGAATCCTGATTATGCACAACCGCGGGGCTTTTTGGGCAATGCATATGTGAATTTAGGGGAGGTTCTATTTGAAAAGGGCGACTCGAAAGGTGCTTTTGAAAGCTATCAAAACGCCCTGCCGATTCTCGAAATTGAGCCGATCCGAAGTCAATCTCCAATTACCTTAACCGAAGCGTATGAGGGCATTGGCGACGTTCATCAAAAAGCTGGCCGTGTTTCGGAAGCGAAAACATGCTTTCAGAAAGGCGTCGGGATACTGACAGAGTTACAGCGACAAGGCAAACTAAAACACCCTGACTACATCGACGAACTGACAAAAAAAATCATGAAGTGTGATGCCGTTTCGGCAAAAGCTCACGGATGATTTTCAATAAAAGCTAAATGATATTCGTTAAAACTTGTTGACCTCGGCCGCTCGTTTCAGTCCTTGCTGCAGGAGATAAACTTGTAACGGCACAATGGTCTTCGAGCAGGTTTGTCTCGGTTTTTGGCGATGCGATCTTATTTGGATTAAAGTTGACGCCGCTCTCGATTCTCTCTGCTATGATCTTCGATATTCTGATTTGCTGAGTTGGGTGCAGTTCGAAGACTGAGATATTTTATTCGGTTAAGATTACGGGGATTTACTCTCAATCCTTCTTTCTTGCTTTAACCTTGCTCGAAAACCACAAAAAAACTAAAATCAAAACGTAACTTTAGGTACATTCGGGCATCTTGGAACATCTAAACAACAACGCCGTAAAGTATAGTGATCGTTTGATCAGATCCTGAGACTAAATGAAGGAATGCCAGCTTTGTAAAAACTGTTTCGCCGATGAGGTGGCGACTTGTCCAAATGACGGGATGCCGACGGTGCATACGATCAGCGGCGCACCGGTTTTGGAAGGTAAATATCATCTCGAATGCCGTCTCGGCCAGGGCGGAATGGGCGTCGTTTATAAGGCGCGTCATGCTTATCTGAAAACGCAGCTCGCGATCAAGGTTATTCTTCCAGATCTTGTCGGCAATGACCCGCAGCTTGTCACGCGTTTTCGTCAGGAAGCGTTGGCGGCAGCGGCGATTCGTCACCAAAATGTGGTCAGCGTCACGGATTACGGCGTGATAGACGGGTCGTTTCCATTCCTCGTGATGGAATATGTCGAGGGCGAATCGCTGCATGATCTGCTTGCCCGCGAAAAGGTTCTGTCGCCGGAAAAGGCACTCGATTTGATTTCGGCGGTTTGTGCGGGCGTCGGTGCGGCCCACCATCAGGGGATAGTTCACCGCGATCTAAAGCCGCTTAACGTGATGATCTGTAACGACAAGCCAAATATGTCGCAAGCGGTGAAAATACTCGATTTTGGCTTGGCAAAGATCAAATCGGGTGAGCTGCTGGGATCGTTTATTCAGGCCCAGACGACCGGTTTGATGGGTTCGCCGTATTACATGGCACCGGAACAATGGGCCGATGAAGAGCCGGATTCGCGGTCGGACATTTATTCGCTTGGTGTGATGTTTTATCAGATGGTCGCCGGCGACGTGCCGTTTAAGGGATCCTCAATTCCGGCGATAATGAAAAAGCACATCACCGACCCGGCGCCGACGCTTGCCGACGCGGGCATTCATGCTTCGCCCGAGTTGGAAGAGGCGGTCAGCCACACGCTGCAAAAAGACAAGAATAAACGCACCGCCTCGGTTGAGATCTTTGTCGAAGAGCTCACCAACGCAATCCTACCGATGGCGGCGACGATCCACGGCTCGGTGGGGAAATCTCTGCCCGTATCCTCGCTCCGGATCGTCTCCAGACCGCCGCAATCCAAGGTTTTTGTTGACAATATATCGGTCGGCGAGACCCGCGATAATGGAGCGCTCCTTCTGGACGGCATACAGAGCGGCAACCATCATCTACGGGTGAGTCACGACGGATTTCGAGATTGGCTTGGTGATGTTAATTGTGACGGAAGACCGCAGGAAGTGGTCGCCGAGCTACAGCCGGGAATTTATGATTCCAAGGTAGCCATTCCAAAGCCGGTCGAGATGTCCGTAACCGGAACGGGGAAAACCCAGCATGTTCAGGAGCAAACATCCGATAACCTGGAACAAACGGTCCAGCAGAATTGGGGAATGGGCAATCTGGAGGTTTCTACAAAAATAAGGCCCGCGAAAAAGGCTTTTCTCTCTCCAATGGTTTTAGGAATAGTCGGATTATTCGCACTTTTGTTGATTGGCGCCGCCGCACTCGGAGCGGCTTATATGTTGGGATTTATAGGCAGCGGGCGTCCGGCGGGCAATAAGGCGAACACTGCAACGCCAACGCCCACCGTTTCGATTGCCACGTCACCGAAACCGGAGATGATACAAATTCCGGGCGGAACATACACGATGGGGCGCAATAAGGAAGCTTACGAATACGGAGAGCATTCGGTGACTGTACCCGGTTTTGCGATCGGTAAAACGGAAGTGACAAACGCCGAATATATGGAATTTATCAAGGCCTCAAACCATGCTGTTCCCAAGCATTGGTCGGCGGGGCAGCCAGTAAAAAATACTGAGAACCGGCCCGTGTCTTATGTTTCGTTAGATGACGCCGTTGCTTACGCGAAATGGCGTTCGGTTGTTGATGGCGTGACCTATCGTCTTCCGACCGAAGAAGAGTGGGAATACGTTGCCCGTAACGGATCAAAGGGCAATATTTTTCCATGGGGAGACGAATGGTCGGAAAACAAAGCGGTCGTAGGTAAAAAGGATTCGGAGCCCATGGACGTCGGAACCAAGCCGGAGGGCGCGGATATTTGGGGTGTTGAGGACCTCATCGGCAATGTTTGGGAATGGACGAGCAGTGAATACAAACCTTATCCTGGAACGGAAAATAAGATTGATAAGACTAAAGACGTGACCGGATATGTCATGATCCGGGGTGGTTCGGCTAATGAAAATCCAGCCAAATTGAAAATAACGTCAACCTTTCGCAATCCGGTACCCCGGGAAACGACTGACAAGACCCTTGGTTTCCGGCTGGTACGGGTCGCGGGCTGATGTGGCCATTGGTGCAGATGCAATTAAAAATGCGAAGTTATCCTCTATATTTCATACTATTTTGTATGGTCTTGGGCCTGTTTTTAACAGGATCGGCGTTGGGTCAGGATCTGGGCAGCAGCAATAAGCTGTTTGGGGGCGCCAAAACACCTTCGGCTGCCAAGAATGCAAAAAAAACGGCGGCGAGGCGTAAACCATCGGCGGCGAAAGCTGTAAGATCGCGGAAGAAAGAGTCGTCGTCGCCGACGCGAACCGCAAAAGGCGTCCGTAAAACTAGTCAAGATACTGGTGTGGCTAAATCGAAATTCACGGAATTTCACAGTATAAAAAATACAACCGTCGAGATCACCACACCACGTTCGAAGGAATCTGGCACCCGTGACGGCGCAGCGGCCGACATGCTTTTTGAAAAGTTGATCGTCGATGGCAACAACGCCCGCGATGACAGGAATTATTCGGGGGCCGAATCAGCGTATCAGCGGGCGGTGGCGGTCAAGCCCAAAGATCCGCGCGCCGTTTACGGTCTGGGAAATCTATACAGCGACCAACAGCGTTGGGATGACGCGGAGAAGGCTTATCGTGCCGCGATACAGATGGACGCCAGCGACCCAATAGCCCATATTGCGTTGAGTTATGTGCTCTCGCAGCCGGTCACTGCCGCTAATCTGTCGGAGCGATATGAGGAGGCCGAGAAACTGGCCCGGCGCGCTCTACAACTCGGGCCGGCAAATCCGCTTGCATTCGATCAGTTGGGCGTCACACTGGAGCTTCGCGGCTTGATCGCGGACGAAACCGAACGAGCATATAGAAAGTCTATCGAACTAAATCCCGCTTTTGCCCCGGCGTACGCGCATCTGGGACGTTTGTTAAGACGCCGCGGGCTAACTAGGGAATCGGCAGCGGCATATCAGAACGCGATTCAACGGGCAACCGATGTCGGTACGATGATACTGGTAGCAGAAGTTATGCAGTCGGAGCAGCGATTTGCCGAATCGGAGCAATTGTTGCGAATGGCACTCGATAAAGATCCGCGAAATCCGTCGGCGCTTCTCCTGCTCGGCCGGGCGTTGACAACGCAGGGAAATTTTGCGGACGCCGAAAAAATGCTGCGGCGAAGTATAGATGTCAGCCCGAACGGGTTTATGCCAAACAGCCTTTTAGGCGACCTATATACACGGCAGGGAAAGTTTGAGTTTGCCGAAAATGCGTTGCTTCAGGCGATAAGGTTTGTACCGGTTAGCGAAAGGCGACGCCTCTCGAAACAGTTCGAAGCGGTCGGCGATGGCTACCTGAAGATTGGAAAAAGAACGAACGCGGAGCGGGCCTTCCGTCAGGCGATAATGTTGGACGCGGAAAATGCGGCTCTTTCGGTAAAACTCGCTAAAGCACATGGCGGTTAGCCGACCTAATCAAGAGCACAAGACGGTTTCAGAAACACTTTCGCCCGCCTTAGTGAGAGTTTTCTATATTGCATTTATTTCGCTTCCGCCAATAGCAATTGCGAAATACGATTCGGAATAAAAGGGCCCGTAGAATCGGGGATTGTTGAAATGTACTGTCCAAAATGTAAGGAAACTTTTGAGGAAGGCTCACGGCGCTTTTGTCCGACGGACGGAGCCCGGCTCATTTCCGACAAAGTGGCTGCGCCCAGCGGCGGTATATTCTCGAATTTACTTCCGAAGATCAATTTCGAAGCTGATCGCGGTGAGCCTCTATCGGTGCTTCCCGAACCCGTAGTTAGCGGGCCCGAGGTTCGCGTTAGCGAGGATGGGGCTACACGGCAACACACTTATGCCGAGCCTTTTTTCGAGATCAGCGATATTGTGCCGGATACCGAAACCATACCAAATTTTACAACAACGGGCATTATTGAGGAGGCTCCGGCGGAACTCAAAGCCCTCGGACGAAAGGTGAACCCGTACGAGATACCCGCTGGCCACGTCGAGCTCGGCGATAGCGAGCGAACTGCGGGGTTATTTAACGAATTCGACGCCGCCGACCCCGAAAGTTTTGTGGGGCGGATGGTGAAAGGACGGTATCGGGTAGCGGAGTTTTTGGGCGGTGATGGGTCGGGCTTCGCCTATCTTGCGGATGACAAAATTGTTGAGGACAAAATGGTGCTGGTCCGCATCCTGCTCGAAGATGGCTCCGACGAGATCATGGAAAGCATTCTCGCTGAAGAGCGGGTTTCGCTCTCGCATTTTACGCACCCAAACATTGCACGTCTTATCGATTCCG
>JAYUDV010000230.1:0-4290 GCA_043739565.1 Chloracidobacterium sp.
GGCTCCGCAGGCTGCATCCAACTTCAACATCAGCGGCAATGGCATTGTCGGCGGGAACGTCGGTATCGGCACGACGAATCCACAAGCCAAGTTGGATGTCAACGGGACCGTGCAGATCGCATCGGGAGGCAGCGGCGGGCAAGTAGTGTTCGCGGCGCCAAACGGAGAATCGGGAATGTTGATAAGCGGCACCAGCAGAGCCGATATAAGGTTTGACGGTTCGACGCTTAAACTACTCGCCGGAGTAAGCACCGGCGCACCGATTTCAACCAACGGGATAGCTATCGCTACATCCGGCAATGTCGGCATCGGCACGACCAACCCGACAACCAAGCTGTACGTGCTGAACAGCGTTGCCGGCACCTCCGCCATCACCGGCGAAAGCGCTTCGGGGCCGGGCGTTTATGGCTTGAGCACGAGCAGTCGCGGCGTTTTTGGCGAGAGCACCAGCGGTCGCGGCGTCTTTGGCCAGAGTTCTAGTGGAGAGGGTGTGCTTGGAACAAGCACGATCGGCGCGGGCGTATCGGGTGGAAGCACGAACGGCTCAGGTGTGCTTGGAGTAAGCACTAACAGCGCAGGCGTATCGGGCACGAGCACGAGCGGCTCAGGTGTGTACGGTGAGAGTCCGGTATCCAGCCTGACGGCGGCGGGCGTGTATGGCAAAGGCACCGGCAGCGGCAGCATCGGCGTGATCGGCGAAGCGAACATCGCCAACGGGGTGGGCGTGTTTGGTGTCAGCACCAGTCCGACCGGCTTCGGAATGTATGCCCGCAACAACTCAGGCGGACGGGCGATCTTAGCCGAAGGCAACGTCGCCCAAAGTCTTTCCAGCAACGGCTTGGTCAAGGCGATGCTATTTGTTAATGATTTTGGCGAAATATTGAGATGCTACAACGGAGTCACCAATACGTCCAGCGGCAACTGCGGGTTCACGGTCACCACCCCTGTTGGTGGTGTTTTCCGAATTGATTATGGATTTGCGATTTCAGGCCGATTTTTTTCCGTTACTCCTAATTATAACGGATCAAATTTCTCTGCCGAGAAAAATTATGGTGCAAACATCCGATTATTTAACAGCACATCTATGGAGGTTTTTACCTTCGCTGCGAATAACGCAGCTAATTTAACTCCTGTTTCTTTTACGATTATCGCGTATTGACGCCTTGTTTGAAGGGCAGGCGCGAATCATTGCCCGGCTTCAAGCGCAATGGCAATGCGTCGCTTGAAAAATATCCTAAGCGAAAATCGGCAGCCCTCGTTCATAGTTTGGCTGTCGGGTATAAATCTGAAAAGCCTGTTTTAACGCCCACAGAGCGGATAACTTATTTAAGAATTAAGAGAGGCGGAGAATTGAAGTGGCAAACAACGTAAAGGTTGCGACAAATAAGGTAGAGGTTGCGGTGAACAAGGTAAGGGAAATGACTAACTCGGTAAAGGAAGCGACGAACTCGGTAAACAAAATGATGAACTCGGTAAGGGTTGCGGCAAGCACGGTAAAGGTCGCGGGGAACTTGGTAAAGTTTGTCATAAACAATGTAAGGTTCGTGGCGAACACGGTAAGGGTTGGGGCAAACTCGGTAAGAGTCGAGACAAACAGGATAAAGGTCGTGGCAAACAAGGTAAGGGTCGCGGCAAATAAGCTAAAGGAAATGCCGAACAAGGTAATGAAAATGACTAACAAGGCAATGGAAATGCCGGAGCCGCGCGGTTTTGGGGCGGAGAGTGTAGGCCGGGTTATTTAGCGGGGTTTCACTATTTTGGACATTGGGTATAAAATGTCCGCACGGCAATCAGATCTAAGATCCCCTGGCTTTGTCTTAAAGTTTTAGAGCTGTTGGCTTTCAGATTTTAGGGTAGTCGGTCAATGAAAAATCTAGCTGCTCAAAAAGAGGGGAGTAAATTAATGGCAATGAACACAATTTTACAAAACGTTATTCTAACTCTGATTTTTGTATGCCTGACGGCCGGAGCTGCTCTGGCTCAAACCACGGAATTCATATATCAAGGCCAACTGCAAAGCTCGGCGGCACCCGCCACCGGCAACTTCGATTTTGAGTTTCTGCTCTATGACTCATTGTCGGGCGGAACGCAGGTCGGAGCAACGCTGACACGAAGCAGCGTCGCCGTTGCTAACGGTATATTTTCGGTAAAACTTGATTTCGGCGCTAATTTTCCGGGTGCAAATCGTTTTCTTGAGATCCACGTAATACAAACCGGCGGTGGGGCGTTTACACCACTCACGCCGCGGCAAGCGGTATCGAGTGCTCCATACGCGGTAAAAAGTTTGAATGCCGATAATGCAACAAATGCCACCACGGCGACAACGGCCTTAAACGCAACTAACGCTGTGAACGCGACCAATGCGGCAACAGCGGTGACCGCGACGACCGCTACCAACGCGACTCAACTCAACGGACAACTCGCCGGTTTTTACCAAAACGCCTCGAACCTAAACAACGGTACGCTTGCCGTTTCGCGTCTCCCTGTTCCGTTTACGCTGACCGGCACAGATGCCACCTCGATTATCCGTGGGGACAACGCCGCCACGACCAGTAGCGCCAGGGGAATTTTGGGCTTCGCCACGGGCACTACCGGTACCACAATAGGGGTTCAGGGTCAGAGCAACAGTACGTTAGGGGTCGGAGTCTTTGGCGCTGCGGCTTCCACAACGGGCGTGACCTATGGGGTGTTGGGTCAGACGAACTCGAGTTCGGCCCCGGTAACCCCCACGCAAAACAATGTTCCCGCAGGGGTTTACGGCAGGGCTACGGTCACAAGCGGATTCAACGTCGGCGTCCTGGGTTATACCCCAAGTACTGACGGTGCTGGCGTTGCGGGCCTCACCAGCGCCGTGTCGGGCCTCAACGCAGGTGTCTTTGGCTCGTCGCCAAGCACATCGGGTGCCGGCGTGCGAGGTGAAGCGACAGCAACAAGCGGCAGCAACGCCGGCGTTAGCGGATTGAGCAACAGTCCGAACGGCTATGGCGTCTTTTCGTTTGGCACATTGGGAGCTTCGGGCGTCAAGACCTTTCGCATCGACCACCCGGACGATCCGACCAACAAATATCTGCTCCATTACTCAACCGAAAGCCCCGAGGTAATCAACTTTTATCGCGGCACCATCGTACTCGATAGCAAGGGCGAGGCGGTGGTTGAGCTGCCACAATATTTTGCCAAGATCAACAAAGATCCGAGCTATATGTTAACTGCGGTGGGTGCACCAATGCCGATGCTCTACGTGGCCAAGGAGATTGACGCGGACGCTCTGAAAGCCGGAGCCAAGACTGGGCCGGAACAAACTGCCCCGCTATGTTCATTCTATATCGCGGGCGGCGCCCCAGGATACAAAGTGTCGTGGCGAATCGACGCAGTGCGTAACGACCTTTGGGTCCGTTCGCGTAACCCGGAAGCCGAGGTGGAGAAGATGGGCTCGGAAAAAGGCACCTATCAGCATCCTGATCTGTACGGCCAACCGGCAGAAAAGGGGATTAACTATAAGTCGTCCACGAACATTCGAGAAGTGGGGGCCAGGCCGATCGTAGCTAATCCGATAATCAATCCGAACTAACATGGCTAAAGATCATTGTCTAGGAGAATTACTATGAGAAAAACTTTCTTAACAGTTTTGACGGTCTTCATTATTTTGCTTTCAGTATCCGCGTTATTCGGGCAAACCACGGAATTCACTTATCAGGGCAGCCTGCAAAACAGCGGCACTGCCGCGTCGGGCAATTTCGATTTTGAGTTTCTGCTCTTTGACTCATCGACAGGAGGAACGCAGGTCGGAGCAACGCTGACACGAAGCAGTGTTGCTGTCGCCAACGGCATATTCTCCGTCAAACTCGATTTCGGCCCTAATTTTCCTGGGGCAAACCGCTTTCTCGAGATTCACATCGTTCAAACGGGCGGCGGAGCGTTCACGCCTTTGACGCCGCGTCAAGCGGTATCGAGTGCACCGTATTCGGTCAAGAGTCTCAATGCAGACACGGCGACAAACGCCGTGAACGCTGCAAATGCAACCAACGCTACAAATGCCGCGACCGCCAATGGACTGTCGGCATCGTGCGTTGGTTGTGTTACCAACGCGCAAATCGGGTCAATTGACGGTGCGAAGGTTACGGGAACTGTTGCTAACGCGACAAACTCAACAAATGCGTCAAACGCCACAAATGCAACAACCGCCACGAACGCCACAAACGCCGTCAATGCGACCAACGCGGTAAATTTCAGCGGCGCTCTGAGCGGCGACGTCACCGGTTCGCAGACCTCGACAACGGTTGCTCGTCTGCA
>JAYUDV010000231.1:0-4280 GCA_043739565.1 Chloracidobacterium sp.
TGCTTGAAGCCGAGTTTGACAATAAATTCTACGGCTTCGGTCGAAAAATAGGGCGAAATCTCACAGTCACCGTATTGCCGCGTGAGCTTACTATCATCATTCGGCAAAGTCCTTACGATCAATGCTGTCGGAGTGTCAGTAGCCCGCACGTGAGTAAAGGCATCCAACCCGAGTATTAAAGCAAATTTGGAAATAACCGAATCTTCTCCACATCTCTCCGGTTCCACCGAAACCAGCACCGCCGGAATAAAAACATCCGTCAAACAGTCCCTAACAGATATCCGCTCATGCGTAATATGCCCGACGCACTCGGTATGCGTCCCGTTACAATGCGGAATAAAGGTATATTGCTCAAAATTTACACTCCCACCGCGCCGCGTATCGCCAACCAGATCGCCAGACTCGCACGGCTTCGACGACGCCTTCTCAACTCCGTAAGCATTCGGTTGCGGACCGTTAAAACGGAGCGGAATCGAGATGTCGATCGGAAATGTAAGTTTTTCAAGATCAATCATCGGCTCCGCCATCCAGATTCATGATTTTATTATGAACATTTTCGAGATTGATCTCGCTCACACTTTCAACGCTAGCGCATATTGACATCAACAACCGGTCCTGAGCGTTTCCTTTTTCTTTCGCCACTGAATACGGCAGATCCTCGCGGAAGGTGACCATTGAGTATTTTGAGAAATAGTCGGGATAGGTTTGTTCGAGTTTGGTTTCGAGTTCGCGTTTGCGTTGGAAGACGGGGTCGGCGGTGGCGTCGCGCATTTCGTAGAAATTCTCTTCGGCCATTTCGGCGATGGCATCGGTGTTTACTTTGCGAAGCTGGCCGTATTCCTCGTATATGCGTTCCCAATCGATTCCCGACAACGCCCCACCCGTAGGTGCAGGTGGTACTGACTTCGGGCCGTGCTTTTCGATAAGCTGGTCGAGGACGCGGACATCCTCGAACGCACAATTCATCCCCTGACCGTAAAACGGCACGACCGCATGGGCCGAATCGCCGAGTAAAAGCGCCTTGCCGCCCACGTTCCACGGAAAACATTTGACCGTGCCAAGATTGCCGGTCGGATTGGTGGCAAAATCTGCGACGAGCGTCGGCATTAGCGAAATGGCGTCGGGAAACTCCCGTTCAAAAAACTCACGAACCGATTTTGCCGCTAAATCATTCCGATCTGTGTTTATCTGCGTTGATCCGCGGTTAATTTCCTCAAAGCTATTTTCCCCTTTGTGAGCGAGAAACAGTGTACACGTGAAACTACCGTCAAAGTTTGGCAGAGCGATCATCATAAACTTATGCCGCGGCCAGATGTGGAGTGCATTTTTCTCCATGTCAGAACCGGGGGCGGTAGCGACTGGGTTCTTAGCCGCCGGTATCACCAATTCTTTATACCCATGCTCAAGCCACGTTTGCGAAAAATCAAACCGCTCGACACCGCCATTCATCATCGCATGGCGAACTGCCGAACCAGCGCCATCGGTTGCGATCACGGTATCGCCATGAGTTACTGTCCCGCTGGAAAATTTAGCCTCACCTGTCTTGCAGTCAAAATCTTTACATCGCTCGTTAAAATAAAACCGAACTTCATCGTATTTGTCGGCTTCATTTATCAGCGCAATATTCAACCCGGCCCGCGAAACCGAGTTGATATATTCGCCGTGCCGACCCGAATACGGCAACAGCTTTTTCTCGCCCGACACCGTATGGATCATCCGCCCATACATCGGCATGGCCTCGGTCATTATGTATTCATCCATGCCGACCCCGTGCAATGCAGCAATGCCGCGATCCGAAAGGGCAAGATTGATCGAACGCCCCGCCGCGACCTCCTCAAGCCGCATATCGCCACGCGCCTCATAAACATCGACCGCGATCCCGCGTTTCGCGAGATAAATCGCTAGTAGCGAACCCGCCAAACCGGCACCGATAATTACAACTTTAGATTCGGACATTATGACCCTCGTAGACTATTTATCGTCCAGCCGGGCGACCTGCTTTCGAACCGCAACCGTGAGATTTAGGAAAAACGTCGGATCGGCCTTTGCCAGTTCCAAGGCGGTTTCGAACTCCGTTCTTGCCTCCGCTTTTCGACCTTTGCGAGCCAAAACGTTTGCAAAGCTCGCGTGCATTCGCGGATCATCAGGGTATATCTCAATCGCAGTTTTCGCTTCGGCCTCTGCTTCATCGAGTTGGTTGGACCGCACAAATGCTGCTGCTCTATTTACGTGACTTAACGCCGCGGCAACAGGGACATCGAATCGTCCCTGATAAACAAAAACAGCCCCGCCCAGCATTGTGATAGGTGCGGACTTGGTCATCGGCTCGTATTCCGGGCCTCCGCGCGGAGGCAACTCGTTTGCAGATATAAATATCGTACCTTCAATTACGGTCGGCACCGGGTCCATCATCATCTCGCCGAACAGTCGCGTCATACGTGACGACATAACGTGGCACGGCTGCATCGCCTTAACCAGGACGTAATTTCCGGGGCCGGCGAACCAGCATTTATTCGGATCGATATTGTTTTGCCGAACGTATTCCGCAGGCAGCTTTAGCGATTGACCGTAATCTACATTTGCGTCGCGGAAGTAGTTATAGGTTTCGTTTAAGCCGCCGGCAAAATCATTTGAAAATGCCATATAGTTCGGGGCAATACGGAGCGGCGTTATTGCATGAAACACAAGGATCGCACCAAATAAATAGCGAAAGGCCGGAAGACGCCTGCACACTAAGACCGAACCGCCCGCCGCGATCACGATAAAAAACGGGTAAACTGGCAGTAAATGTCTGACACCGCTGTTAAAGCCAAACGTTAAGCTGATCCCGAAATAGACTATCGCCGGAACCAGTAAAAATAAGAGTTCACGACGCTTTTCTTTCTCAAACGCTAGAGCGAAAAGCCCCACCGGCAAAAGCAAAAGCAGGGCAACGCTGCTCTTTACTACAAAGACGAGTGGAAAGTACCACCATTGTCCGGTCGAATAAGGGCGGTTCAATATCATCGCGTCACGGCTATTAGCAGCCGTTATGTCAGTCAACCCGACCATATAGGATTCAGGAAGAATGCCAAGCCAGCCTATGCCCTGAACAAGCTTCATATTAAGCGAATTGATTGTTTCCGGCCGGCCGTATTCCAGTGCATATTGCTGGAGCGAAACCGTCTCCGCATTTGCTCCCGGCAGCGAATAATACTGAAACCCATAAAAGGCCCAAAGGATCGAAAATCCGATAATCACCCAGACCGCGAAAGAAGCTGTGCGTTTTCCGACCATTTTAACGACCGCTCCCTCGCCCTTCCGAAATATTAAAAGATCCACTAAAACGAGCGCGAAGAGCACCGGCAAAAAAAACAGTGCAGAGTGCTTAGACGCAAGCATAAGGCCCACGGCAGCGGCCGCGATAAAAAAACGCGCCCACGTCGATCTGCTGCCGTAACGATAGATAGCGTAAACCGCGGCGAAAGCCGTTGCCGAAATGGCCATGTCGGTTGTGACAATGGAGCCATGGGCAATAATATTGGGGTCAAAAGCGAATAAGGCAAGGGCCGTTGCGCCACCCCAGAAGCCGAACAGTTCGCGCGCAGCCAGGAAAACAAGCACCGCCAAAAACAAACTTATCAAAGATGCGGCAAGACGAGCCGGAACAACAATGCTGTCCACGCCTTTCTCCACGAGAAACGTATTACCCTGAACAAAGCCGGGAACTTTTGCCGTGATCTGCGTTCCGCAGCCTGTATCCGGAGTTTCGAACCGCCGAAACATAAGCGGCGCGGTCGCCAATAGTTTTACGAATGGTGGATGTTCCGGATTTATGCCGAAGTCCTTGCATTCCCAATAACGGTAGCCGGCTAAAATATGGGCCGGCTCGTCCACGACCGGACTCGTCCGCGTCGCGTGATACCAAAGCTGAAATGCAAATGCCGAAAAGAGCAACGCTGGAATTAACGCAAATAATATCTGAGCAATCCGCTGGCGAGAAGGCTCACTGGAGTTCTCTATACCAGCCGCTGGCTCTATTTCATTATTCATAAAATTCAAGCAACGAACCTGTAATAACGATAACTTTTTACTTCACGATGTTACTGCGGCTTGGCCGGCCTGTGAATCTCAATCTTTTCTCCCACTTCAATAACCATCAGGTCTTCACCCAATTCGAGCGGACCCGAATAGGTTTTACGAGTCGGAGGAATGAGATCTTTGTCGGTGGCAGACGGCATTACGATATGAGAGTACACTGCCATCCTTGGCTTTACTTTTGAAAAAATTTCACCTGCCTG
>JAYUDV010000232.1:0-25178 GCA_043739565.1 Chloracidobacterium sp.
AGTGTTCTCTGTGACTCTGTGGTGAATATATCTTATGGAAGACCCGACTAAACTTGAAAGCTCCGCAGATGGCGTGAGCAAGGGCGACGAGAACAAGACTGCGATCAAGGGCAATACTACCGGCGATACAAAAGCTGGTGATTTTGTCGCGGGTACGGTGCTCGCGAGTCGCTATCGGATAATCGGCCTCGTCGGCAAAGGCGGAATGGGCGAGGTTTATAAGGCCGAGGACATCAAGCTCTCGCAGACCGTTGCGCTCAAATTCCTGCCCGATAGCTATCAGAATGATTCTGATGCTCTTGCACGGTTTCACGCCGAGGTCCGCAATGCTCGTCAGGTTTCGCACGTAAATGTTTGCCGCGTATTCGACATCGGTGAGATGGATGGGCGGCATTTTATCTCGATGGAGTTTGTTGACGGCGACGATCTGTCGATGTTGCTGACGCGGGTTGGGCGGTTTACTTCGGAACGTGCGGTCGAGATCTCGCGACAGATCTGCGTTGGGCTGGAGGCGATCCATAAGGCCGGGATTCTCCATCGCGATCTCAAACCGGCAAACATCATTATCGATAGCCGCGGTATTGCCAAGATCACCGATTTTGGCATTGCCGGCCTCGAAGCCGACATGAAGGGCGACAACATCCGTGCCGGCACACCTGCGTATATGTCCCCCGAGCAGATCAGCGGCAAAGAGGTCTCGGCCCGCAGCGATATTTATGCACTTGGGCTGGTGATCTACGAGATATTTACCGGCAAACAGGCGTTCATCGCGGACAACGTGATGGAACTGATCAAGATGCACCAGACGGCGACGGCGACCAGCCCGTCGTCACACGTCAAAGGCATCGACCCGCTCGTCGAGAGCGTCATCGCCCAATGCCTGGAAAAGAACCCGAAGGTTCGTCCGCAATCGGCACTCCAGGTCGCGATGGCATTGCCCGGCGGCAATCCGATGCAAATTGCTTTGGATGCGGGACAAACGCCTAGTCCCGAAATGGTCGCCGCATCTCCCAAGAAAGGCGCGCTACGGCCCATTGTTGCCATTTCCCTGCTCGCTGCCGTGTTTATCAGTTTCGGGCTTCTGATCGTTACGTCCAAAGGTTTCTATCTGCATCGCATGGTGCCGCTCGACAAGCCGCCCGAGGTGTTGCGGGAACGCAGCCGGGAACTGACGGAAAAGTTTGGCTATTCTCCGGCCGATTCTTATTACGAATTCGCCCCCCCAACCGCGCCCAGTTACCTGGACTACCTGAGGGAAACCGATCGATCCCCGGATATTTGGCAAAAACTCAAGACTGCTCAGCCGGCGCTCATAGCATTTTGGTATCGATCGAGTCCCGTGCCGATCGCTCCGGTAACCGACGAGCGGGTGGCTTACAACGATCCGAAAAACGATGTTCCCGGCATGGTGCGGCTTCGCCTCGATACCAAGGGGCGGTTGCTCGAATTCAGCGGAGTCCCGCCGCGCGTTGACGAGCCGGTCGCGGCGTCAGGCGAATTTGATTGGGCGAGCATTTTTAAGGAGGCGGGATTCGACATCTCTGCCTTTCAGGAGACCGAACCTCAGTTGGCACCGCCTAATGCATTTGACCAGCGGCGGGCATTTTCGGGCGTGTACCCGGAAGCTCCGGACATTCAGATCCGTGTTGAGGCGTTTGCGTATCGCGGCAAACTTGTCTACTTAGAGATCGTCGAGCCGTGGACACAATTGGCACCTGTCCAGGCCGGAGTTGCTGGCAACATATGGGCCGGACTAGTGACATACTTCGGAATATTGCTGTTTAGCATACTGTTGTCCGTGCGAAATATACGTGTGGGGCGCAGCGATCAAACAGGTGCATTTCGCGTAAGTGTCTTTATTTTTGCCGCACGAATGATAGTGTGGGCATTCGCAACGCATCATGTTGCGTCAGTCGACGAGATAAACCTCTTTATTTCCGGCTTGGAAAGCGGGCTTTATTGGGCGGCGACGGCCGGATTGATGTACCTCGCCTTTGAACCCTACTTGCGAAAGAGCGCTCCCGAACGTGTCATCTCATGGAACCGGCTGCTCGCCGGAGATTGGCGCGATCCGCTCGTCGGGCGTGACATTCTAATTGGAGCCGCCGCCGCCGCGGTCTTGAATGTGATCTACGTACTGGTGGGCTACGTTCTCCCGGTCTTGCAGAGCAAACCAACTTACGTGAAGATCACCGACCAATACCTTAGCTCTCTTGATTTGATGTTTGGCGGGGTCAGCGGTTTTCCCGCGCTGTTGATGCACGAGGTCAGCAATTCGCTCCTAACTGCCTTTGTCATCTCATTTATGATCTTGTTCATGGGGCTGCTTCTTAGGCGAAAAAATCTGGGCGTGGCTGCGGCGTGCCTGATCTGGTCGGTCGTGGCGATCGCGGGAGGCTTAGCAAGTAATCAAAACGCATACGGGATTGTCGTGGCTTTTTTGGGTGTAAACCTCTTCATCCTCGTACCGGCTCGATTTGGTGTTTTGGCGCTGGTTTCGATGTTCATGTTTTCCAATTTCTATCACCGCCCCCTCACAACAGACCTTACGGCCTGGTACGCCAGCGAGTTCGTATTGTACACCCTGTTCCTCACGGCATTGGCGATCTTCGGCTTTTACACCTCGACCGCCGGACAAAAACTATGGCAAGGCAAACTCCTCGGCGACGGGGATTGACAAAGGGAATTTACCACAGAGGCACGGAGAGCGAAAGAAAAAGACTCACCACAGAGGCACAGAGAACACAGAGGGTTTTTAGAAACTCTTTGGTTGAGAATTCGCGACTGAATGAAGCCTGCCGATTTGATTTATCTTTCTCCGTGTCCTCTGTGCCTCTGTGGTGAATTAAACACCTCAACCACCACGTTGTTTCGATGTTTCGGCAACTCCCGCGGATAGGCTAAAATAGGTCGAGTGGCAGAAAAGATACATATTGCAGGGCTCAACCGCCGGGAATTACAGGAGCTTGCAGCGTCATTTGGCGAGCCGAAATATCGCGCGACGCAGGTCTTTAAGGCGATCCACGAGAGACGGCTGCACTCATTTGACGAGATCACCGATCTGCCGAAAAAGTTTCGCGCTAAACTCGTGGAATCCGCTGAAATCTCGCGCCTGGTCGTAGAATCGCGATATGTTTCGACCGATGGCACGCGGCGGTATCTGATGAAAACGGTGGACGGTTTTCCGGTCGAGACCGTCTATATCCCGACCGAGAACCGCGATACCATTTGTTTTTCATCGCAGTCGGGCTGTCCGCTCAAATGCGATTTTTGCCTCACGGCCAAGCTAGGCCTTCTGCGAAACCTGACGGCGGGCGAGATCGTCGAGCAGGTAATTATTGTGCTCAATGACGTTTACGGCGTCGGTATCGAGACGCCGCACGGGACCAATCTGGTCGGAATGGGTGCCGGTGAGCCGTTTTTGAATTTTGAAAACCTGATCGCCGCGCTCGAGATCATGGCGGACGAGGACGGGCTATTTATCGTGCCGAACCGCGTGACGATCTCGACCGCCGGCATTGTGCCGAAGATCTACGAATTCGCACAGCTCCAAAATCGGCCGCATCTCGCGATCTCGCTTTCCTCGGCCTCGGACGAGCTGCGAAACCGGCTAATGCCGATAAACAAACGCTGGGATCTGGCGGAATTGATGACGGCGGCAAAGGAATTTGAAGGGAGTTTAAGGCGCGGCGAGCGGTTCACTTTCGAATATGTCATGCTGGGCGGCGTCAACGATTCCGACGCCGATGCAAACGCCCTCGCCGATCTGCTCGAACGGTTTCAGCTTAAACGGATAAAGGTCAATTTGATCCCGCACAACGGCGCCGAGCAGCTCGATTACAACACCTCGACGCCGGATCGTGTCGATCGTTTTAAATGGGTACTCGAATCACGCGGCGTCTCGGCCTATGTTCGCCAACCGCGTGGCCGCGACATTTACGCCGCCTGCGGCCAGCTCGCAAGCGTTCAGAGTTCAAGCTTTAGCTTGATCGCTCGCGAGACGCAAGACAAGCTGAAGCTTGAACTCTGAACAAATATGGAAATTCTTATTGGCGGATTAATCTTGGTTGGCTTGATGGTCTATGCCTCGACGCGTATTAAAAAAACGGCGGCTGCGGCCTTTGAGGCGGAGACGGTCGAAACCGGGGATTTTATCATCCAAAAACCGGACGGCTTTTTGAACGTAATAAATCGCGATCCAAGATATGCATTTGAGGCCTACTCAAAGGATTTTGGCGGGGCATCGTCGGATCTCCGTCAGGCGCATTTGAATCTGACAGTTCGCGATCACGGAACCGTCGACGATTCGGCTGCCGAAATCAGGGTTTCCGGCGGCGAAATCGTCGAGGACCTGACCGAGGTTATCGGGTCACGACGCTACCGGGTGATTGACCTAAAACGTGTCGATAAGGGCATCGATTTTTACGTAACTTACAAGATCGCTGAGAAAAACGGCAAGATTTACCAGCTTGAAGCGGTGCGACTTGCCGAAACATCCGATGAATTTTCGCGTAAACTCGATTTGATGGTCGGCAGCTTCGAATTAAAATAGAATAAATCGCACGCAACAAGGCATTTAATTAAAAGGGACAGATTTTATGATGAAACAGTTAGTTAAGATAGGATTTTTGGCAGCCGTGATAGTCGTGTCGGGCTATTTCACGACAATGGACGCTCAGAACGTCAGCGGCTGGATCGGTAATGGAACGGTTACGCGGGGCACGGCGGCGCGCGCCACGGTTGTTTTGAGCGTTCCCGGCGGTCTGCATGTAAATTCAAATCACCCGAACGGCGAATACGCCATCGCCACCACGGTCCGCGCCACCTCGAACGGGGCCAAGATCGGCAGGGTCACGTATCCGCGCGGTCGAAACCGTAAATTTGAGTTTTCTGAAAAGCCGCTAAACGTTTACGAGGGACGAGTTGCGATGACCTTTAATGTCACGCCGCCCGCGACATTTCGCGGCCGGACGATTACGGTAAACGTGACCGTCCATTATCAGGCATGTACTAACGAGGTCTGTTATCCGCCAAAAAGCAAGCAGATCACGCTGACGGCAAAGGTCAACTAATAAAGTTGGCAGCGGCAGCGGGTGATTTATTCTCGTGATAAACCTACCAATATTTAACCCGCATATTGCTATTGCATCTGCCGCTGCCGGCTGCTACTGCCTACTGCAGTTTGCCGATCACCGACAGCAGCCGGCCGGTTTTGCCGTACTTACGCTTTTCGAGGCGGTAAGAAAAGAAAAGGTCGGGCCGCTCCATCGTGCAGAACGGAGCGGTGTAGATGTTTTCGCCTCGCACGGCGCTCTCCAGCAGTTGATCGCGGTTTGCAAGGTGAAGGTCAACGCGAGCATGGCCGTCGCGCGTTGGCGTAAAGTATTTTTGGCTTTCGCTAAAATTCTCCGTAAACGCCTCGATAACATTCTGGCCGATCTCGTAATTCTTTACGGATGCGGCCGGCCCGATGGCGCAGATCAGGTTTTGCGGCTCGGCACCGTAAAGGTCGCGCATTCTCAAAACAGTTTTCTTTACGATTGATTGAACCGTCCCGCGCCAACCGGCGTGGACGGCGGCAAAAACTCCTGTCTCTGGGTCGCCGATCAAAATGGGCACGCAATCCGCTGTCTTTACACCCGCGAGGACGCCGCGGAGATTCGAAACAACCGCATCGGCCCGTTCATCGGAGTCGGCAATTTCAGCTTTTTTATTGATAACTTTGATCGAATCGCCGTGAACCTGCCAGACGGTCGCGAGATGTAGATCGCCACCAAAAACGTCGAGAAAACGCCGCCGGTTCTCGCCGATATTCGCTGCCGAATCCTCGTCAAAACCGGCCAAATTCAGATCGTCAGCCGGAAACGGCGAGACGCCGCCGAGCCGCGTCGAAAAGCCGTTTACAAAGCCATTTTTATCCAGTTCGCGGCAAACGAGAACCTTTACACCATCATGTTCTCGCCAAAAAAAACCCGAATCTGCTAAAGTTTGTTCATCGGGATCTGACAACTGGCAACTGACGACCGACAACTGACCAATGATCTTATCCATCGGCATCGACATTGTAGAAGTCTATCGTATACGCCAGACGATCGCCAGAACTCCGCGTTTTGCGACACGTGTATTTACGGCTGATGAACGTGCATTTTGCGATGGCAAAGGCGTCGCGGCGGCGCAGTCATACGCCGGTCGATTTGCCGCGAAAGAAGCATTTTTGAAAGCGTTAAAGACCGGCTGGCGAGGCAAGATCACGTGGCAGGATATAGAGATCGTCTCAGATAAAAAAGGCGCGCCGTCGCTAAAGATCCACGGCGAAGCCAAAAATATACTAAAAAAACTCGGGGCAGACTACATGCATCTGTCCATATCGCATACCGGCGACCACGCGATCGCCGAAGTGATTTTGGAAAAAGCCGATTCCGGCTCCGTCTAAGTCAGACTGTTTCTCTGTGACCTCAGTGTTTTACTCAGCGATCTCAGCGTTAAACAGTTCTCCACGAGAGAGACTGCGGAGATGCCGCCGGAGGCATTTCTTTGGTTTTGTCTGAATACGTGGAATCAGACGTGTCGAGTAAGGCTGATGGCCCACTCATTCGTCTCCCCGGTCATTTAAGCGGGACGATTGTGTGCCCCGCGTTTCCCATTATGTACAGATCCGCGCTTGTCTCCGTTCAGGAGAAAAGGTTGGCTTGGCCCTATCAGAGAACGGTCATTTCAGACCCCCGCGTTAACCGGGCATTGCCAAACGGTTCCCGGCGGCCACGCTGGTCGAACTCCACAGCGGTGATATTGTCCCGCAGCATGATCGAGAGTTTGACCAGAAGCTTTCGGGCGGCGGCTGTTTTGGCCACCGCCTTTGTTTTTTTCTTCGCCAGCATTCAGTGGGAGTTGCCCCAACACGACCTTGGTTTGTAGAAGCTTTTCAACTTCACATCCGAGCGGGCGGCTTGCTGGGCGGCCAGCCCAAGCTGAAACCGAAGCAAGGGCGAACCGGCCTTACTGATCGAGCCGAAACGAACACGGAGAATTCAGGAGCGCAAATCCAAAGTCAATCACGTTGCGCGGGCTGTTTTTCTTTCAGATGTTGCGTCGTATTCTCAGTTACCGACGAGAACAGGCTCGCGGGTTCGGGTAGTTGCAGATCGTTCGTGGTGCCGCTGATGCTGTCGAGTGCTCGTTGGCTGGCTGCGTCGGACGTGCGGTCTGCGAGGCTTTTTTTTGGCACGGTTAGAAAAACGCCGTTCAGGAGAAACCCGAGGCCGATGAAGAAAGTTACAATTCCGAGACCGGCGAGAAACATAGGACCCTGATCTTTCATCGCAAAGCTGGCAATCGAGATACCGATTGCCGCTCCCAGTCCAATCGACGAAATTATCATCCCCGTACGCATCCGGCGAAGACGCTTTTCTTCGGGTGATTCGAGAAACTTTTCGATCTCCGGCAACACATCTTCGGCGACTTTTTTTAGTTCATATGTACTTTGAGTTTCGCGTATCTTTGCTGCAACGGCCCGTCCGATCTCGTCGCGGGCAGACACGGCCGACGCCGTAATGCTGTCCGGCGTCTCGGTCGCCAAACGCACCCGTCGCAGGTCGCTGCCACACGCGCGGCAAAACTGGTTCGCCGCTCGCTCCTCAATTCCGCATTCGGGACAATACATAATTTTATTGATCCAAATCAGAGAAACGAAATTCTTCGTTGCCAGGTTCCATCTTCCTCAGCGATCTCTGTGCCCAACTTTGCGCCCTCTGCGTTAACAATTTTTAATACGGAGATCGCAGAAGAAGACACAGAGTTAAATCAGATCCTATTTCTCGCTTTCCAAGATCTTTTTCGATTCCACAAGATCCGCCTTGTGAGCTTCTGTGACCGTCGGATATTTGAGATCGAGCGATTCCATCTTACGCACGATGATCTCTGAAACGGCGAGCCGTGTGAACCATTTCTTATCCGCCGGTATGATGTACCACGGCGAATTTTTGGTCGATGTAGCCTCCATAGCGTCTTTGTAGGCCTTCATGTAATCGTCCCAACGAACGCGCTCCTTACAGTCGCCGGCATTGAATTTCCAGTTTTTATCGGGCATGTCGATCCGCTCGAGAAAGCGTTTCTTCTGCTCTTCCTGCGAGACATTTAGAAAGAATTTCAAAACGTGTGTGCCATTTTCGGCCAGAGTTTCTTCCCAATTACGGATCTGCCGGTATCGCTTTTTCCAGATGTCTTTATCGTTTTTTACCTCGTCGGGCAGATGCTGCGCCTGCAAAATTTCGGGGTGGACCTTGACGATAAGCACTTCTTCGTAATGCGACCGGTTAAAAATGCCGATACGCCCGCGTTCCGGCAGAGCCATTTGGGTGCGCCACAGATAGTCGTGATCCATCTCCTCGGCGGATGGCAAATTAAATGCCGTAACCTGGCAACCCTGCGGATTGATCCCGCTCATAACGTGTTTGATCGTGCTGTCCTTGCCGGCAGCGTCCATCGCTTGAAAAACGATCAAAATTGAGTGAACATTCTGTGCGTAGAGAATATTTTGGAGTTCGGCTAGACGCGCGACATTTTTTTCAAGATCCTTGGCCGCCTCTTTTTTGTCACTAAAGCCATCGGTGAAATCGGTCGGATGATCCTTCAGATTGACCTTTGACCCCTCGGCGACGAGAAATTTATCGATTTTCATATTTTTTTGCCACGAATTACACGAATAACACGAATCAGATGAAAATACTAACACTTTCGTTAACAGTGCTTATATCCGTTACAGTTTTTGCTCAACCAAAACTGGTTCCAAACCGCATCGTGCTAAAAAGCGGCAAGTCATTTAACCTTAATTTGCCATCGGAGTTTGAAATTATTCCGGCGGTTGAGGGGCTAAAACGTGTGCGTTTTTTCGCAAAGGCGCCGGACGGCCGCATCTTTGTCACCGATATGTACAATCTGACCGATAACAAGCGCGGAACCGTTTACATTCTAGATGGATGGAACGCTAAAACCGGCAAATTCTCCAAAGTCATTCCCTACTTAACGGGTCTCAAGAATCCGAACAGCGTCCAGTTTTACCGCGACCTGCAAGGCCAGGATTGGTTCTACCTTGCCGAGACGGACAAGCTGACGCGGCGAAAATTCACCCTGGGCGAGACTAAGCCGACCGACATCGCGCCGCAGACGCTCGCGACATTTCCCGACTACGGCCTGAGCTATAAATACGGCGGCTGGCACCTGACGCGCACCATCGCTTTTACACCGAGCGGCAAGCTCTACATCTCCGTCGGATCGAGCTGCAACGCTTGCGTCGAAAAAGAAAAGGTCCGTGCCAGCATTATTGAAATGAACCCGGACGGCAGCGGCCAGCGCGAATTTGCAAAAGGTTTGCGTAACGCTGTCGGGCTAAAATGGATGGCTAATGCGCTGTGGGCAACGGGGCAGGGCGTCGATCATCTGGGCCTGCAAAAGCCGGATGAGACGTTTTACGCGCTTCACGACGGCGCTGATTACGGCTGGCCTTACTGCTACTCATCGAACGGCAAAATTTTTGGCGATCCGCTATACAAACGCCCGAGCGGCTGTGCAAATGTCGCCGCGCCTTACGCCTTTTTCCCGGCTCACGCATCGGCACTAGGATTTGACTATTTCGACGACGCCGATTCGCCGGATACGATTAAAAATGCGTTTCTGGTTTCACTCCACGGCTCGACCAACAAGGCGATCGGACATGGTTACAAGATCGTCATTATGCGCAAAGGCGACAGGTTACAGGATTTTTTGACCGGCTTTCTACAAGGCTCAACCGTCTGGGGCCGGCCGTGCGATATTATCAAGCTCGATGCAAATTCGTTTCTTTTTACGGACGATTTTTCCGGGATTGTTTATCTTGTCCGGAAAAAGGGAACGACAACCGAGACCGCCGTCAATAACCTGCCGACGCAAATAGATGCAAAAACTATGACGGGCGACGAACCGCCGTCGCTACCTTCGCGAACTTGTCTTTCGGTCATCGTTATTTTCGCGGGTGCAATTGTGCGGTCGCTCGTCTAACTTCGTTTTGACGAGACCCGCGTGGTACGATATTTATTTGGTTTTTGGTGGCTTTATGAATATCGGCATAACCGTTTATCCAACATACGGCGGCAGCGGGATCGTCGGCTCCGAGCTCGGTCGCGACCTCGCCGAGCGCGGGCATAATGTCCACTTTATATCGTCGTTTTTGCCGACGCGGCTGACCGAGTTAAATGAGCGTATCCATTTTCACGAAGTGGAAATGATGTCGTATCCGCTGTTTGAGCATCAACCGTATGACCTCGCTTTAGCGACCAAGATGGCGACGGTCGCCCGTGCCGAAAAGCTCGACCTTTTTCACGTCCATTACGCGATACCGCACTCGATCAGCGCGATCCTTGCACGAGAATCTATCAAGCAAAAGCGGTATGTTCCCGTCATCACGACGCTCCACGGCACCGACATTACTCTGGTCGGAGCCGACCGCTCGTATCTGCCGATCACGCGGTACGGCTTGCAGCAATCGGATGGCGTCACCGCCGTGTCCAAATTTCTAAAACAGGCGACGATCGAGACGTTCGATTTTGACGAGATCGAGGTAATACCAAATTTCATCTGCCCGACGCATTACACGCGCACTCCTGATTCGCCGCTGCGAAACGAACTTGCTCCAAACGGCGAACGGCTGCTCGTCCATGTCTCGAATTTCCGTCCTGTAAAGCGAGCTGCCGATTGCGTCGAGATACTAGCCAAGGTCCGTGCCGCCGGTGAAAATGCCCGTCTTGTCATGGTCGGAGACGGCCCAGAACGCTCGGCCGTTTATTATCTTGCCGAACAATTGGGAATGACGGAACACATCGAATTTGTCGGCAAACAGGCAAATATCGCTGACTATCTCGGCGTGGCCGACGTCTTTTTATTGCCGTCGGAATTGGAATCATTCGGCCTCGCCGCACTCGAAGCTCAGGCTTGCGAGGTTCCCGTTATTGCAACTCGTATCGGCGGGATACCCGAGGTGATAAATGACAGTGAAACGGGATTTCTAAGTGATGTCGGCGATGTCAATAAGATGTGCGCCGACACGCTCCGCCTGCTCGCGGATGAAAATATGCGACGCTCGTTTGGGACACGCGGACGCGAATTGGCCGTCCAACGATATTCGACCGGCCAGATCATTCCTCAATACATCGCTTTTTACGAAAAGATCGTCCAAAAAGCGAAATCGGCGACTGCGTGAAGAAAGAAGGAAACCACAGATAAGCACTGATAGACACAGATAACAATTGATTTTGATCTGAGTTCATCTGTGTTTATCTGTGGTTAAATATTCTTTGATTTTATGCTCAAGCGGTACATGCACAATAAGGAACGGCATTTTGCGATGCTCGATGACAACCGCGTCGTCCGGGAATTCGATTGGGGCACGGAGTATATTACCTGTCATGCAAACGGCGGCGACCCGCGAAAACTGTTCAGTGAATATTCTAAAAATACGGTCGCGAACAGTGAAGCGTTCTTTTTTTCGCCTGAAATTTCAGATTTCAAATTGGACGGCGACACCTTGACATGGACAAGTGGCGTAGAAACGCCGTCGGTTGAGAACAATACCGTTTACGCTACCTACTTCCCCCACGCTACAAAAAAGAAGTCGGCGATCCTCGTCCTGCCTCATTGGAATGCCAAAGCCGGAACGTATTTTGACCTTTGCAAGATCTTTAACAAGATTGGTTTCTCAGCCCTGCGTATGACGCTGCCGTATCACGAAGAGCGTATGCCGCCGGAAACAACGCGGGCCGATTATCTCGTAGCTCCCAATGTCGGCCGTACGCTGCAATCTCTCAGACAAGCGGTCGTCGATACGCGCTCGGCGGTTCGCTGGCTCAAGCAGCAAGGTTATGAAAAGATCGGCATTGTCGGCACAAGCATCGGTTCGTGCGTCGGTTTTTTTGCGTTTACACACGATATGCAGATCGACACGGCTGTTTTTAACCACGTCTCCGGCTATCCGGCGGATATCGTATGGCACGGGATCACGACCTATCACGTAAAAGAAAGCATCGGCGACAACGTCACGCTTGACGAGCTGCGCGAATACTGGCTGCCGATCTCACCGATGGCATATATGGATCGCCTCGCAAAACTCCGCCCTCGACCGCAGCGTTATATCTACGCTCTCTATGATCTCAGCTTTCCCGTCGATCTCTCACGCGACACGATCAGGGCTTTGCGGAGTCATAACATCAAACACAGTGAAGTCGCGATCCCATGCGGCCACTATACGCTCGGCGTAAAACCGTGGGTTTATTACGACGGGTTTAAGATCGTGTCGTTTTTGCGAAAGCACCTCAAATAAGGCGGAACAACTCCGATCACTAAAACTTTCATCCAAAGAATGCTAAAATCGTGACACCTTTTTGAATGAGCCCGATCGCCGAGAAGCACAAAAATACGGTTGAAGAAGCCATAGAGCATCTGATCTCGCGCGCCATAAACCCGTTCGAATTGACCGGTGCCGATATATCCGCGCGTGTCCACGGTGCGCTTGATAAATATATTTTCCAGACGGACGCTAACGCCACAAATACTGATATAAAAGAGTTTATCGACGAGATTCGGGCGGATGATCTCTGTCTGATCGTTGCTTGCGAAAATGGCGATGAGAAGGCATGGGAGCATCTGGTCGAAAATTTTGATTCGACCGTAAAATCGGCCGCTCGAAAGATTTCATCCAATAACGAGGACGCCGAGGATCTGGCAAGCTCGATCTGGGCCGAGCTTTACGGCCTGCGGACAGATGCCGATGGCAACAAAAAGAGCAAGCTCGCATATTATTCGGGGCGCGGTTCGCTTGCCGGTTGGCTGCGGGCGGTCGTCTCGCAACTCGCGGTTGACCAGTTTCGTAAAACTTCCAAATTTGTCCAGATCGAGGAAGATCGCGAATTCGAAAACCTCGCGAATGAGGCGGCTCAAAACGATAATAACCACTTTGGCCCGCATACAGAAAATCCGGAAGACTTGTTCTCCGATGGGCAGACGGCAGCCGACGTTTCGGCGGCGCTTGCCGCAGCGGTCGCCGAACTCGATACCGAGGATCGCCTGATCCTTAAGCTGTATTATTTTGACGACCTCAAACTTAAGGACATCGCCGCCACGTTCGGCTATCACGAGGCGACGGCCAGCCGCAAGCTGACCCGTGTGCAAAATGAGATCAGAAAGGGCGTCGAACGCGCTCTTCGCGAGCGGCACGGATGGACCGACAGCGAGGTAAAACGGCACCTCAGCGAGACGGCCGCGAGCCTGGGGACAAATATCGAGACCATGTTCGCGGCCCTTTTTGTCCTCGTGCTCGTGCAAGATTTTTGGACGCAAGCCGTTCAGTAAATGGTTATGAAAACCGTAGCCACAGAGAAGACAGAGAGACGTGAAACCACAGATGAACACAGATGCCCACAGATATGAAGAACATAAATTACCGATCCGTGTTTATCTATGTTCATCCGTGGTTTCATTTTTCTCTGTGTCCCTGTGGTGAATAATTCTGATGGAACTTGAATTCGACAAAGAAATCGATACGATCCTGCGAAAAGCGCGTGATCCGGCGGGCGTGTCTGTAACGGCCGCAAATGCCGGCCACCTCGACGCCGACACGGTTGCCGCATTTGCCGAAAACGCCGTGCCGCCGAAGGCAAAACTCCTTTATATGGAGCATTTCGCCGATTGCGATCGATGCCGAAAGCTGCTGTCTCACGCTATCCTTACAAATTCCGAAGCGGTGGCGGCAGCCGCCTCTCCTGTCGTAGCGCCGGTCGGCGAGACAACTATTCCGTGGTACGAAGGCCTCTTCAAGACCCAAAATCTGGCTCTGACCATGGGTGCGCTGGTTTTGTCGTTTGGCGCCATTCTCGGATATCTCGTTTTGCAAAACCCCGATGACGCGGGTTCAAACGTTTCGCAGGTCGCCGACCCGGAACGCTCAAAGGGCGGCCCGTATTACAGCGGCGATGCGTCGGCAAACGCGGCCAATTCCAATGCAGCGAATTCGACGGCAAATGCCGCAAACATGCCGATGGCGAAGTCACCGGCAATGCCATCGGCGATGTCAAATATGGCCCCGGCGACATCGTCGAACACGTCGGCCCGCACCGGTTCCGCTCCCGGCGTCCGACGACCGCCTGAAAAAGAACGCGCGTTTGCGTTAGACGGCGTGACGGTCGAAAATCCGAAGCCCGTCGCCGCTGCTCCGCCGCCTACGGCAACCGATAACCCCCCCGCCAATCGCGACGAGAAAAAAGCCGGCGATGACAAACTCAAAGACGACCGTAAGGCTGCCACGCTGTCGAAAACAGAAAACCGAATGGACCGCGAAGCCGCGCCGCCGTCTGCGAAAAAATCCGGTCCGAATCGTGCGTCCGGCCCGCGTCAAAGCAATCAAAATCAAACGGAAACGTCCGATCAATCCGGCGCGTCGGGTATGGCCTCATCCACAAAAACCGTCGGCCGTAAGACCTTTGACCGGCATGACGGTGCATGGTACGACACGGCATATCACGGCCAGCCGACGATAAACGTCCGGCGCGCAACCGACGAATTCAAAAAACTGGACGGCGGCCTGCGAAATATTGCCAACACACTTGGCGGCACGGTCGTTGTTGTTTGGAAAGAAAAAGCGTATCGTATTCAGTAAATCCTGAGCATAATTCAGCCAACATTCGCACTCGGATCTGACCGAATTTTATCGATTTACCTATGAAAATACGATATGTCTTTTGTCTTGCCATCATCTTCGCAAACGTAACCTTTTCGACGGCCCAAAAACAAACCGTCAAACCAAATCCCGAGATCACCAGGATGATGCGGGAAGTTTCGGCCAGGAATATCGAGGCGACGATCCGCAAGCTTGTGACATTTGGCACGCGAAATACGCTGTCGGAGCAGGATAATCCGACCCGCGGCATCGGAGCGGCGCGCGATTGGCTCTACTCGGAATTTCAAAAGATCAGCGCCGGTTGCGGCGGCTGTCTCGACGTACAAAAGCAAAAGTTTTTGCAGCCAAAGGTCGCCCGTATCGCCGAGCCGACCAACCTGACCAACGTATTTGCCACTCTCAAGGGAACGACCGATCCGGATCGCGTCTACGTCGTTTCCGGCCATTACGATTCGATGTGCAACCTCGATGCGACGGATGCAAAATGTGACGCTCCGGGTGCTAATGACGACGCCTCCGGCACGGCAGCCTCGCTCGAACTCGCCCGCGTAATGTCAAAACGTAAATTTGACGCGACGATCATTTTTATGACCGTTCCGGGCGAGGAACAGGGTCTGCTCGGTGCGACATATTTTGCAAAGCAGGCGGTCGGGACCAAGATGAACATCGAGGCGATGTTTACCAACGACATCATCGGCGGCGTGACGAGCTATAAAAATGCGGCCGACCGTCAGACCATCCGCGTTTTCGCCGAGGGCGTTCCGTCAAATGAAACGCCGGCCGAGGCGAACGCACGCCGCAGCGTCGGCGGTGAAAACGATTCGGCATCGCGCCAACTCGGGCGTTATATCAAAGAGGTCGCCGACATTTATTCACCAAAATTTACCGTCACGCTCGTCTATCGGCGTGACCGCTACGGACGCGGCGGCGACCATATTCCATTTCTCGAAAATGGTTTTGCGGCCGTCCGCTTTACCGAGCCGCACGAGGATTACACCCACCAGCACCAAAGCGTAAAGATGGTCGACGGTAAGCAATACGGTGATTTGCCCGAATTTGTCGATTTCGAATACGTCGCAAACGCCGCCCGCATCAATCTCATCGCCCTCGCAAATCTCGCGCTTGCACCGGCAAAACCAAAGGGCGTGACAATTCTCACCGGCAAGCTGACCAACGACACCGATCTGAAATGGGATGCGAGCAAAGACGCCGATCTCGCCGGTTACGAGATCGTCTGGCGCGATACCACCTCCGCTTTCTGGACAAATTCCCTATCCGTCGGAAATGTCACGACCTACACCGCAAAGGAAATGTCCAAGGACAATTATTTCTTCGGCGTCCGCGCGGTCGATAAGGACGGCAACAAAAGTCCGGTCGTTTATCCAAAATCGGGACGCTAAAAACTCTTTTCAGCCAGTTTTTGGCATTGTCAAAGATCAAGCAATTTAGTCAAAGGCCGTAAAGCGGGAGCCATTTGGGCGGGATAGGCGGACGGCGATGGAGACGGCGTCGATTTGGTCGTCGTGGGAGCCGGATGGGAATGAGCAGGCTTTGTCGATGAAGTCTCGGTTCCAGGGGCCGCGGACGAGATGGAGGCGGCCTTCTTCGGCGAGGGCGATCCACGGCAGGGCACGCGAGACCTTGGATCTCTCGACCTTTACGCCGCGAAAGCTGCGTCCCAGGATATCTCGCTCACGCCGGAGGTCCTGGATGACGGCGTTGCCGTTTGCCGAGAGCTCGACAGCGTGCTGGGTGTCAGGCTCGGCACCTGATGCCGCCATTCCCACTCCATCGTCGGCGAGACCTGTTTGAGCCAGACGAGGAATTCGTCAAAATCAAGCAACATGTCGGGTTCAGCCAGCGTGTTGTTTGCAGATACACGCTCCATGACTGTCGCGTTCCCGCCAGAAGTCGAGTGGGTGATAGCGGAAGAGAGAACCACCCCGTCTGCCGAAGCGGCATCCACCGCTCCTTTGTAAGGAGGGGAGCCATCTTCCCCAACCGCAATGCGCCGCCTCGCGTCCGCGTTGAGCAGACGGTTCCAGCCGTACCGCTCGATCATCTCATGCCGCTCGCCCTCATACTTCAAAAATATCTCGCGGCAATCCTCGATCCGATGCAAACGCCCTTCGCTATTGTTGTTCCCCATATATCCAAAAACGACACCCGCCGCCTCATCCCTCAACAATATGCGCAAGCCGCCCCCTTTCGGAATACCAAATTTCCCAAAACGACCGGTATTTCCATGTCTGGCAGCCAGCCGAAGTGAAGCGTTCCTGTCGGCAAATCGCAGCCGTCGTAAAAATGGCGACGGCCCGTGGTATCGAGGCGTCGCCATTTGTGCGCGGGTTATTTTTGATTGAGTAGCGAGAGGTTTTACTTCGCCCGTTTTATTGGAAAAGTCTTGCCGTCACTGCGGGTAAAAGTGCCGGAATTGTATTTTTCATCGTCGAAAGCGAACATATCGGTCCCGCCTTCTTTATTTCGATCCGATTCGAATGTCGTCCCTTCTTTAAAGAAAACCATCTCGGTACCGGTGCCTTTGGCCCACCTAACTTCGAATGCCATTTTCACTGGTTTGACAGTACATGACGTGTCGCCGACCTGATATTTGCCTTCGAAATTGCCGCCACGTTTAGATTCCATATCAGTATTGCCGGCATAATTTTCCTTTATGATCTTGACCATACTGTCGCCTTCGGGCCAGATGATGTCATCTATTTTCCACGCGGCGGCGACCATTTTGAGCTGAAATTTGATCGTGGTCTTTTTGTCGTAATTTGTAAAATTTACCGGCACCGTGGCATTTTCACCTTTAAGTTCGGCCTTTCCGATGGCAAAGTTTTTGATCTGCGTATCCTGCGCGGCATAGAGCGGGTCGCCGTCGAGAGCACCGACCTCACCTTTAGAACTTACGGCATCCTTCCAGATCAGATCGGCCGTCGATTTTGTAAAATATTTATCGACCAGCGCCCGGTTTTTGGTCTGAAAGAACGGGCTTTTGTTCGCGTCGTGCTGTTTGTACAGATCGGCGACAAGAGCCTCAGGCGACGCCGTTTGCGATTCGGCAGAACCTGACGAAGGCGTGCCGGCGGGTTCGGTGTTGGCGTTGGAATTGGCGTTGACGGCCACACCGATATTGGTATTTGCCGTCGTTGAACACGCGGAAACGGCCAAAAACATCGAAAGTAAAAGTGCGAACATCGAGATCTTTTTATTCATAATATTCATTTGCGAAAACCTCAATCATCGTACGGTAATTTCCCGACGTTTCAAAGCAAAATCCGGCCCTTTTGCGCTCGATAGTGAAACTTTTCATAATGCGGTAATGTAATTTTCAAAAAACAGGTGCGTGCTTTTATATGCGAAAAATCATTAATTTCTATCCGATAATTTTGGTCCTAGTCATGCTGGCCAGTATCCAGACCGCTTTCGCAGCGGCGGTTATGCCATAAATGGCGTCGCGCCCGGATCGAGCGCGGCCGACGCCGGTCTAAAATCAGGCGACGTTATCACCAAGATCGACGGAGCGACGATCATCGGCTTTCCGATCGGCTCACTTGGCGGCAAGACGGCAAAATTTACGGTAACTCGCAGCTCCACCGAGATCGAAATGACCATCAAGATCGGCATGTGCGACGTTACAAATTACGGTTTGAACGAGGTCGCCAGCCCGTCGCCCGCTCAGATGAATATACGTGAGGGTTGGTTAAAGCGATAGGCTCGCCGCGTACTAAAACTTCTTGGAAATGGCACCTTTGATGCAAAATAGGCTTATGACTGACGAAAAGGCATTAATGGCACGAATCCATACTTTACCTGAGGAGCTCAGGGCCGAGGTTGAGAAGTTTATCGATAGTCTGGCCAAACGAATGGTTGAAAATGGCCAGGTGACTAAACATCGTCGGTCAAAGGCTGGAAGTCATCCCGGAATGTTCAAAATGTCACCCGATTTTGACGATCCGATCGAAGGTTTCGAGGAATATATGTGATGCGAATCAGAATTGATACGCATACATTCATTTGGTATATCGGTGATCGGAAAAGGCTTAGCCGGATGGCCGTCAATCTTATCGAGTCGGATGAAACCTAGGTTAAGATAAGCATCGTCAGCCTTTGGGAAATCTTTATTAAGAATGCCTTGGGAAGGCTGGAAATTGAAAATGGCTACGACAGCCTTCCCGAAACACTCAAAACTTACTCAATAGATGCGATCAACGTAACCTTTGCCCACACTTCGCAACAAAACCGTCTACCGTTTCACCAAAAGACCCGTTTGACCGAATGATCGCCGCGCAGGCGATTGTCGAGGGTATTGATCTTGTTAGTGTGGACGACGCCTTTGACCCGTATTTTGAGGGGACCGAGGTCGAGCGAATCTGGTAAATTCATCCCAGACGAGTGCGGGCCGCCGCTCAATTCTGAATGCCCTGTGCAAATTCCTGCAGTTCATTTAGATTGACGTCCGAGACGGCCCAGAACGACATGCCCGATTTATTCCAGTGGATAAGGTTATAACCCTGCCGTTCAGACATTTGGTTGGCGATATCGGGATCGCCGCCGGACGGGAAAACGAACAGATTTATGACGTGCTGTCGCCGCTGGTAGACAAGCGCAGCGACGGGACGGCTGCCGATATAGTCCATGCGGCCGCCGACCAGCGGAAAACCACCTGCGTCGAGGTCGATGACCCGCGGCGAGAAATCGAGCTTGCCGTCGAACCACGGCTTGACCGTGTGCTGGTCGGTCGAAAGCACATCCGTCAGGTGATTTGCCATCATCGAACGAACGTGGCCGGAAACGACCTCTTTTGCCAAAAGATCGTCCTTCGTCACGCCCGGCCGCAAGAGCAAAATGGCCAAAATAACAACCGCCGTTGCTGCGGCCACAATGGGCACAAGCCGCCACGGCCACGACCAAACTGCTGGCGCAGATTCCCAGTCCGCCTCCCGCACGGCTTTTTGAATGTTCATTCGCAAAGCTGTCGGGGCCTGAAAATAAAGCGATTCGTCCGTCATCGCCGATTTTAGCGACATTTGATTTGAGTTAACACGTTTGCACGCCGGGCAATCGCGTAGATGCTTCTCGACCGCCGCGTGGTTGACGGGATCGAGTTCGCCGTCCGCATAACCATCTAATAAATTTTGCGTAGTTTGACAGTTCACTTCAATTCCCCTTTCAAACACGTAACCAGACCCGTTTGCAAGCGCGCCCGAGCCCGCGCGAGGCGCGACATTACCGTTCCCAACGGTAAATCCGAGACGCCCGCAATCTCTTTGTACGACATGCCTTCCAACTCGCGCAAAATAACGATCTCGCGAAATTCGAGCGGCAATTCGTTTAAGAGCCGTTTGAGCATTTGCGTATCAATGTTTCCGATTAAGACCGCTTCCGTATCATGGTCTACAACGCCGTGCTGCTCCTCATCGAATTCCGTCGTGACTGCGTGCGCCCGATTTTTCTGAAGCCATGAATAGCACGTATTGCGGACAATTTTCAAAATCCACGACCTCGCATTGTCTCCATGAAAGCCGTCAAAGAATTTAAACGCCCGCAAATACGCCTCCTGAACAACATCCTCGGCATCAGCGCCATCGCGCGTCAACCACCGCGCCAGATTGTAGGCAGCGTCAAGATGCGGAAGAATTGTCTCCTCAAAATTTACGGCTTTATTAGTCTTAGGCAAAGGCTATTCTCACATTTCGCACAGCCTCACTTATCTAAGACCGGCGTTTCAACCATTTTATTCCCATCGGCGAAATATTGCATAGTTCGGTTTTTATAAATGGGCCCGCTTTATGACGGTTGTAGACGTAAGTTATTATTAGAGATTAAGCATTGGAAAATTATATTATGGTTTTTTTCACATTCGTGCATTCGTGCATTCGTGGCAAAAAAATTTAGCCGTGAGTGCACGAATCCGAAAGGCGACGCGGAAGTATCTATCATGAAAAAAAATGACATGCAGTTTGACGAAGAGGAACTTCAAATCCTAGGCGACTTTGAACGTGGCGAGTTTGAAAGTATTAAAAACTTTCGTGATGAAAAACAGAAACTGGAAGATGCGGCACACAGCACCCTTCAAAAAGACAAGCGGATCAATATCCGAATTTCCTCCCGCGACTTGGAAAAGATTCAGGCTCGCGCCGCCAAAGAAGGGATGCCCTACCAAACTTACATTGCCAGCACTCTCCACAAAGTGGTCGCAGGCCGTTTGAAATAGACTTACAGGGTTCCGAATTGTAGCATTTTTGAGGTTGATGAGGAACGCGGCAAACGGCCCCGAACTTGATCCAGCAATTTGGACTTCTGTTGCATATTTCTGTGAAATCACCTATAAATCTATCTGAAATATCTTGAGTTTTTCTCGATAATACTCCGAATTTGCGTATCATCAGGAACCAATCGTGATAAGACACGCATTCGGGTGTGCTATGCCGATTGATTCCGCATAATCATAAGTTATGCCGCTTCGCTAAATTCGGCGCATAGCCGTAGATGAAATTATAATCTTGTATGAGATAATCAACTATAAATATCATTCGGTCATTCCTAATTGTTAAGCTGATTACTTACGCTTTGCTCTTGGCGTTTATCGCGTCCGCACAAGCGCAAACTGTTCCGCCGAAAGCGCGTCTTGACAACGTAACGGACGAGTATTTCGGCGTGCGGGTTACAGACCCGTATCGCTGGATGGAAGATTTGAAATCCGATGAAGTGCGGAAGTGGATGAAAGTGCAAGCGGATTACGCCGACGCTTATCTGCAAAAATTGCCGATGCGCGATGAGATTTTCAAAAGGCTCAACGAACTTACGAGCGCAAGCGTTGCGGTTGGCGGCATCAGACAAGGCGGTAATTTATTTTTCTACACCCGACGCGCTCCCGATGAAAACGATTTCAAACTTTATGTCCGCGAAGGCTTGACGGGCGCAGAACGTCTCTTGATTGACCCGAACAAAGTTGTCGGTGACGGCAAGCGTTATTCGCTCGGCGATTGGAGCATTTCGTGGGACGGAAAATTCGTTTCCTATAACATCGCGGCGGGCGGTTTGGAAGATGCCGAACTGCGCGTAGTTGAGGCGGCAACCGGGCGAGATATGGGCGAGCGGATTGACCGGCTTATCGGCGACGCTGCCAACTGGCTGCCCGACAGTAAATCATTTTTTATTCAGCGTCTTCCCAAACTTCCCGAAAATGCTCCGGCGAATGAGAAAAATCAAAAGTTTCGCACCTTTCTGCACCGTCTCGGCGCAAACCCGGAGGAAGATAAACCAATTTTCGGTTACGGTTTAAATCCAGACATTTCAGACGGTATTGATTTGATTTGGTCGGTTGAAACTCGCCCGAATTGGAATTTTGTTTTGGGAGTATTGTCCACCGGAGTTACGCCGAATCAGGAATATTATGTCGCGCCGCTTCCGGCGTTAAATCAAACGCCCGTGCCTTGGCGCAAAATCGTTTCTTTTGACGATGAAGTTTCCAATTTGGATATACGCGGCGACGAACTGTATTTGCTGATTTACAAAAACACGCCGCGTTACAAAATCGTTCGCTCCAGTTTGTCGAACCCCGATTTGTCCAAAGCCGAAACAATCGTTCCGGCGAGCGAAGCTGTTATCAAAAACATGTTGGCACAGCGTGACGCGCTTTATGTCGAAACGCTCGATGGCGGAAATTATCGCCTCCGGCGCGTGGATTACAAGACGAAAAAAGCCGAGCCTTTAAAGCTGCCTTACGAAGGCTCGGCAAGTATTTCGGGACCAACCCGACCCAATACCGACGGGATATATTTCAATATTGTTTCGTGGACGAAATCGCGGGCGCATTTCAAATACAACCCGAAGACCGGGAAGACCACGCCGACTAATCTGATTCCGTCAAATCCGGTTGATATGTCGGGCATCAAGTTTGTCAACGATAAAGCGCAAAGCTACGACGGCACGATGGTTCCGCTCGTCATTATTTACAAAAAAGGCTTGAAGCGCGACGCCACAAATCCCGTTTTGATGTACGGTTACGGCGCATACGGAATCGTGAACACCACGCCGTCTTTCGGTGCCGGCTATTTGCCATGGTTGGAGCGCGGCGGCGTGATTGTCTGGGCGGGAGTGCGCGGCGGAGGCGAATACGGCGAAGAATGGCACTCGGCGGGAAAGCAGAAGACGAAGCCGAACACTTGGAAAGACTTTATCGCCTGCGCCGAATACCTCATGAGTGAAAGATACACTTCTCCACAGCATCTCGGAATCAAAGGCGGTAGTGCAGGCGGAATCACCGTCAGCAACTCGATTGCCGAAAGACCGGAACTTTTCAAAGCGGCAATTATCGTTAATGGAATGACGAACACTTTGCGATATGAGACTACGGCAAACGGACCCGGCAATGTCCCGCAATTCGGCTCGGTCAAAACCGAAGAAGGTTTTCGGGCGTTGCTCGAAATGGACGGCTATCTGAAAATCAAAGATGGCGTGAAATATCCGGCTGTGCTTTTAATAACAGGCATCAACGACCCCCGCGTTGATTCTTGGAATGCTGCGAAAATGGCGGCACGGCTTCAAGCCGCTTCCATAAGCGGAAGATCTGTGTTGCTGCGCGTTGATTACGATGCCGGACACGGTGTTGGCTCGACCAAAGAGCAATTTAACAAAAAATTAGCTGATGAGTATGCTT
Organism: Chloracidobacterium sp.; assembly: GCA_043739565.1. Lineage (GTDB taxonomy): Bacteria > Acidobacteriota > Blastocatellia > Pyrinomonadales > Pyrinomonadaceae > OLB17. The sequence goes on from JAYUDV010000232.1 coordinate 23,370, forward strand.
TCCTGTTCCAGCAACTTCGGGCAACAAAATAGAAACTTTTTAATAAGGCTAAATTGAATACTCAAGGACGGCATAACAATTCAATGGACGTGAGGGCGAAACAGCGACTTTGTTATCGCGTTGTCTTTTTACTTTTTGATTGAGTGGTGGCGGTTTCGCGTCATAAGCGCCAAGTTAAAGCTGTAAACTGTTTGTATTAAATGATTTAATCGATGGGCATGCCCAAGAAAAAAGTTTTGTAATCTGCCCTGAAGAACCTAAAAGAAGTTGCCCTAAGCCTACGCACTTTTCGGTTAAACCTTCCCCCTCTCCTCCGTTGGTAAAAGTAGAAATCGCCTCACGATAAATAACAAAGTTTCAATGCGGGAATATTTTGACGGTTTCGACGGTCTGTATGGTTGAAGGGCGTTTAATGCGAAATAAAGGCGGAAAGGCGCGCGTTATTATGCGTGTAAATTTTATGGCTTTGATGAGTGATTCGGCGGCCGATAAAAAAATACAACGGGAGAAAAATAAATTATGGTAATCAGCAAAATATGGCAATGGTTCGCGAATCCGCCGGTTGACGGGCCGACCGCGACGATTCTGCTCCGACTAATGGCCGGCGGCGTGTTTTTTTGGGAGGGAATTCTCAAATTCGTTTTTGCAAATCAAGGCGTCGGGCGCTTTACGAAGCTCGGCTTTCCTTTTCCTGAACTTACGGCAAACTTTGTCGGCATTGGGGAAATCGCCCTCGGTTTTCTTTTGATCTTCGGATTATTTACGAGATTTATCACTTTTTATTTTATCATCCAGATGATCGTGGCGGTTTTATCGACAAAAATCAGTATATTTTTAGGAACCAATCCGCTTCCGGCACCGCCCGCGCCGCCCATTACCGGGTTTTGGGCTGTTTTGCATGAGGTGCGCTCCGATTATGCACAGATCATGACCTCGGCGTTTATGCTCATAGTTGGCCCCGGAAGATTGTCGCTGGACGCATTTTTCAACAAAGAGCCGACTGAAAGACGGGAATATGTAAACTGAGATACCGATAACGTCAAAGGCTGGCAGTCAACTTTCAAATAAAGATTTAGGGCCACAAGGCTCTTTTTGACGTGTGCCGATAATGCGGAAAAGTTTATCCGTGATAAAATCGCGTCAACTTTTTATGTCCAACGCCGCACAGCCGATTGTCGAATTTCGCAATGTCACCTATTCGATCGGTGGCGCGCTGATAATCGAGGATTTGAGTCTCACTGTCCTTCGCGGTGAGATTCTTGTCCTTTTGGGCGAATCGGGCTGCGGCAAAACGACGACGCTAAAGCTCGTCAACCGCCTGATTGAGCCGACAACGGGCGAAGTGTTCGTTGATGGCAAGACGACGACCGCGTGGGATGCTATCGATCTCCGGCGGCATATCGGCTATGTTATTCAGGACGGCGGGCTGTTTCCGCATTTTACGGCGGCGGAGAATGTCGCTCTTGTGCCTGGCCTCGAAAATTGGGAAATCTCGAAAAAACAAGCGCGAACGCTTGAAATGCTTGATCTTGTCGGCCTCGATCCGGCAAAATTTGCGGACAGGTTTCCGCACGAGCTGTCGGGCGGCCAGCGTCAGCGCGTCGGCGTCGCGCGTGCGCTCGCCTCCGATCCAGTGCTGCTGCTGCTCGACGAGCCGTTTGGAGCTCTCGACGCCATAACCCGGACAAATCTGCAAAAAGAGTTTGCCAATCTCGTTCGGGATCTTGGCAAGACGGCGGTTTTCGTCACACACGACCTGCGCGAGGCGATGCTGTTAGGATCGCGGATCGCTTTAATGGAAAAGGGAAA